>JANPAZ010000213.1:0-7859 GCA_031430225.1 Rhodoferax sp. | reverse complement strand
CCGACGACCAGAATCTCTTCGGCCCCCTTGAGTGCCTCGACGATGGCGTGATAGTAGTGGTCGTCTTCGGCCTTGCGTCCTGCACCGACTGTGCCGCTCTTGGAGTGCAGCCTCTGGTGGGGCTTGGACGGGTGAACGACTGATTTCTCCACATCATCCGGTGCGATATGCATGACATGGGCTTCAGAATGATCAAGCCAGACAACGGCGTGGTAGTGCGACATGGTTTTCCTTATGCAAACAGTAAAGCCTCAGCATAGGCCCATGGGCGGTCTGCGTATTGACGCGGGTCAAGGCATGCCGTTGTAGTGCCGTGCCAGAACAGAAAAGGCGCTCTTGCGGGTCTTTTTGTCCTCTGCGATGAGGCCCTTGCGGTTGAAGCCCTGATTGAATACGGTCTGGCGGCGCTCCGAGCGGAAGTCATACAGCAGCCAAGGCGTCAGGCCACAGACATAGGGCGCTTCAGCCAGATAGGCGATCTGCTGTTCGTAAACATGGGCCTGACATTCTTCCGTGAAAAATTCGTCGGGTCGGCCATGGTGGCCGGCCTTTGCGTCGGCTCCTGTTTCGCTAATGATTACCGGTTTGTCGGGCGTTGAAGAGCCCAGTAGGCGCTTCAGCCCTGAGAAATCAGGCTCGTACCAGCCGAAATATTCGTTGATACCAATGACATCAATGTGATCGGTCAGTCGGTCTTCAATGCAGAATTTTTCACGGTTGATCAAACAGGCCGCACCGACCAGTCGGGTCGGGTCGGCGGCCTTGGTGATGGTCGCCAGATGCCGCATGAAATGAAGGCGGGCGTCGCTGTCTTCATTCTCGTTACCCACGCCCCACATGATCACGCTGGCCCGATTTCGGTCGCGCCGGACCAACTCCAGCATTTGATTGCTTGCGTCAATCAGCGTCACTGGATTGTTGAAGTCGATCGCCCAGTAAACCGGAATCTCTTCCCACAGCAGAAACCCCAGTTCATCGGCAATGCGCGCCACGTGCTCATGGTGCGGGTAGTGCGACAGGCGCAGGAAGTTGCAGCCCAGCTCACGCGCATCAGCAAAGCGCTGCCTCACATCGGCTTCGGTGGAGACTTTGCCAAGCTTTACATCATCTTCATGCACGCAGATGCCTTTGAGATACAGCGGTTGTCCATTGAGAAGGATGCTCTGACCCTGGGTGCGAATCTCCCGAAATCCGATGGCCTCCGCAATTTCGTCCTGACCCAATCGAAACTTCACGGCATAGAGGTGTGGGTTGGCGGGCGACCACAGTTGCAGCTGCGCTGAAATCTCGCAGCGTGCCTTGCCAGCCGTTATGGCAATGCCGGCTAAAAGGTCGAGTTCCGGAATCTCCAGCGTCACCATGGCATCGACCGCGGCTGACAATGAAATGTCCACAACCAAATTTGAGAAACTGCCGTCGGGGATGAGTTGCACTGACGCATCGCGAATGTAAACATCCGGCAGTTGCAGCAGCTCCACCTCCCGGTAAATGCCGCCGTGGTTGAACCAGTCGAAATGGTTCATTGGCACGCGTTGGCGCTCTCGACGGTTGTCCACTTGTACTTGCAGCCGGTTGGGGCCCGGTTGAAGATGACTGGTCAGCTCAACACAAAACGGGGTGGAGCCGCCCAGATGGGTGCCAAGGAATATCCCGTTGAGGAAGATGCGCGCCTGATAGTTGGCGCCACCGATGCGCAGGACCGTGCGTGGCCGACTTGTATCCGGCACATGCTGAAGAATTCGGGTGTACCAACCGCCACCTTCAAAGTGGCGCCATTCGGGTCGCTGCATCGACCAGCAACTTGGGACACTGAGCGTTTCACCCTGGCCAGCGTCGTAATCTCTGGGCTTGGGCCATGTGGACGCCGGCATTGGCGTATCGGCATACCATTTCTGGCGCAAACCTTCATCGAACAGATCGAGCGTGAAATGCCACTCACCATTCAGTGATTCCACGGTGCGTCCGCCCGTGCTCAGCAGGGTTTCATGGCCAATCGTCAGTTGGTTGTATGGGCCGAGATAGTTCTCATCATGCAGATGCGCGAATGGGTCGACCCCCTCTGTGTTCAATGTCATCCAATCAACCCTCGGGTGCAATGGAGGCTGGCCGCTTGCAATAGCCAATGCCCGGCATTGTGCGGAAGTTCCAGCGGCCTGCAAACGGGGCCCAGCCCGGCCACAGGCACTCGGAGATCATGGCAATGGCGATCCAGCGAAACCAGGTTGAAAAGGTGTTGGAAAAGCCTTGTGGTTCTTCATAGCCGCGCACCCAGCCATCCTGCTTGCGGGGCGCAACGCCAGCTCCGTTCAGCACGTCGGGAAAACCGCCATCGCTGTTCTGGAAGGCCAGCAGTTCTGGCAACAGTGCACGAAGCCATTGCTGCGTCTCGTCGCGCCGGTGGTCAATCTGCCAAAAGGCGTGTACGAGCAAATCCACCAGGTCCACATCAATGCAGGCGCTGTGCACACGTGGCGGCTGTGTCAGGCAGTAGTCAACCGCCTTGTCCTGATGCGGTAGCTGCCGCTCAGTGATGTACCAAAGATGGAAGTTGTGCATGGATCCGGCCATGGCATGAAGCAATCGCAGCGGGTCGGAGAGCTGCCCTACGCCCCAGAAACCGGTCGAAGGTTCCTGGAGCCGGTCGTGCCAGTCAAACAGGACCTGCATGGCAGCCTCTGCTTCCGGCGCGCGCGCAGGTTGATGTTGGCCCAGCAACAACAGAAAGCTGCCTAAATTGACGATGTTGTTACCCTCAAGCCAAGGGTCCCGCAAGTCACGCTCTGCCAGCCAGGCCTTCAGATATTGCGGATCCAAAAACCTTTCGGCGAATGCCAGATGAGGTGTCGCATCAGGCGCCACAAATTCCAGGGCCCCCAGGCTGTAGTTGGTCACGTGAAAGTCAATGTAGCCCCAGGTTTCGGCAAGATCAGGTTTTTTGAAAACTGCATCGTCAAGCATGCCCGAAATCCTGAACCGGCCATCCTGCAGTCTCTGTGAGATCAACCAGTTGGCCAGGCTGGCCTGTCGTTTGGCGCCGACATCCGCCATGCCGCCAATCAGCATTGCACCCATTAGCCCGTTGTAGGTGCCAGGCAGCAACATGCCGGGCCATTGCACCGGGTCATGGGCAGCGCTGATGCGCATGACGCCGGAAGGCAGGCCGATCACCTGTATGGTTTGATACCAGCCCAGAGTTCGATCCCGGGCAGCGGCAATACCGGCCTGCAGCTTTGAATCCGAGACGAAATGTTCAGAAGACATCGATTTCATATCGCGTTCAACCTTTGACGGCGCCTGCCGTCATGCCGGACATGACACGGCGTTGCGCCACCAGGAAGAAGAGGGTGACAGGTATGGTCGTCAGCACGGACAGTGCCATGATTCCCTGGAAGTTCACACCCAGCTCACCGTTGATGTTCATCAGCGCGACGGGCAGCGTATAGGTGTCTGGCGACTTGGATACCACCATGACCGGGAGCCACTGTGCCCAGTTGAGGAGGAAGGTAATGATGGATGCGGTGGCCACCACTGGCATGGCCAGAGGCATCACCACAGAAAACAGAATCCTTGCCTCGCTGGCACCGTCGATCACGGCCGCCTCCAGAATGGATTTGGGAATCGTGCGGAAGAACTGTTCGAACAGAAAGAACTGGATCGGCCCCAGCGCCAGAAACAGGATGATCCCGCTGTAACTGCCCAGCAAGCCCAGCTTGTACATCACGATATAAACAGGAATGACCAGCAACATGTAGGGATACATGATGGTCACCATGAACCCCATCCTCAAAAGACGGAAGAACCAGAAGTCGGGGCGGCGTACAAGCGCGTAGGCCCCCAGCGCAGTCACCAGAATACCTAAAACGGTGGAGGTGGTGGTGATCACAATGGAGTTCAGCGCGTAACGCCACAAGGGTGTTCCGCCGAGCACGGCGATCTCGCGCAGCACCCCGAAGGATATGTTCTCTGGCCATGGGCGAAGCGGCGATGAAAGTATGGCCTGGCTGGAGCGGAAGGCACTCACCAGCATCCAGAAGTAGGGGTACAGGCAGATAACGCTGATCAGTACCGCCACGCAGTAGGCAGGTACTTTGAGCCAGGCAGGTGCGGTGTGCATGGGGATCAGGCCTGCTTTCCGCCCTGTTGCAGGCGCATGAGGCCGGCCGCGAACACGATCACGATGGCAAACAGCACGCTGGCCATGGCCGTGGCCTCGCCATATCGACCCTGGTCAAACAGTTGATAGGCGTAATAGCTGAGGAAGTTGGTGGCGTCATTCGGGCCGCCTTTGGTCATGACCGCCACCACGGTGAATGTCTTGAGGTACTGAATCAGGGCATACACACTGTTGACCAGCAACGCGGGCTTGAGCTGCGGTAGTACGACGTGCCACAGCTTTTGCCAGGCGTTGGCACCGTCAATGTCCGCCGCTTCCATCTGGCCTTTGTCGCACAAGGCCAGATTGGCCAGAAAGATCACCACGTAAAAGCCGGCATGATGCCAAAGCTCGGCGATCAGTACTGCCTGAAGCACGGAAGACGTTGACGCCAGTCCGCCGAATGCGGGAATCCCGATTGACGAAAGAGCCATGTTGATGGCGCCAAAACTCTGGTCATACAGCCATCGCCAGACGACATAGCCAGCAATGTCGGGCGTCACCACTGGCAGAAAAATCGCCAGCTTGAACCATGTCCGTCCCCGATCAATCAATGTCGAGTTGAGCAGGAGTGCATAGAGCAACGCAAATGCAATGGTGCTCACCACGGCAAGGGCGGTGTAGAGAAGTGTGCGCCAGAGTGACGCGACGAACACCGGATCGGCGAAGATGGAAACGTAGTTGGCAAAGCCAACCCAGGTCGGGTTGGGCTTGAGGGCGCTGGCTGATGCGGTGAACGAAGTCTGGATCGACAGGATGATCGGCCACACGCCAAACACAGCCGTCAGTGCAGCGAATGGCAAGACAAACAGCCAGAAGATGCCAATAGGCGGTGAACGTGGCGGATCAAACCGAACCAGGGCTGCGCGCTGTTCCACCATTGCGGTTGCGTTCATCGCAACGCAGTCCCGAGAGTGGCGTCAAACAAATGCATGTGGTCGCGTGCCAGATGAACCTGGATCGGTGCGCCGGATTTCAATGCGAAGCTTGCCGGACAACGCGCGACCAGCTCGCAAGCACCCACCTTGAATGTGACCCATGTTTCTGCGCCCAGCGGTGCGCATTTCTCCGCGCAGCTGCGCATCCTGCAGTTCGACGCTGGCCATGATCTCCCGCAGCCTTACTTCTTGGCTGCCAGTTTGACCTGGAGTTCGCGCATTTCACCGGCCGTCTCGGCAATGAAGGCTTTCCAGTTTGCGGGTGGCTTGGCCAGCGCGCCAAGCAACTTGCGGTGGTAGGCGGCTTCCAGCTCGGGGTACCAGAGATGGATGGATTCAGGAAAGTCGTAAGCCGACAGGTTGTGGTTGGCCAGCGCGAAATAGCGCTGGCGCTCCGACAGGGCCGAAAGGTCCAGGTCCTTGCGAACGCCCGAGCCGACGTTGTCCAGCGAGGCCTGTTGCGCCGGTTTGCCGAGCATGAACTTCGCGAACTCCACTGCGATTGCCTTGTTGGGTGAATTCTCGGGCACCGCCACGCCACGCATCCCGCCGATCACCACCGAATTCTTGCGCCCGTCGAAGGCTGGCCACGGGCCGACCAGAAAGTCGCCATTGAGCACCGCTGCGCCGTCCCATTTCTTGACGTTCCAGTCGCCGACACGGAACATGCCGGCCTTGCCGCCTTCGATCACCTGGTACATCTCGCCAAAGGAATGGTTGATGGTGTCGGGCGCGACGTATTTGTACTCGGTGAACGCCTTGAGTACCTCCTCCAGCACCTTGGCCCGCGCCGGTTCGTCGATCACCACTTTGCCGCTGGGGTCGACCAGCGTGTTGCGCAATCCCGAGCCGAACATGAACAAGTCGATCATATGGATCAGGTCGCGCGGCTTGGCGGCTTCCAGGGCCATGCCGAAGGTGTTGGCCTTGCCGTCACCGTCGGGGTCGTTGTCGCGGAACTTGACCGCCACGCGTTGGACGTCCGCCCAGGTGGCCGGGAACTTCTCGCCCACCTTGTCGAGCCAGCTCTTGCGCACGCCAAAACCCATCTGTACACGCTGTATCGGCAGGATGATCATCTTGGGGCCATGGGTGGCCACGCGCAGGTCGTCATCGGTCAGGAAGGACTTGTCAGCGACGGACGCGAGCACGGGTTTGAGGTCCATGAGCTTGCCGGTCTGGTCGGCCACACGGATCACGCGTTCGTAGTTGTTGAACAGCAGGTCTGGCGCAGTGTCGGTATTGAGTGCTGAAATCGAGCGGCCGAACCACTGGTCAGTCGGGTAGCTGATCGACTTGACGGTGACGCCGGGGCGGCTTTTGGCGAACTCCGCGCCCATGGCCTGGAACCATTTGATCCCGTTGTCGCCCAGGTCATGCCAGACCACGATTTCCTGCGCCGACGCGTGGCTGAAAGTGATGGCGGCTGCAGCGGCAGCCAGGGTTTTGAGGACTTTCCTGATGAACATCGCTGTCTCCTTCGAGTGACTGGAATGGTGAGTGGGAAAATTAGGGAAAACGTTTACCCTCACTTTAGTCAATGTCCTGATAATGTGCAAGCTAGAGTTATCCCTAATGCAAAACCTCCAATCCAAACAAACAAACAAACGGGCTGCAACCGGCCTGGCTGTATCGATCTCCGCAGTGGCCGAGCGCGCAGATGTATCTATTGCTACTGTTTCGCGCGTGATCAACGGAGTGGCCAAGAAGGCCTCTGCAGAAACAATCGGTCGAGTGCAGAAGGCGGTTGAAGAGCTTGGTTACAGGCCCCTCGGCGCCGGGCGCGCGTTGCGTCGGGGCGAGAGTCGCCTGGTGGCGGTGCTGGCCGCCAACCTTGCCAACCCCTCCATGGCGGCCATGGCTGCTGCGGCGGAGGTTGCCTTGCGTGGCGCGGGCTATGTCATGGTCCTGTGCGATACCCACGAGCGCCCGGAATTGCAGGATGAGTATCTGCTTGAAATGCGGGCGCAATATGCGCGGGGTCTGGTACTGCTTGGCGCGGTCGACAGTCCGGTACTTCGAAGCTTTATCGCATCCGGCGAGTCACTGGTTTTCGTGAACAGGCGCTCTCCGGTGCCACTTGACGGTGAGCGCTTCGTAGGGATTGACAACTTTGCGGCCGGGGCAGAAGTGGCAGATTGGATGGCCCAGGAGAATTTCACCACCGTCGGGCTCATCCATGGTCGATTGACCTCATCCGCCACCGCGCAACGCGTCGACGGGTTCAAAGGAGCTCTCGCGGAACACAAACTGAAATTGCCGGCATCCAGGGTTCAGACTGCCCAGGGAACAGAACACCTGCAGATCGGCTATGACGGAATGGCCCGGATGTTGGCGCAGGCCAAGAGGCCGCAAGCCGTTTTCTGTACAAGCGATCTGATTGCTTATGGTGCCAATCGGCGGGCGGCAGAATCGGGCCTCATGGGCGGTCGCGATATCGTATTTGTGGGCTTCGACGACAACCCGCTGAATCCATGGGTGGCGCCTTGGCTTCACGCTGTGCGGGTTCCCTATTCACAGTACGGGGCGGCGATCGTTTCAGCACTGACGGCAGCCGAAAGCCAGTTCATTATTCTGCCGCACTGTTTGACCATACGACTCCTGGACAGCCTACAGGTCTCAATGGAGCAAGCCGCCTAAGCGTCCAACGCCGGATAACGCCGGAAGATGCCTTCTTCATTGAACGGGATGCGGCGTTCACTGCGAAGATAAGCCGCAACGCGCGGAAGCAGTGCAATGCGGTCATGCAGCGCCAGGACCAAAGGTGT
>JANPAZ010000212.1:0-3186 GCA_031430225.1 Rhodoferax sp. | reverse complement strand
CCTGGTCTACCCAAATTGCGCCCATCGCGGCAGCTCGCTGTACTACGGCCGGGTCGAGGAACGCGGTATCCGTTGTTGCTACCACGGCTGGCTGTTTGATGTGCAGGGTCATTGTGTGGAGCAGCCCTGTGAACCTGAATCGGGTGCCAAAAGTTGTGGCAAGGTGCGCCAGCCCTGGTACCCGGTGCAAGAGCAATACGGCATGGTGTGGGCCTACATGGGGCCACCCGAAAAGAAACCCGTGCTGCCACGTTACGAATGCCTGGAAACGTTTGAGGACGGCGAGTTTCTCGAGGCCGACGACAGCAGTGTGGGCGGTGGCGGTCCAGAGATCATTCCTTGCAACTGGCTCCAGCATTACGAGAACCTGGTGGACCCTTTCCACGTGGTGATCCTGCACTCGTCTTTCAGCGGCACGCAGTTTGTGGAGCAGATGGCGTTGATGCCCGAAGTGAAGTGGGAAACCGCCGAACTCAGTGTGCGCACGATCTCAAGGCGCAAGCTGCCCGACGGCAAAACCCTGCACCGCATCAGCGAAGCTGGCTTGCCGACCCTGCGCGTGATCCCCAACCCGCTGGTCAAACGCCATGGCATGGTCGAAATGCTGGGTTGGGTATTACCGATCGATGACCACAGCTTTCGCATCTACAACGTGGCGCGTGTGCAAGAAAAAGGCGAAATCAAGCGGATGCGTTCCACCCGAAATGGCAAGTATTGGGAAGAGCTGACGGAGGCAGAGCGCCGAACCTACCCCGGCGACTATGAGGCCCAGGTGAGCCAGGGTGACATTGCCAAGCATTCAGAGGAGTTTTTAGCCATGTCCGACATGGGCATTGTCATGCTGCGCCGGCTGCTTCAAAAGCAGTTGAAGGCCGTGAGCGAAGGCAAAGATCCTGCGGGCGTGAGCTTTGACCCCGAAGCACCCCCCGTGAAATTTTCAGCTGGCAACTTCCTGATGGATTGAAGGATCAGGGAAAGCACCATGCAAAACGGTGATTCACACTAACGCCGGTTGGCCGGTTTTGGTTTAGTCTTGAGGATTCCCTCCTCTGGAGTCTGCCCGTGAAACTCACCGTGATTGGCCTGCTGGCCGCTGCATCCATGGCATTGCCAGCCCAGGCGGCTTTTCCCGAAAAACCCATACGTTTTGTAGTCGCCTTTGCGCCCGGCAGCTCAACAGATATTGTGGCGAGGGTTTTGGGTGAGCAGTTGTCTGCTGCTTTGGGGCAGCCGGTCGTTGTTGAGAACAAGCCGGGCGCCGGCGGCAACATTGCGACTGTTGGTGTGATGAACGCACCGGCCGACGGCTACACCCTGCTGTTTCACAGCGTGGCCTACTCTGTTAACCCGACTTTGTTTGCCAACGCCGGTTACGACGCCATCAATGACCTGCAGCCCGTGGCGCTGGCGGCAGCCACGCCCAACCTGCTGTATGTGCACCCCGATGTAAAAGCCAACAACCTGGCTGAACTGCTGGCGCTGGCGCGAACCAGCAAGATGGCCTATGCGTCTTCGGGCAACGGCACAACGACCCAATTGGGGGCTGAATGGCTGTTTCGTGGCTATGCGAAGGTGGACATAACCCATGTACCGTATCAACCCGCTGCCGCCACCAATGCAGTCGTGAGTGGCCAGGTACCCATTGCATCGACTTCGATGCCACCCGCTGTGCCGTTTGCCAAAACAGGCAAGGTACGCCCGATTGCCGTCATGTCGCTCAAACGCAGCCCGGCATTGCCCGACGTACCAACGCTGAACGAACTGGGCTACAAAGACTTTGAGGCCAATACCTGGTTTGCGGTCTTTGCGCCGTCCAAAACACCACCCGCGGTTCTGGATTTGCTCAATTCGGAAATCAACAAGGCGCTGGGCGTCAAATCGGTGCAGGACCGTTTTCAGACGCTGTCGCTGGAAACGTCAAATCTGGACCGGTCCGCACTACGGCGTTACATTGAAAGCGAAGTCACCAAGTGGGGCCGCCTGGTGAAAGACCTGAATATCAAGGCCGAATAGGTATCGGCTCAGATCCGATTAACGCTGAGCTGGACCGCCGCGACCAGCGATGTGGCGGAACATGATGCGACCCTTGGACAGGTCATAGGGCGACAATTCAAGCGACACATCGTCGCCCGCAATGATGCGAATGTGGTGCTTGCGCATCTTGCCACCGGTGTAGGCAATCAGTTCGTGCCCGTTTTCCAGTGTGACGCGGAAACGTGAATCAGGCAGCACCTCATTCACTTTACCGCGCATCTCGATCAGCTCTTCTTTGGCCATGTTGTGTTGTCCTTAAACGCGGCGCCGGCAGATAGGCGGGACGCCGATTGCCGCAACAAGCTTCTGGCTGCCACGGGCGGGTGTTGGTCTAAAGAAATACCGGCAAGCAGCTTGCCGGAGCGTATTTTCCGGGTGCCTCGAACCTGGCGCACGGGGCGGGGTTCTTGACAAGGGGTGAACGCCTGCCCCGCAGAAGCTTCAGACGAACAGCTGGAACGGGGCTAACCCAGCATTATACGCCGGGCGCAGGCCTCGCACGGAAGTTACGCCCGGCCTTGGGCGCCGATTCGGCGGGTAGGGGCAGGTTCAGGGGTTGTTTGGTGTTCCGGGCTTCTTGAGCAGCCCGTAAATAACCAACAGGATCATCGCGCCGACCATGGAGGCGATCCAGCCGGCCACCTCGCCCTGCTTGTACCAACCCATGGCAGCACCTGCATAGCTGGCCAGAAATGAGCCGCCTACACCCAACAGCGCCGTCATGATCCAGCCCAGCTTGTCATCCCCCGGCTTGACGGCACGGGCGATGAACCCAACGACAAGACCGACGAAAAGGGTACCAAGGATTGACATCATGAAAAGACTCCATTGATTGAGGGGGCTGACTAACCGGGCAAATATACCGTCGAATAGGTGACGCCAATGTGCATCGCCCCTTGGAGGCACGTGAAAAGTGCTATTTTTTACATAGCTAACTAAGCATGTTCTACGTGGGCATTAGCCCCATTTCATCAACCATTCAGAATCAAATGCCTGGCCAGCGCGTGGTAGGCGGGCAGCGAGGTGGGGTCAAACACCGCATTCTTCGCCACTGGGTGCGACGCAAAGCGCGCAATCACCATAGCGGCCTTGGGATCGACATAAATCGCCTGGCCATGGACGCCACGCGCCGTATAGGCACCGTGTTCGTTG
>JANPAZ010000211.1:0-3082 GCA_031430225.1 Rhodoferax sp. | reverse complement strand
GACTCGCGCTCATCCAGCAGGGCGAATTCTGCGAAGGCACCCGCGCATCGGCCCATGACGGCGTCGCCCGGCTTGAGGCTGACACCGCTACCGCAGCGCACCACCTCGCCCGCAGCCTCCATGCCAACGGCCTTGGGTGCTCCGGGTTTGTGCAGGCCGTGGGCGGTGATGAACTCACCCCGGTTTAAAGAAGCGGCGCGCACCCGGATCAGCACCTGATGCGGGCCGAGCTCGGGTTGGGGTGTCTCTTTCAGCGTCAGCGTGGTGTGGCCGCCGTCAATTTGCATCCAGTGAGATCTCATCTTTATTTCCCCTTGAACACGGGTTTGCGTTTTTCCATGAAAGACTTGCGGCCTTCGGCGTAGTCTGCGCTGGCAAAGCAGCCTTGTATCAACTGTTGGCACAGGGCCATGTCCAATTCCGGAGATGGCTTGAGGATCTGGGCGGTGATGGCTTTGCCGGCATGCACCGTGATGGGCGCATTGGCGGCCAGCGCAGACGTGTATTCGGCCAGCAGGGTGGGTAGCTGGTCTGGCGCACAAACGCGCGAGATCAGGCCCAAATCTTTGGCTTCTGCGGCGTCAATTTTTCGGGCGGTGAAAAACAGGTCTTTGGCCGCGCCGGGGCCAATCAGATCGACCAGATTCTTCATGGCCGAGTAGCGGTAGCCCAGGCCCAGGCGCGCGGCGGGGATGGAAAAAACCGAGTCAGCGGAAGCAATGCGGATGTCGCAGCTGATGGCCACGTTCACCCCGCCGCCGATGCAAAAACCACGAATCGCCGAGAGCGTGGGCTTGCTGAAGTTGTAGATGCCCATCAGCGCGTTCTCGGCCATCTCTTCGTAACGCGTCACTGCCTCACGCGCGGCGCGCATGTCTTCAAACTGAGTGATGTCGGCGCCCGAGACAAAGGCCTTTTCACCCGCGCCGGAGAACACCACCAGGCGAATCCGCTCATCGGTTTCGGCCTGAGCCAGCAGGGGCGGGATGGCCTCCCACATATCGACCGACAAAGCGTTGTGCCGCGCCGGGTTGTTGAAGCGAATGTGCAACGTGGTGTCTTCCAGCCAGACCTGCATGCGCTGGGTGGGCGATTGGTAATTGGGTGCTGCAGGGGCAGTGGATGCAGATTCAGACATTAAAAAACTCCGGTGGATTTCATGCGCGCCAGGTCGGTAGTGCTCAGGCCCAGCTCAGTCAATATTTCTTCGCTGTGTTCACCCCGGCGCGGCGCGGCGCGGGCGATGCTGCTGGGTGTGCGCTCCAAGGTCATGGGTTGGCCCACCAGGCGCTGGGGTCCCTGGTGAACTGACACCACGTCTTTCACCATGCCCAAGTGCTGTACCTGCGGCTCGGCAAACACTTCCTGCAGGTTGTTGATGTGGCCGCAGGCCACGCCGCCGGCGTTCAGGCGCTCTATCCAGTAGCGGCGGTCTTGTTCGGCGAGGCGGCGGTTGATCTCGGCGTTGAGGCTGTCGCGGTTCACCGAACGGCCCTGCTTGTCTTTGTAGCGCTCGTCGCTGACCCATTCGGGCGCACCCAAAATATCGCAAAAACGCTCCCATATTTTGGAGCCAAACACCGCAATGTTCATGTAGCCATCGCGCGCCTTGTAGACCCCGGTGGGGATGCTGGTGGGGTGAAAGTTGCCGGCCTGCTTGGCCACGTCGCCATCAATCAACCAGCGCGAGGTCTGGAAATCCATCATGTAGACCATGGACTCCAGCAGCGAGGTATGCAGCCACTGGCCCTTGCCAGACGCTTCGCGTTCCAGCAATGCCACCAGAATGCCCTGCGCTGCAAAGATGCCGGCGCACAGGTCGGCAATCGGAATGCCCACGCGCATGGGGCCTTGTTCGGCCATGCCAGTCACCGACATCAGCCCGCCCATGCCTTGCGCAATCTGATCGAACCCGGGTCGCTGGGACAACGGGCCGGTCTGGCCAAAACCGGAGATGCTGGCGTAAACAAGCTTTGGGTTGTCCTGGCTCAAAGTTTCATAGTCAATGCCAAGGCGAAATTTCACGTCAGGCCGGAAGTTCTCCACCACCACGTCGGCACCGGCAATCAGGCGCTTGAGCACTGCAATGCCTTCGGGCTCTTTCAGGTTGAGCGTGATGGACCGCTTGTTGCGGTGGGTGTACTGGTAGTCCGAGCCATCTTGCCCGCCCAGCGTGTCGTCGCCGCGCATGTGTTCGGGCATTTGGACTTGGATCACGTCAGCGCCCCAATCGGCGAGCTGGCGGCAGGCCGTGGGGCCAGCGCGCACCTGGGTCAGGTCGATCACGCGAAAACGCGCCAGGGCAGGGGAGGCAGGCATGTGGGGCATCTTGGGGCTTTGGAGTGAAACGGCTGTGTATCGGACAGATTTAGTGTCGGCTATGTTAGCTCAGAGTGTTAACACTTCTTTGTGCATAGGCAACACTTTTACTTGTTTGGCATACTATTTTGAAAGGCGAAAAGGGGCTGGGTGATACCATCAAATGCGCTTGACCAGCGTGAGTCACCCCATGTCCATCAACGTCGAAACACATGCCACCATTGAATGAAAAAGCAGATCAAGGCTTGTCGCGCGCCATTGCAGACGAGCTCAAGCGCCTGATATACGCCGGTGAGCACAAGCCCGGCGACCGCCTGAACGAGGCGGCACTGGCTTTGCACATGGGCACCAGCCGGGGTCCTATCCGCGAGGCTATTCGTATTCTGACGGGTCTGGGCCTCGTCACCGCAGTGCCCAACCGCGGTGTTTTTGTTCGCCAGATTTCAGTGCGGGAAATGCTCGAAATTTACGAGCTGCGGGCGCTGGTCTTTGGTTTTGCGGCCCAGCGTGCCACCGAGCACATCACCGAAGAGCACAAGCAGACGTTTGAGCGTCTATTGGCGCAAATGGATGCTGCGAGTGACGCCGAAGACGGCAATACCTATTACGACCTCAACCTGCAATTTCACGCGCTCATCCTCAAGTTGTCGAACAACCAGCGTGCGAACGAAGCCTACGACGATTACGTGAAAGAGTTGCACCTGTACCGGCGCAAGTACTTCAACGCGCCAGGCAACATGCGGCGCTCCAACGTGGAGCACCG
>JANPAZ010000210.1:0-7729 GCA_031430225.1 Rhodoferax sp. | reverse complement strand
GCACCGGGAATTCGGTGCGCGTGTGGCGTCGATGCTGGCGAAAGAACTTGGCTTGCCATTTGTGCGTGCCGACAATCTCTTTGCAGCGCTGGCGGGCTTTGAAGCGCTGGTGGCGTTTCACTCGGGGTTAAAAATGCTGGCCATTGCACTCACCAAGATTGCCTGCGATTTGCGGTTGATGGGCAGCGGCCCGCGTGCCGGCCTGGGTGAATTGCAACTGCCCGAAAACGAACCTGGCAGCTCGATCATGCCGGGCAAGGTCAACCCGACCCAGATCGAGGCCCTGACCATGGTGTGTATCCAGGTCATGGGCCATGACGCAGCCATTGGCTTCGCCGCCAGCCAGGGCCAGTTCGAGCTCAATGTCTACAAGCCGCTGATTGCGTTGAACACGCTGGACAGCGTGCGCCTGCTGGGCGATGCCATGCACAGCTTTGACCAGCACTGCGTCAGTGGCATTGAGGTTAATGCGGCCCGGTCCAGTGCGTTGGTGGGCAGCTCGCTGATGCTGGTCACCGCGCTGGTACCGCATATTGGCTATGCGCGGGCTGGCGCCATTGCCCGGCACGCGCATGGGCACGCCACCTCATTGCGTGAGGCGGCGCTGGCACTGGGTGAAGTCACTGCCGAGCAGTTTGATGCATGGGTCGATGTGACTAAAATGCTATCAAACACATAGCTAAGTATGTAGATTCTATGTGGGCCTGAGGCTAATTTTATTCAAATTCTTAAGTGAAAGTGCCCACAGAGGTGCCTTTGTACGCCACCGCACAGTATGGCGAGAGACAACCCCTTAAGCTGACCCCATGCCGAAGGTGACTCAAACAAGTCCCATCGACTGATTCGCGGCAGACCTCACGGCTGCTGTGCCCTGTTATTCATCTTCAAGGATTACTCATGAAACATACTCTGCTGATATCAGCTCTTTTGGCCGCCTTCGCCTTGACCGCTTGCGAAAAGCCTGCAGTCGTTGTGGTACCCACCCAGCCCGTCGGTGTGCCTGGACCTGCGGGCCCGAGCGGCGCAACGGGTGCCACCGGCAACACCGGCAACACCGGCAGTACAGGAAGTACCGGAAGCATGGGTTCAACCGGTGACACCGGCGCGACCGGTGCCACTGGCAAGACAGGTTCCGGCAGTACGGTCATCGTGATTCCGGCGGCGGCGGCATCTAACTGACACGCACAAAATTCATTTAACTCAAGGAGAATCCTATGGGCCTCGGAACTATTTTGCTGATCATTCTGATCCTGATGCTGATTGGCGCCTTTCCCTCATGGCCTCACAGCCGCAGCTGGGGCTATGGTCCCAGCGGCGGTCTGGGGCTGGTGGTGGTGATCGTCATCGTCCTGCTGTTGATGGGGCGGATCTGACGCACCTGCCTTTGACAAAGCCAGGGCCTTCGCTGCTGGCGGTCCTGGCTTCGCTGCTGGTGGCGATGGTGTGTCTGGCGGGCTGTAGCAGCCTGCCGACCATCGTGCCGGACCTGGCCCGGCCGTCTACGACAAAAGTACGGCTGGAAGGCCCGGGCGGGCCCCTATCGGCTGCGCAAAGCAAGGCGACTATTGAACGTCTTGCTTTGCGCAGCGGCGGGCAGGAAACCAGCATCTTTGAGCGCCATCTGGCGGTGGAAGAGTCCATTGCGGGCAGCCCGCTGACCGTTGGCAACGAAGTGCTCCTGCTGCAGGACGGACCGGCCACCTACCAGGCCATGTTTGCCGCCATCGCGGCAGCCACGGATCACATCAACATGGAGACTTACATCCTGGACGACGACGAGGTCGGGCAACGGTTTGTGCAGCTCCTCATCGACAAACAGAAGCAGGGTGTTCAGGTCAACCTGATACGTGACAGTGTGGGCACCCTTCTCACGCCGCCCGCGCTGTTTCAGCGCATGGCTGACAGCGGTATCCAGCTGGTTGAATTCAACCCGGTAAATCCGCTGCTGGCCAAAAAGGGCTGGCAACTCAACCAGCGGGATCACCGCAAATTGCTGATTACCGACGGGCGCACGGTGTTTCTGGGGGGCATCAACATCAGCAGCGTGTACTCGGGTGGCTCGTTCAGCAAGTCCTCGCGTCAGCGACCCGACGGTGCGCTGGCCTGGCGTGATACCGACCTGCAACTAAAGGGACCTGTGGTGGCGGAGTTTCAGAAGATGTTTCTGGGCACGTGGGAGAAGCAAAAGGGCCCGCCCCTGGCCGCCAGGAACTACTTTCCGCCACCCGAGCGCGTGGGCAATGTGGTGGTGCGCGCCATAGGCAGCACGCCCGACGAGCCCTTCAGCCAGATCTATGCCACGCTGCTGTCGGCTATTGGCAGTGCCGAGACCAGTGTGTATGTGACCAACGCGTATTTCGCGCCCGACCCCCAATTGCTGGCCTCGCTGTCGGCAGCCGCAGCCCGCGGCGTGGATGTCAAGCTGATCCTGCCCAGCCAGACTGACTCGTGGCTGGTGTTTCACGCGGGTCGCGGCTACTACGAGCAGCTGCTGCGCGGTGGAGTAAAGATTTATGAGCGTCGGGGTGTCGTCCTGCATTCCAAGACAGCGCTGATCGATGGCGTCTGGTCCACGGTGGGCTCCACCAACCTGGACTGG
The DNA here is from genome assembly GCA_031430225.1 of Rhodoferax sp. Taxonomy (GTDB): domain Bacteria; phylum Pseudomonadota; class Gammaproteobacteria; order Burkholderiales; family Burkholderiaceae_C; genus JANYCG01. The sequence goes on along the minus strand of JANPAZ010000210.1, from coordinate 5,130 downwards.
CGCAGCTTCCTGCACAACGATGAAGTCAATGCCGTGGTGCTGGGGCCGGATTTTGGCCGGCAGGTGCAGGCCATGTTTGACCGAGACCTGGCCGCCTCAGATGCCGTCACGCTGGTGCAGTGGCAGCAGCGGACCCTCGACCTGCGTTTTAAGGAGTGGTTTGCCAAAGTCTGGGAGTACTGGCTTTGACGCTTGCTGTTCCCAAAGACTGACGTCAGCGGTCTCGTGGCCGTGCCGCGCGTATGGACCAGATAGAAGCCTTGCGCCACGAGTAACCCGGCACCACCAACCCACCCAACCCCAGGAGTCAATCATGCCCAGGCAACCCCCGCACAGAGTCCACAGCATCCCGGTCCAGCAACCCCTTGACCCGGATGAAGGAAACCTGCCGCCAGAACCGGACGAAGGTCTGGTGCCGCCGATGATTCCCGACGACCCGGAATACGACCGGATGGTGGAACCCGAGGATTGACTTTAAAGCGGGTTCTGCACCGCCCGAGCGCAGCGTGTGCGGCAGCGAACAGACGTTGTGCAACCCGCAGCGCAAAGTGCCATTGAGCGAATTGCCGTTCAACAACCTCAATGGAGAAGCACCTATGTTACGCAGCATGAACGATTTGAAAGGCTATCAAATCCAGGCCACCGACGGCACGGTTGGTCACGTCAAGGATTTCTATTTTGATGACGAATGGTGGACGGTGCGCTACCTGGTGGTGGAAACTGGAAACTGGCTCGCAAACCGCAAAGTGCTGATTTCACCCGCCGCCATCGCGCAGCCCAATTGGACCGACAAGGTGTTGCCGGTTTCCATGACCATGGAGCAAGTGAAAAACTGCCCCGACATTGACACAAACAAACCAGTCTCACGCCAGCATGAGATGGATTACCTGGACTACCACGGCTACCCGTACTACTGGGGTGGCAGCAGTCTGTGGGGTGGCGAATTGGGGCCCAATATGCTGATGCCGGGTTTCGGCGACTTCTGGGCTGCACCCCGGGCGTTTCCAAGGGAGACCGTCAGGGAACACAACGCGGTCGTGGCACGGGCGCACGAAGACGACGACCCCCATCTGCGCAGTTGCCAAGCCGTGACTGGCTATGCCCTGCATGCCAGAGACGGCGTGCTGGGCCACGTGCAGGGGCCGCTGGTGGATGAATCCAACTGGGCCATTCGTTACATGGTGGTTGACAACAGCAACTGGTGGATGGGCCACAAAGTCCTGATCGCGCCGCAGTGGGTGGAGGATGTCAATTGGTCGGACTCGTCAGTTTCGGTCAAGTTGACCCGCCAAGCCATCAAGGATGCGCCCCCGTACGACCCCGCAACCGGGGTAGACCGCGAGCAGGAAATCCGGATTTACGGGCACTTCAAGCACGACCCCTACTGGACCGAGCCACTGTCTGCACGCCCTGAACTGACCTTTTAATCGGCGGGACTCAACCCGGGCGGGCTACCCGCCGGTTCCGTCGGCTTCTTGACCCAGGCGTCGTAGTGATTCATCCAGCCCTTCGGGAACTTGTTGCTGGCTTGCCCGCCCAGGCGCTTTGCCCCTACGGACGCGACGCAGGGTCGATGGAAACTTCAAAGTTAACGGTGACTGCGAGACGTACCCAGCAGGCTCACCAATGCCATCAAGACAGCGCCGGTGGACGCAGCAATCAAAACGGATTTAAGAGGCTCATTTTTGATATAACTCACCGTGACTTCAGAGGCGTGTCGTGCGGAGCCACGAAGGCGGTCTGCACTCTGGTGTGCCAGGGCGCTTGCCCGATCGGCTGCGCGTGTCGCGCTGTGCACCGTGCTGGCGGCCTGCTGACGCATTTCCACCACGGAATCCGCCAGGCTGTCGATGGCCCCGTTAGCAGCGTCCTGGGCCGAGGTCAAGGCGCGGTCTGCCGAATCTGAAAACTGATGGGCCAGGGTCTCTACGGGCGCGGCGGGTTGTTTGTTGAAAAACATGATGTGAGGTCCTTTGATGTGAGGGAGTGACAGAAAGAATTCAGTGTCGTGCTGAAGCCGCCCGGCAACGATAGGCGACATGGCCGTTGTACTGTGGGTTCTTTGGGTAAAGGTGTGTAGGACAGATGCCACGGTCTCAACGTGTTCGTTATCGCACAGACTGGCAACCTGCCGGCGTCTACCGTGCGGACATGAACAATGCAACACCCGTGCTGATCTGAGGCTTTAACGCGATGAAGATTCTTGCGACATGGTTCCGTAGCGACCTCTGCGCCCTGGCCTTGGGCGGGTTGCTCCTGGGTTTTGCATCAAATCCCTGCTGGGCCTCGATGGCCGAATTGCAAGGCAAGTACGCTTCGCTGGAAGCCCAACTGGACCAAAGCCCATTTCGCCGTCCGCTGGTACTGGTTTCAAACGAGGCTGCCGACCGTTTGACCGGGGACATTTACGCCGTCATGGATCACCCGTTCGCCGCTTTAAGCACCCATCTGAGTGACCCAGGCCATTGGTGCGACGTGATGATCCTTCATATCAACACCAAGTACTGCAAGGCTGGTGTTGGCACGCCCGCAAATCCGGCGGCCATCGTGGTGAATGTCAGTGTGGGCAAGAAGACGGCAGAAGTATTGACCGAAGCCATGCGCATTGAGTTTGCTTTTGCGGTGCTGACCCGCACGCCTGACTACTTTGAAGTGGTGTTGAGCGCCAGAGACGGCCCACTGGGCACCAGCGACTACCGCCTGCGGCTGCGCGCCATCACGTTGCCCAACTCAAAAACGTTTTTGCACCTGAGCTATTCCTATGCCGCCAACATGCTGGGGCGGGTGGCCATGCAGGCCTACCTGGGTACTGCCGGGCGTGGCAAGGTCGGGTTTACGACCACCGGAACACGACCTGACGGCCAACCGGTCTATATCGACGGCATGCGCGCCTTGGTGGAGCGCAATGCCATGCGGTATTACCTGGCCATCGACAGCTACCTGATGTTCACCGAAGGCCTCCCCGCCACTCAGGTGGAGAAGCGGCTGCAAGCCTGGTACGCCGCGGTTGAGCAGTACCCGCGTCAGTTGCATGATGTTGAGTGGTCTGACTACCTGCAGATGAAGCGATCAGAAGTGCTGCGCCAGCAAGCTGCAAAATAACCGGCCCACTGGCACGCACGGATAGCTGTGCCCGATAGGCGCATGTGCAGGTTTCATCGGATGGAAGCGTCAATGTACTATAAAAAAAATAGCAAACTACTGTTGTTCTATATGGGCCTGTGGGCACTTTTTTCATAAATTTTTAACAAAGCAGCTGCTGAAACGGCTCAACCCTGCTGCCATGCGGCACGGCTCAATAAAAAAAGTTGCTTTTCCGTGCGTTGCCGTACATACAAAACGCGCCTGTTTTGGCTTAATCAAGTCAAGGGAGGATTCAACACATGGTCAGATTTAATCCAGCACCTGCGGTTCGCAAGGCCAATGCCCGCGAACACGATGCCATTGCATGCCTGATTCGTGAACATGACGTCATCCGGAAGTTGTTTCGCGAATTCGAGCAACTGGCTGAGCACGGCGGCACCAACGAAGAGAAGGCCGAAACAGCGGGGCAAATTTGCTTCCTATGGTCGGTGCACATGCAGCTCGAAGAAGAGCTGTTTTACCCGGCTGCGAAGGCCGTGCTGGGCGCGACGGCAAAACAACAGCACGCATTGGATGATCACAAGGGCAGTCGCGAACTGGTGGCCATGCTGGACGAACTGGAGCCTGGTGACACCGACTTTGATGCCACGGTCGCTGTGCTTGCCGACTATGTCTTGACGCATATGGCCGAAGAGGAGGCGGACGTGTTTCCCGAGTTACGCCAGCGGGGCATGGAAATCGACATGCTGGGCCGAGCCGTCGCGTTTCGACGCAAGGTGTTGATTGGGGACATCACAAGGGCTGCCCCGAGCCCGCCCAGCGCTGCCCCTGAGCATGCGCGGTCCTGAGCGATTGAGATCGTCATAACGCATCCCGTTCACACGAACTACGCCGTGGTCTCAACGTAGGACATCTACTACGGCGATTGGCGGCCTGGTCCGCTAGTCGTATTGCAGGGCGCTCTCCATACTCGGTCCATCACCGGACCACTTTGGAGCAAGCAATGAATTCAATGTTAAAGACCGCTCTGGCGCTCACTACCGTCGCCCTGGCCGCGCAGGCCAGCGCGCAGGTTACCTTTTACGAGAGCGAATATTTTCAGGGGCGCTCGTACACAACAACCCAGCAAGTCGACAACATGGCCGGTACCGGTTTCAATGACCGTGCCTCATCGGCGATTGTTCAGCGCGGCCGCTGGGAGGTGTGCACTGATGCCCGTTTTGGCGGCTCCTGCATGGTGTTGCGCCCAGGGCAGTACCCGTCTTTGGCGGACATGGGCATGAATGACCGGTTGTCGTCGATACGCCAGATCAATGCCAACGCGCGCATGGACAACGACCGCTACGCACCGCCGGCCGCACCGGCCTACGACAATCGCCGGCGCAACAATGAGCGGCTGTTTGAAGCTGATGTGACCTCAGTCCGCGCCGTGGTTGGACCACCCGAGCAGCGGTGTTGGGTCGAACGCGAGCAGGTGTCGCAGGAGCAGCCGCGCTCTAACGTGCCGGGCGCTATCGCGGGTGCGCTGATTGGTGGCATTTTGGGTCACCAGGTGGGGGGTGGTGCTGGCAAAGACCTGGCCACAGTGGGTGGCGTCATTGCCGGGGGGGCGGTGGGTGCCCAGGTCGGGCGCAACGGCAACGTGCAACAGGCCGGTACCCGTGACGTGCAGCGCTGCACCACGGTGCCCAGCGAGGCCAAACCTACGCTTTGGGATGTGAGCTACAACTTCCGCGGACAGGAACACCGCCTGCAAATGACCACACCTCCTGGCCCCACGGTCACCGTCAACCGCATGGGTGAGCCGCGCTCATAAACCTGATGAATATCAAGGATTCGCCATGACCCTCATTGCGCTGCTGATCCTGGGCTTGGCCGTCGTTCCGGCATTCGGTCTGGCTGTACTGGGTTGGCTGGCGCTTGACGAAGATGCCGACGACATGCGCGGCTTTGTCGGCTTCGACAGCTTGCACCCTGAAAACTAAAATATTTGGCCTCAGGGCGAAACCGGACGAATCGCCTGAGCCGATGGAGTCCCTAAGCTCT
>JANPAZ010000209.1:0-12073 GCA_031430225.1 Rhodoferax sp. | reverse complement strand
CAGCAGCAGCAGGTGCGTGACCTGATGACGCGCCGGCGCGGCTGGGGCGGTTGACGTTGCGAAGGGCGTTGAGGCAAGTTTGCACCAGACTTTGGCGCGGCCAATCAGCGAAAATCAGCCATGACCCGCATTTTGCTGATTGACGACGACGAGCAATTGGCCGCGCCCCTGGCGGCCTATTTCAAGCGTTTTGATCTGCTGCTGGACAGCGCCACCCGGCCCAGCGCGGGGCTGGCCAAGCTGCAATCCGGCCTCTATGACGCCGCCATACTTGACGTGATGTTGCCCGAGATGGATGGCTTTGAGCTGTGCCGTACCATTCGTAAAACCGGTGGTGTCGCGGGCGACATTCCCATCATCATGCTCACGGCGCGTGGCGAGGTGATGGACCGCGTGGTGGGCCTGGAGCTGGGGGCGGACGACTACTTGCCCAAGCCCTTTGAGCCGCGCGAGCTGGTGGCCCGCCTGCAAACCGTGTTGCGCCGTTTGCGAGCGCCAGTTTCAAACAAGGGCGTGGAGAATAAACACCGCCTGGTGTTTGACCGCCTGGAGATTGACCTGGACACGCACGTTGTATTGCGCCAGGGCGAGGCGCTGGAGCTGACCGGCACCGAGTTCGAGCTGCTGGCCGTGCTGGCGCGCGAGCCCGGCAAGGTTTTTAATCGCGACGACATTCTGAACCGCCTGAGAGGCCATGAGGCCGAGTTGCACACCCGTGCGGTGGACATTGTGGTGAGCCGCCTGCGCAAAAAGCTGGAACCGCTGGACTGCATCAAAACCCTGCGCAACGCAGGCTACGCGCTGGCGGTGGGGCGGGCTTCAGCATGAAGACCCGGCAACACAGGGGCTGGCTGCGTCGTTTCAAGCATTCGTTGCGCTGGCGTTTGGTCGCCCTGTTTTTGCTGCTGGCCATGGCAATGAGTGTGGCCTTTCTGGGCGGCATGCAAAAAGCGTTGTCGGTCGGCTGGCGTGAGGCAGTGCGTCCGCTGCTGACCGACTATGTGGATCGCCTCGCGGCCGATCTGGGGTCACCGCCAGACGCGGCACGTGCCCAGGCGCTGGTGGCACGCCTGCCCATCTCCGTGCGAATCGATGGGCCGGTAACCCACTATGACTCGCATCCTAAAAAGCAGGATGAGCGCTGGCAGCGCGGCGAATACGGCCGCGACCCTGCCAACTCGCGCGTGCTGCAAAGATCCACCGCCGACGGGCACCAGATTGCCTTTGGTCTGGGCGACCTGGACTGGCGCCGCAGGCCCGGCTTCATTGGCTGGATCACGCTGGCGGTGCTGTTGCTTCTCACCGCTTTTGCCTATGCCTATGTGCGCCGTCTCCTCAAACCACTGGACGATATTGGCGCCGGTGCGCGACGTTTCGGTTCGGGTGATTTCGCCAGGCCGATTCCCGTGCGTCGCGATGATGAGTTGGGCGACCTGGCCGGGCAAATCAACACCATGGGGCACGATATTGGGCAGATGCTGGACGCCAAGCGCGCCTTATTACTGGCCATTAGCCACGAGCTGCGCTCGCCTCTCACACGTGCGCGGCTGAACACCGAGTTGCTGCCCGAAATGCCGGAAAACCTCGAGCCCCGCGACGCCTTGTTGCGGGATCTGGCCGAGATGAGCCGCTTGATCACCGACTTGCTGGAGAGCGAACGCCTGTCGGCCCGCCACGCTGCGCTCAATCTGGAGCCTGTTGACTTGAGCCAGCTGGTGCAAGATGTTGTTGCCGAGCACACTGAGCCCACCGGTCGCACGGAGCGCATGGACGGGCAGGGTGCTGTACCGCAGTCGCCCGTGCAGGTTGCCATTTCACCCGGCTTGCCGCTTTTGCAGCTTGACGCCGTGCGCATCAAGCTGCTGTTGCGCAACCTGCTGGACAATGCACAGCGCTACAGCCGCGGACCCGATGCAGTGGACGCATCAGCTCCCATTGAAATCAGCCTGAAACAACAGGGAGATGAGCTGGAACTTGCGGTGAGAGACCACGGGCCGGGTGTGTCTGAAGCCCAGCTGGCGCATCTGACCGAGCCGTTTTTCCGCACGGATTCAGCACGCCAGAGAACGACCGGCGGTGTGGGCCTGGGCCTGTATTTGTGCCGACTGGTGGCGCAGGCGCATGGCGGGCGGCTGTTGATTAAAAATGCAGCACCGGGGCTGACCGTGGCCCTCTATCTGCCATTGCGCGCAGGGCCAAAGGTTTAGCGGTTAAATCCGCAAAAGGAGAAATATTTTGAGCGTTGTCATTCACCGTGTTTTCAGCCTTGTCTTCAGGGCAGTTCTGCTGCTGATGGGCCTGGTGTTTTTTGTCAGCCTGCTGGCCGCCGCCTTGGTGTTGCTGGTGCTATGGCTGGTGCGGTCACTTTGGGCGCGCATGTTGGGTCGGCCCGTCACGCCCTGGGCATTTCGCGTGAATCCACGGGCGCAATGGAACCGCTTTTATCGCGCACCGGGTCAGGGCAGGGCTTCACGGCCGGCGGCTGATGACGTCATAGACGTCGTGCCGCGCGAGATCAAGATGCCGGACCAGCGCCTTCAATGATGTTTTCGCTGGAGAACAACTCGATGGCCGTGCGCGCAACCTGCCGGGTGTCATAGTAAGCATAGGCTCCCACGCCCACGGCTCCAATCAGCGGGACGAAACGCGACACACCCTTGCCCAGCATGCTTTGGGTCAGCTTAAGCCCGAGCTTCTGCACCACAGCCTGTAGCACGGCTGACGAAGCCCGTTGTATCAAAAAGCGCTCGCCTACGCGCACCACCACATCACGCAGCAACTGGGCCGACACGTGCCGGAACAGGCAATACACCATCTGCTCGCGGCCCATCGACGCGCTCTTGCCATAAACACCTGCAATGTCGGACACCATCTGGGCTTGCAGCTTCCAGACGCCTACCAATTCGGGTAACAAGGTGAGCCAGCCCAGAAACCCGGGTGGCAGAGCCATGGAGCTGGCCAACAGGCTGGCTTGCCGCGCGGCTGAACGTCCCAGGCTTTCAGCCCGGGCTTGCGGGTCTTCCAGCGCCTGCTCGCGCGTGGGAGGGACTTTCAGGACCAGATCCAACATGGCATCGCCCACCTTGTGGCGAACATCGCTTTTCGGGGGGATCAGGGCCAGTGCTTTGGAGGTCATGCCAGGCTCAGGCGATGTCAATGGTGTGAATGGCAAATTTGCCTGCCCGGCGGTCCGCGAAGTAGTGCTCCAGCGTTTCTTTGACGGTCCTGAAAGCAATCTCGTCCCACGGTATTTCTGCCTCGGTGAAAAGGCGTGCCTCAATGGTTTCGTGGCCGGGGTCAAATATGTCGCTGAGCAATCGGGCCTTGTAAAACACGTGGACCTGGCCAACGCGCGCCACGTTCAGAATTGAAAACAACTCTTCCATCTCGAATTTCGCGCCGGCTTCTTCGTCGGTCTCCCGCGCCGCGCCCTGGGCCAGGGTTTCATTGAGTTCCATGAAGCCCGCCGGTAAAGTCCACTTGCCCCAGCGCGGCTCGATGTTGCGCTTGCACAGCAGAACACGGTCGCCCCAATGCGGCACCGTGCCCACCACGTTGAGCGGGTTCTCATAGTGCACCGTGACGCAGGCCGGGCAAACTGCGCGCTCTTTGGTGTCTCCATCGTCCGGGATGCGGTACACAACTGCCGTGCCGCAGTTTTTGCAGTGTTTGATGAGGGGGCGGTGCATGGAGGCAGTGTAATTTGAAAACAAAAAAAGGACTCCACGGGAGTCCTTTTGGGGGAGAGGGAAAGGCCGAGGCTGAGGCGACTCAGGCTTTGCCGTGCTTCGCGATCAGGGCGCGGGCAGTTTCCAGCAGCTTCTTGCCGTCGAAATTGCGCTTGTTCATGTCGGCCACCCACTCGTCATCCACATTGGCGGACAGACGGCGGAACTCGCTGGTTTCTGCCTCGGAAAACTGGTAAATCGTATTGCTGCGATCGGTCGCGGTCTTGCGACCCGCGGGGTCGTTGCTTTGCTGGGTTTTGCCCAGCCAGCCTGACGTGGCCAGGCCGGAATTGGCGTCAATGATCTTTTTCAGGTCGGGTGCCAGGCCGTCGTATTTGGCCTTGTTCATGGCCATCACAAAGGTCGTGGTGTAGAGCGCCGGCTGGTTGGCAGGGAATTCGCTATGGAATTTCGTCAATTCCTGAACCTTGATGGACGGCACCACTTCCCAGGGAATGGCGCAGGCGTCAATCGTGCCTTTGGACAGGGCATCGGTGATGGCAGGCAGGGCCATGCCGACCGGCGTTGCGCCCACTGAAGACAACATTTTGGTGATCTGCCGAGTCGGGCCGCGTACCTTCATGCCTTTGAGGTCAGCGGGCGACTTGATCTGCTTGTCGCGTGAATGGAACATGCCCGGGCCATGCACGTGCAGGGCCAGCACATGGGTGTCCTTGAATTCGTCAGCCGCCATGGTTTGTACGTATTCCCAATAGGCTTTGGAGGTTGCCTCGGCATTGTTCATCATGAACGGCAGCTCGAACACTTCAACGCGCGGGAAGCGGCCCGCCGTGTTGCCGGGCAGTGTCCACACGATGTCCACCACACCGTCTTTGGCCTGGTCATACAGCTGGATGGGCGTACCGCCGAGCTGCATGGCCGGGTAGGCTTCAAACTTGATGCGCCCGCCGGATTCTTTTTCGACCTTTTCCATCCATGGCTTGTGCATGGTCAGCCACACGCCAGACAGGGGTGCCATGAAGGTGTGAAATTTGAGGGTGACCGACTGCTGGGCCAGACCGCTCAAGGCAGGTGCGCCTAAAGCCACGGCGGCGGTTGACTTGAGCAGGGTACGTCTTTGAATCATGGATGACTCCGTAAAGTGAAGGTGGTAAGTTAACGGCAAACGGTCGCTTGGAGTGACAGGACTAACCCTCAAGTGATGTATTTCACCAGCCAGAGCGAGATGCCGGGGAAGAACAGCAGCAGCAGCGTGCGAAACACGTCGCTGATCAAAAACGGCATCACGCCACGGTAGCTTTCTGCAATCGGCACATCTTTTGCCATGGAGTTCACCACATACACATTAAGCCCGACCGGCGGTGCCAACATGCCGAAGCCCACGGTCATCAGTACCATGATGCCAAACCAGATGGCCACAGAGTCTTTGGGCATACCGAAATCCAACCCGATGATCATGGGGAAAAAGATCGGAATAGTCAGCAGCAACATGGACAACTCGTCCATCACCGCGCCCAGCACCACATAAAACAGCAGGATGGCCGACACCACCATCAAGGGAGCGAGCCCCCAGCCATGCACCACGGCGGCCAGCTGGTTGGGCACCTGGGTCAATGCCAGCGCGGAGTTCATCAAATCAGCACCGAGGAAGATCATGAAAATCATGGCCGAGCCTTCGGCGGTGGCGTAGAAGCATTGCTTGAATTTCTGCATTGTCATTTCACCCTTGAGCAGGGCGGCGATGAACGTGGACGCGGCACCTACGGCAGCGCCTTCGGTGGGCGTGAAAATGCCCCCGTAAATGCCGCCAAAAACGATCAGGAACACGATGGCAATGGGCGCGATCCCTTTCAATGTCTGCAGCGTGATTTTCTCGTTGACCGTATCGTTCTCGGGTGCGTGGCCGGGGAATAGACGCACATAGACGGCAATGGCAACCATGTAGCCCAACATGGCAATGATGCCGGGCACCATGGCGGCCGCAAACAGTTTGGCAATGTTTTGCTCGGCCAGAATGGCGTAGATGACCAGCGGTACCGATGGCGGGATAAGGATGCCAAGAGTTCCGCCTGCTGCAAGCGTGCCGGTGGACAGACGCCCGGAATAGCCGTGACGCTTCATCTCAGGCAACGCGACTGACGTAATGGTGGCCGCTGTGGCCACCGACGAGCCGCAAATCGCGCCAAAGGCGGCACTGGCCAGCACGGCTGCCATCGCCAGGCCCCCCTTGAACCGCGACATGACAGCACTGGCAAAGCCAAACAGGGCCTTGGAAATGCCGCCCTGCGTGGCGAAGTGCCCCATCAGGATGAAAAGCGGAATCACGGACAGGTCGTAGCTCGCAAACCGGGCAAAGGCCTGGCTGTTGAGAAAGTTGCTCAAAGGCAGCCAGCCCGCTTGCATCACGTAGCCGACGCCGCCTGCGACAAACATGGCGACGGCGATGGGCGCACGCAAGGCCATCAGCACCAGCATCAGGCCGAAAATCATAAGCGCCAAAACGAGCGGGCTCATGCCGGGTCTCCCTGGGAGTTGCCTTTGACGCCCTGCATCAACGCAATGACGGCGGTGAGCGCAATGGGCGGCACCATGGCCACGTAAACGATCCATTCGGGAAACCCCAGCATCATCGTGCCGGCCTGGGTTGTGTACGCATTGATGCCGCCAACGGTGGTGCGCCATGCCATGAGGGCCATGCATGCAGCCAGAATCAGGGCCCCCAGCCGGTCCAATGCGGCATTGGTGCGGTCGCTGGCTTTGGCGGTGAAAAAGTCCACAATGATGTTGCCCCGGCGCATCTGGCACCATGGCAGAAACAGGGCGATGGCGGCACCGGCTACCACGCCGGTGAGTTCAAAATCTCCCACCAGCGTTTTGCCCGTGGTGTTTCGCCCGATCACGCTGACGCAGGTCATGAGAGTAATGATCGTCAGCATGACCCCCGCCAGAATGGCGCAGAACTTCGCCAGCTTTTCAAGAATCTGCAATGGATGTCTCCTCGTTCTTCATTGGCACAAAAGGCTGGCGGGGCGTCGGACTGACGCGCCGCCGGATTCTAGCCCGGGCACTTTTCGCTCAATTTTGGGCGCGCTCTCGGTCTGCGGTTTACTGAACCTTGACCGTGATCCCCGTCAATCCAGCCACGCCACCGACCATCGTGTCACCCGACACGACTGCGGCCACGCCTTCAGGTGTGCCTGAATAGATCAGGTCACCGGGTTGGAGCTCCCAGGCGGCCGACAGGTGCTCGATGGTCTCGCCAATATTCCAGATGAGTTTGGAGACATTGCTGCGTTGGCGGTCTACACCATTGACCTGGATGAAGATTTCGGCCTGCGTGACGTCTCCTGCGGCTGCGACCGGCGTGATGGGGCCGATGGGTGACGAATGGTCAAACGCCTTGCCGATGCACCAGGGGCGACCCTGCTTTTTCATGTCGCCTTGCAGGTCACGGCGGGTCATGTCCAGACCTACCGCGTAACCGTAGATGTGCTTGTGCGCGTCGGCTGCCTTGATGTTGGAGCCACCCGTGCCGATGGCCACGACCAGCTCGATCTCATGGTGAAAGTTCTTGGTGAGGCTGGGGTAGGGCACGGTGGCGGTCTGGCCCGCTTGCGCAACAACCACGGTATCAGCAGGTTTCAGGAAAAAGAAAGGTGGCTCGCGACCAGTGAAACCCATCTCCTTGGCGTGCTCTTCGTAATTGCGACCCACGCAGTAGACGCGGTGGACCGGGAAAAGTGCCGTAGTCCCGACGACGGGGACGGTCACAGCGGGCGGGGGTGTTACGACAAAACTCATGAGATGCTTTCTTTGTTTGATTCACTGAACCGGGTATGAGATCACACCACGTGCCGTCCCAGCCAGGCACCATCGTGCTCCAGGCGGTCTTGCAGATTATGGATGTCCACAGCGCTGGAGACTGTATCAGCCTTCAGGGCCAGGTCTGCGGCGGTGCCCACAGCTTGTCCCATCACGAAACAGGCACCGGTCACGCGCGCCGCAGACTGGGCCTCGTGGGTCATCGACGCGCAGCGACCCGCCACCCACAGGTTGTCCAGAGCAGGCGGTACGGTCATGCGGTAGGGCAGATGGTTGAAGCCGCGACTCTCGGGGATTTTGGGCCAGCGAAACTCAACATCACCCTTCATGTGAAGCTCCAGCGGCCAGCCATTGACACCGATCGTGTCGTCAAAACTGGCGCAGTCCAGCACATCAGACTCGGTAAGCTGGTACAGGCCACGCACCCTGCGCGTTTCGCGAATGCCAACCTGCGGGGCGATGTCCACAATGTACGAGGCCTCAAAACCCGGCACCTCTTTCAGAAACCCGGCCACGCTGGCGATCTGCTGACGACCCAGCACTTCAGCGTCGCTGAGCTCCTGCGCATTCGTGCCATCCATGGCCAGGCCTTGGCGGTTGGCGAGTTGGGTGAGGTTGACGCGCCATTCAATCGGGTTCTTTTGGGGCCGCACGATGGGGGTCTTGCGCGGAAACTTATAACGCCCTGCTGCCTCGGCTTGCAGCATCAGCTTCGGGATCACGCCCCAGTCACTGCCCGCGCGCAGGGGGTCAATGCCATTGAGGCGGAACATGGTGGACGGATAAAGCAGGTTGCCCTCATGGTCGCCCTTGTCGCAGGCCGCCCCGGCCCAGTGGGCCAGATCGCCGTCGCCCGAAGCGTCGATAAAGCAGCGGCCCACGATGGCGGCCCGGCCTGATTTGGTCTCAATCAGCAGTGCGTGAATCTTGCGGGGTGACGCCATCGACACGCCAACCGCCAGCGCATGAAACAGCAGGGTGACGCCCGCAGAAAGCAGGAGGTCATCTGCCGCGATCTTGTAGGCCGCAGTGTCATAAGCCTGTGCGCTGGTTTTGCCAAAAACGGTGTGCGGTGCGTTCAGGCCGCCCAGGCGGTCAATGCGCGCCAGCAGATCGGCGGCCACGCCGTGTACCACCTGCCGGATATCGCCGTGCACGTTGGCATGCAGACCGCAGAAGTTGGTAACGCCCGCCGCCGTACCCATGCCGCCCAGGAAACCATAGCGCTCTACCAGAAGCGTTGAGCGGCCTGCGCGAGCCGCAGCAACGGCGGCTGCAATACCCGCCGGGCCACCGCCCAGCACAACCACGTCATACTCGCCGAAAACTGGTGTTTGCCGGGCGGGCTCGGTGATCTGGGCTGGCATCATGGGTAGCAATCCAACGCTCAATGCAGGATCAATAAAAAAAATGCGGAACTAATTAATCCGACTTGGCCACCAGATCAAAGTGCTCCACAACCGGCGGCACCGCAAAAAATGGCCCCACAATCGCGCGCCATTGTGCAAACAGCGGCCCCTGGCGGAAGCCCACGGTGTGGTCTTCCAGCGTGGCCCAGAAAATTTGCAGAATGTAGCGTTCGGGCGACTCGATGCCACGGTTCACTTTGTAGCCCTGAAAGCCTTTCGCTTTGGAGGCGACGGTGGCAACGCCCCGCTGAATGGCTTCTTCAAAAGCGGCTTGTTGACCAGCGGGAATACGGATGTCGGCGAGTTCGAGAATCATGGGTGTGGTTTTCGTTGAGAGTTGGGAAAAGGTTGGCGCAGATTCGGAGGAGGTTCGCTCAGGCGGCGATTTGCGTCGGCAAAGTCTCGGTTTTTCCGTCAGCATGTTTCGCAAAACGGACGCGCTGCGTGCCATGCACCGGAGCCGTGTCGGGCCAGGGCCAGCCGCCGAATTCAGTGCGTCGGTAGTCGGCGAAGGCCTGGTGAATTTCCGCCTCGGTATTCATCACAAAAGGCCCATATTGCGCCACGGGTTCGGCAATGGGTTTGCCCTGCAGCATCAGGAATTCACTGGTCTGGGCGCCATTGACCAATTCGATGGCCTGCGACGCGTCAAGCTCGATGGCTGAATGCGAATTGACGGGCTGGCCGCCCACTGTAATTGATGTGCCCTTGAAGAAATAAAGCTGGCGCCGGGTTCCCTGCAAGCCCGCTGCGGGAAGTGTCCAGCGCGCGCCCGGGGTCATCTTCAGCGTCCAGATCGCCACGTCGCCCTGTGGCTGGGACGCCCATGAATCGGGCGGCGGGGGCAGGGCAGTCAGGGAAGCGCTCGCAACTGGCGCGCCCAGATTGCCGGCTACGCAACTGACCTCGGTCGCGCCTCCAGCGGCATCGGTGTCAACACGACGCGGAATTTGTTCAGACCAGAACATGGTGAAGTGAGGTGCCACCATCTTGGCTTTGGCCGGAAGGTTGAGCCAAATCTGGAAAAGCTCCAGCGGGTTGGGCTGGCTTGGGTCCAGCAAGGGGAACATCTCCGAATGCACAATGCCGCGTCCGGCTGTGAGCCACTGCACGTCTCCACCGCCAAACCGTGCCGTGGCGCCCAGTGAGTCGGAGTGGTCGATCAGACCCTTGCGCACAATGGTGACGGTCTCAAAGCCGCGATGGGGATGCGAGGGGAAGCCCGGCACGGTCTGCCCGTGGTACATGCTCCAGCCGTCCTTGCGTGAAAAATCCTGTCCCATGTCCCGCCCGACCAGAGGCGCAGCAGGGCCCATCTGGGCGTTGCCCATGGGGTAGGCATCGTCGTGGTAGGCGCAAAACAGGAACGGGTCGATCGTGACCCACGGAAAGCCTAACGGCTCGAGGTTGAGGATGGAGGGATGGGTCTGCTGCGAGTTCATGGTAGTTTCAGTGTTGCGTGGCGGGCAGGTCTAGGGTCAAGCCATCCAGTGCTGGTGTCAGGATGATTTGGCAGCTCAGACGGCTGGTGGGCTGGCGCGGCGTGGCGGTGAATTCAAGCAGGGCCAGTTCTTCAGCGTCTGGCTCGGGAAGGTGCGACGCCCAGGGCTCCCGCACCATGACATGGCAAGTGCCGCAGCTCAGCATGCCGCCGCAATCGGCCTCGATACCCTTGACGCTTGCCTGGGACGCGGCCTGCATGAGGCTCTGCCCGGTTTCCACTTGAACTTTATGAGAAAAGTGGTCACTTCCCCTCGTGTCTTCTACATAGTTAGCTATAAATGTTATAGCAATGGTAGTTTGGGTCATGGTACGGAGTGTCAGAAGCGACTGAAGTATTCTCGCCGTTGCCAGTCAAGCTTGTCTTCAGCCTGGTCCCAGCGATGAAGCTCCTGACGCTTGATCTGGCTGAAGTAGGTCACAAAATCTTGCCCCAGGGCGTTTGTCAACGCGGCGTCGCCTTTTAATGCATCCAGCGCCTCGCCCATTGAGGTCGGCAATTTGTCGTTACTGT
This sequence comes from Rhodoferax sp., assembly GCA_031430225.1. Classification (GTDB taxonomy): domain Bacteria; phylum Pseudomonadota; class Gammaproteobacteria; order Burkholderiales; family Burkholderiaceae_C; genus JANYCG01. Next base: position 1,139 of record JANPAZ010000209.1, on the reverse strand, counting down.
CTTTATAGGGCGCGTCGCTGGCGGGCGGTGCCAGGAGCCGGCGGGAAATGCCGTCGAGCCCGGCATGAATTTGTGACGCCAGGTAGAGATAGGGGTTGGCCGCCGGCTCCCCAATGCGGTTTTCAATGCGTGTGGCGGAGTCGCCGCTTTGCCCGATGACCCGCAGCATGGCACCCCGGTTATCGCGGCCCCACAAAATGGATTGCGGCGCCAGCGCGTTGGGCCGAAAGCGCTCAAAACCGTTAATGGTGGGTGTAGCCAAAACGGCCATGCCACGGGCGTGGGCCAGCAGACCGGCCAGGTAGTGTTCGCCCAACGTGCTCAGGGTGAATTGGGCATCTACGGCGGTCGTGCCTGCGGCGGGGGCGTCCCGCATGAACAGGTTGCGGCCATTCGCTTTATCCACCAACGATTGATGCGAATCAGGAGACTGCACCAAGGATTGGTGCAGGTGCCACCCGCTCGACATGATGTTGGGAAAAGGCGGTCGGCACATAAAAGTGGCGTGGTAGCCCGCGCGTCGCAGCGCCTGGATCACGGCACTTCTGAACAGCACCATGTTGTCCGCAGCGGTGAGTGCGTCGGTGGCCTCAAAAACGGCTTCTACCTGCGACGGCCCCAGTTCAACTTCCAGCGAGAGCAGAGGTAACCCCAGTGCCTGCGCCGTGTTTTGCACGATGCGAAACGGCTCGTCGCACAGGTCCGCCCAGCCTTCGCTGAGCAGGTTGTAGCCGGGGTGAATCATTGCCACTTTGGGTGGCAATCCGGGCCAGGCAGCCTGTTCGGGGTCGAGCTGATCCGCGCGACCGTCTTCAGCGACCCGGTAGATGTGAAACTCAACCTCCAGCCCGCACTGCATGGCCAACCCCTGGGAAGCAAGGCGTGCCAGAGCGGCCTGCAACATACGCCGGGTATCCAGTGGCACCGGTGTAGCGTCTTGAAACCAGGGCTGGCACTGTACCCATCCGGTCTTGTGAGCCCACGGCAGTTGCCTATAGCTGGCGGGTTCGGCCAGCAGCAGCAAATTGCTGGCGCATTCAAAACCAGGCAGGTCGGCTACGCCGCCCGCTTCAAATACCTTGTAGGCAGTGCGGTCTGAGGTGTCTTTGAGCATCAGGGTGCTGACCATGCCCACCCCA
>JANPAZ010000208.1:0-4673 GCA_031430225.1 Rhodoferax sp. | reverse complement strand
CCAGCCGACCAGGTGTATTGGTATGGCATCGCTGCTGTGAGTTTTGGCGTCGCCAATTTTCTGGCATCGCCTGTGTTGGGCGCCCTGTCAGACCGCTTCGGCCGAAGGCCCGTGCTGCTACTGGGCTTCATGGGGCTGTGTGTGAGCTTCTTCGGCACCGCATTGGCGCCCAGCCTGTGGGTGCTGATTGCGGTGCGCACCATGGGCGGCGCCATGCAGGCCAACGCGGCGATTGCCAATGCCTACGTGGCCGATATCACGCCGCCTGAAAAACGCGCCAAGCGCTTTGGCATGCTGGGCGCCATGATGGGCTTGGGCTTCATCGTCGGACCGGTCATGGGCGGTCTTTTGGGTGCCATAAACCTGCACCTTCCCTTCGTTGCTGCTGGCTGCCTGGCATTGGCCAATCTGGTGTACGGCTACTTTGTTTTGCCCGAATCCCTGCCGCCAAGCCGGCGCAAGCCGTTCAGCTGGCGCGCGGCCAACCCTGTCATGGCCCTGCGTAACCTGGCCCAGCTCAAGGGCGTGGGCGCACTGGTAGGCGTGGTGGCCTTCAGTGGGTTGGCGCAGTTTGTCCTGTACACCAGCTGGGTGCTTTACACCACTTTCAAATTTGGCTGGGGTCCACTGGAAAACGGCTGGTCTCTGGCAACCGTGGGCGTGGTGTCAGTGCTGGTGCAGGGGGTCTTGATGGGGCGCCTGCTCAAGACGTTTCCACCGCAGCGGCTGGCCATCATGGGCCTGGTCTCGTCGGCACTGGCCTATGCCATGTGGGGTGCCGCTACGCAGGGCTGGATGATGTTCGCGGTGATTGGCTTCAACCTGCTGGGAAGCACCGTGACGGCATCGGTACAGAGCCTTATTTCGTCGGCCGCCGACAGCCGAAGCCAAGGACAGACACTGGGTGCGGTCAGCTCACTGAGCAGCCTGATGGCAGTGATCGCACCGATGCTTGCCACGCCACTGCTGGGAGTCGTATCAGAACTGCCCAAGGGCGACTGGCGAATGGGCGCACCGTTTTACTTTTGCGCCGTCTTGCAGCTGGCATCGTTGTGGCTGGCGGTAACCTACCTGCGCAAGCATCATTTGGGGATTCGCAGGTAGCCAGGCAGGCTGGTGCATCTATTGAATGAAACTGCCCTATGGCCCACATATCCATTGCCAAGTCAGCTATATATTTGATAGTCTCCACGAGATAGTCACATCGGTAATCACGCTGTAGAGAGTCCGCCATGACTGACCCTACGCGCCTTCAAAACGCGCTTGACCTGCTGCACCAGAGTGCTCGTCCGGATGAACTCGCGGTCCTCGCGCGCTTTGGCATCGTTGGCGACGGTCGGCTAGGCCTGTCAGTGCCCGCCATGCGCAGCATTGCCCGCACGCTCGGGCGCGATCACGCACTGGCACTTGCACTGTGGGCGAGCGGCATCCCGGACGCGCGCATCGTAGCCGGTATGGTGGCCGAGCCGGCCCGGTTCACGTCGCGAGAAATGGATGCCTGGGCCAAAGGTCTTGCCTCATGGGACGTCTGCGACCAGGCTTGCGGCAATGCGTTTGTGGCCTCACCGCTGGCCTGGCGCAAGGTCAATGCATGGTCGGGCCGCAAGGATGAATTTGTACGCCGCGCCGCATTTGCGCTGCTGGCCACACTGGCCGTCCATGACAAGACGGCCAGCAATGACGATTTCATCGCCGCACTGGCGTTGATAGAAGCCGCTGCCGAAGATGACCGCAACTTCGTGAAAAAAGCAGTGAACTGGGCGCTGCGCAACATTGGCAAGCGCAACCGCGCCTTGAACGAGGCGGCCATTGCCGCGGCGCATCGGATTCAGCTGCAGGGTTCCAGCGCGGCCCGCTGGATTGCTGCCGACGCCCTACGTGAACTGAAAAGTGCGGCGGTACAGGCCCGCCTTTAAACGCATAGGGTCGCGCGCGGGTAAATTACTCACAACGCTCCTTGAAGTTCTGCATGAATCGCTGCAGTTCCTGCTGCTCGCCCTCAGACAAATCTGTGCGCTTTTTCTTGTTGAAAATGATGCGTTTGGACTCGTCACACTGCTGTTGCCGGGCCTGCATTTTTTGTTGGTCCATCGCTGCCATTTGCTGGGACGTCTTTTTCTCGACGGCAGCCTCTCTGCGAAGGTTGCTGACTTTGCTACGTGCCTCACGCTCATCTTCGGCGCAGTCACGCTGATAGTTCCTTTGAAGCTCGGCGGTTACGTCGCTCTTCACGCCGCGAGCAGGCCCGGTGCGGATGCCTTCGCTTAATGAACTGCAACGGGAACTTTGGTACTGCAGATGCTCATGCGCTTCCCCCATTTTGGGAATGTAGGTGTTGGTCGGGCGCTCCGTCATGGGGCCATAGACAGATATGGACGGGCATGCCCTTTCGGACATATAAGTCACGCCATTTCTGGCCGTACAGCTATAGCGGGCTTGGCCAAAAGCCACCAAACAGGTGCTCGCCAGTACGCACAGCGTCAGGAAAAATTTGATTTTCATACTGGGTTTGATTGTAAAGCGCCGGTCGAAGCAGGTCGCTCCCTCGCCCGCAAACGCCGCACCATCGACGCATCGAGATAACCCACTTTGGCCGCAATGTTGTCCAGCGAATCGTGGCCAGGCGCGCCCTATGGCTGAGGTCGCTCAGGGCCTTGCGTGCCTTGAGCGCGTGCGGACAAATAAGCGTGGAGATCCATGATGTGCGCCGTCACGATCGGCTCACCCTGCCAGGCGGGCATGGTGATCTGCGCTTCACGGCGCTGCACAATGGATTCAACCAGAGCCGCCTTGGCCGTGGAATTGCCCCTGGCCATTTCAGGCGCAATACCCCAGTCGTAGCGGTTAAGCACGAGGCTCACAAACTGACGCGTGCCCATCTCTCGAACCAGCGGTAACAGGTTGGGAATGCCCGATCCCCCCATGGCGGCTGGCCCATGGCATGAAGCGCAGCGGTCCTGAAAGACGCGCCAACCGACATAGACCGATCCTGTGGGTTGAGACTGCCGCGCAGCGTCCTGGGCAGGTTGTTGGTTTTCAATCTCGACCGCACAACCACCCAGCGAAAGCGCTACTGAGATCACCAACGCCTTTAGCACTGACTTCTTGTTCATGATCGGTCTCCCGGTTGTGACCGCGAAGGCGGTGCATGCAAATTGATTTTCGGGTGAGCGTCGCAAGCTTGTCTTGCTGTAGATCAAGGCCTGATCCGGTTTTGCGCAATGAAGTTGGCTTGTACTGGTTGGAAACAAAAAAACCCGCCGAAGCGGGTTCCGATAGACGAAGTCGCAGACGACTTCAGCCCATGTGCAATCCACCGTTGACCGAGAAGTCTGCGCCGGTTGTGTAGCCGCCTTCCTCAGATGCCAGCCATGCAATGATGGACGCGATTTCGCTCGGCTTGCCCAGCCGTTTGACGGGAATGGTGGCTACGATCTTGGCCAGCACGTCTTCGCGAATCGCGTTGACCATGTCGGTACCAATGTAGCCGGGGCTCACGGTGTTGACCGTGACGCCCTTGGTGGCCATCTCTTGTGCCAGCGCCATCGAGAACCCATGCATACCGGCTTTGGCAGCCGAGTAATTGGTTTGCCCGGCCTGGCCCTTTTCGCCGTTGACGGATGAGATGTTAATGATGCGGCCCCAGCCCTTGTCCACCATGTCTGCCACCACTTGCTTGGTCACGTTGAACATGCTGTTGAGGTTGGTCTCGATCACGCCGTCCCAGTCTTCGCGGGTCATCTTCAGGAACATGCGGTCTTTGGTGATGCCGGCGTTGTTCACCAGCACGTCAATGCTGCCGTGCTCGGCCTTGGTCTTGGTGAAGGCTTCCACGGTAGAGTCCCATGCACCGACATTGCCAACTGAGGCGTAAAACGTGTAGCCCAAGGCAGCTTGTTCACCGATCCACTTGACGTGGTCGCGTGTGGGGCCGCAACCGGCGATGACCTTGAAGCCTTCTTTGTGAAGACGCTGGCAGATGGCGGTACCGATGCCACCCATACCACCTGTGACGTAAGCTACTTTTTGACTCATGATGTGTTCCTCTTTGGTTTTACTTGCTACTAAGTTTATAGCTAACTACCCAGGTTCTATGTGGGCCATCAGCCAATTTCACGACTTCCTCTGTGTGAAAGTACGCTTTCGCGTCATTTCAGCGCTCGATCGTCAGGGCCACGCCCATGCCGCCGCCGATGCACAGCGAGGCTATGCCCTTCTTGGCATCGCGCTTTTGCATCTCGTGCAGCAATGTGACCAGAATGCGGCAACCGGACGCGCCAATCGGGTGGCCAATGGCAATCGCACCTCCATTGACGTTCACTTTGCTGGTGTCCCAGCCCATTTCCTGGTTCACGGCGCAGGCTTGTGCCGCGAAAGCTTCGTTGATTTCGAGCAGGTCCAGATCGGCCGCTTTCCAGCCTGCACGGGCCAGCGCCTTGGTGCTGGCAGGAACCGGGCCCATGCCCATGAAGGCAGGGTCAAGGCCGCTGGTGGCAAAGCTAGCGATGCGACCCAGGGGCTTGAGGCCCAGGGCGGCCGCTTTTTTGGCGGTCATCACCATGACCGCAGCAGCGCCGTCGTTGATGCCGGAGGCATTGCCAGCGGTCACGCCGCCCGCCTTGTCAAACGCGGGGCGCAAGCCTGCCAGCGCTTCGGCGTTGGTCTTTTTGTTG
>JANPAZ010000207.1:0-2418 GCA_031430225.1 Rhodoferax sp. | reverse complement strand
AAAGTCGGTGCCGCCATGGAAGTTACCTACCTGCCCACCGGCTTCGGTGACCAGCAGACTGCCCGCCGCCACGTCCCACGCGTTGAGACCCAGATCAAAACAGCCATCCGTGCGGCCAGCTGCCGTCCAGGCCAGGTCCAGCGCAGCCGAGCCCGAGCGGCGAATACCGGCCACGCGCCCCATGACTTCAGCCAGCATCTGAATGGAGGGTGCAAACGCCGGGCCGGGCCGGTAGGGGCAACTCGTGCCCAGCAGAGCGCCGTTCAGGTCGTTACGCTTCGCCACCTGAAGCCGGTGATCATTGCGCCAGGCACCACGCCCCTCGCTGGCGTGGAACAGGTCGCCATTGACCGCGTCCAGAACCACGCCGTGTTCGATGCGCCCGCCCACCGACAACGCAATGCTCACCGCGTAGGCCGGATAACCATGAATGAAGTTGGCCGTGCCATCCAGCGGGTCCACGATCCAGACATGGTCTGAGCCCACTGCGCCATGCGGTTGCGCCGACTCTTCGCTACGCACGCAGTGGCCAGGAAACGCACCCAACAGGGTCTGCAAGATGACGCGTTCTGACGCAAGGTCTACCTGGGTCACAAAATCGTTAGGCTGCTTCTGTCGTATTTCAAAAGACACCGGATTTTCGGCCGCTTCGCGAATCACCTGCGCCGCCGCTCGCGCAGCGATCACAGCGACCTCAAGCACGGGGTGCATCGAGTTCATTTCATGCCTACCTCGCCAGCGACACGATGTCCCAGCCCCGGCGCTGGGCCTGCGCCCGCAACAAGGGGTCAGGGTCTACAGCGACAGCGAGGTTTGCGGCTTTCAATAGCGGCAAATCATTGATGGAATCGCTGTAGACCGTACTTTCAAAATTCTTGAACTTGTGACCAGTGGCCGTCAACCAGTCATTCAGGCGCGTGACCTTGCCTTCGCGCATATTCAGAATGCCTGTCGTGCGGCCCGTGAACACGCCGTCTTCCCGCTCGGGCTCAGTCGCGATCAAGTGTTCGATGTTGAAGAAGATGGCGGTGAGCTCGGTGATAAAGCGGTTGGTGGCCGTGGTCATCACTACCAGGTCACCGGCATCCAGATGGCGATTGACCAGATCCACAGCGGCACGGGTGATGCGGGGCACAATTTCGGAGCGCAGAAAGGTCTGGCGCAACGGCTCCCACTCCTTGGGTGAGCGCCCGCCCAGCGTACCCACATAAAAGTCGGCAAACTCTTGCGGGCCTACGGTGCCAGATTTGTAGCGAGTCTCCATGTCCGCATTGCGCGCAAAGAAGCTTTCGCGATCCAGCACGCCTTGAGCGATCAGGAAGTTGCACCAAAGCACATCGCTGTCGCCGCGCAACAGCGTGTGGTCCAAGTCAAACAGTGTGAGCTTATAGCTCCCACGCTTGTCGCTGCGTGCACTGCGCTTCAAGGTTTTCTCAAATGCCATGCCTTGGGCCGGGTAAAGGTCTGAATGCCATAGGTGGAAAGCGTGAGACCCACGCCCGAATCTCCATGGCCGCTCCAGGGCAGGCGTGGGCTCACGCGGTCGCAGCAATTCCAGTACACGCTACCGGCATTCACTTGAGACAGCAGTGCGTGGGCGCGGGCCTCGTCGCGGGTAAAAACACCCGCCGTCAGGCCGTACCGTGTATCGTTCATCAGCGCTACCGCTTCGGCATCACTTGACACTTTCTGGATTCCGATGATGGGACCAAAGCTTTCTTCGCGCATGAGTTCCATGGTGTGATTCACATGGGTGAATACCGTCGGCGCAAACCAGTTGCCCGGGCCTTTCAACCGTGTTCCGCCTGTCAGCAGCGTGGCCCCCTTGGCTTTGGCGTCAAGCACCTGGGCTTCGAGCACATCAATTTGCGGTGCACGGGTGACGGCACCAATATAGGTGTCTTCACTCATCGGGTCCCCCACCTTGAAGCCCCGCACTGTGTCCAGAAAGGCGGCCACAAACGCATCGTGAACTTTTTCGTGCACATAGATGCGCTCGACCGAGCAGCAGCTTTGGCCCGTGTTGTACATGGCCCCATCGGCCAGCGACTCAGCCGCAGACTTGGGATCGGCGTCGTCGCAGACATAGGTGGGATCTTTGCCGCCCAGCTCCAGTTGCAGCTTGACCATGCGCGGACCCAGGGCCTGAGCAATCTTTGCGCCGGTGGCATAAGAGCCTGTGAAAAAAAGTCCATCGATTTTTTGGGTCTGCAGGGCCGCACCCACATCGCCACCCCCGATAACGACCGTAAAAACATTTTTTGGCACGCCGGCGTTGTGCAGAAGACGTGCTATGGCCAACCCGGTGAGCGTGGCAAATTCGGACGGTTTGTACAGCACCACATTGCCGGTGAGAAGGGCAGGAATGATCACGTTGCAGCCCACAAACCACGGGTAGTTCCAGGCCGATATGTTGAC
>JANPAZ010000206.1:0-13946 GCA_031430225.1 Rhodoferax sp. | reverse complement strand
ATCGAATTCTTCATGCCCGTTGGGCAAAGCGGCGAGTCGCAGCAATGGATCACATCCAGCATGCGCATGCTGTCTCTGGCGGCGCGCGGTGGCTTTCTGGAGCGGGCCCTGAGCGACATGCGCAAGGTGGCATGGGACCGCGGGCCGGTGCGCCTTGGCACGCATGAAAAGGCCGACGGCACCCGGGTGCCGCTGTGGCATGACTCTGAAGTGGCGGCCATTGCGTATGCGGCCCAAAACCTGATTGCACAGCGCGCAGGTCTGGTTAATCCCCAGGTACAGGCCCACATGCAAGCTGGTGTTGGGCCACCCTCTTTGACCGCATTGCCGGAGAACGATGGGCTGGCCGTGCCACCCGTTATTGCCGGCAAAAAATGTCCCGAGTGCGGTGCGCACGCCATGATCCGGCGCGACGGCTGCGAATATTGCACACATTGCGGCCACCTGGGAACTTGCGGATGAATCAGGTGCTTGGCATGCTGTCACCCGGCGCAGGCTTCGAGCAGCCCTTTGAGATGCTGGCCGCCTGTCATGAGCGGGTGGAACGCATGTTGACCTTGCTCGACAAACTGCAGCAGTATTTGCCGTCACATGGCGCAGACGATCAAGCACGCCAGGCCGCGCGCGATGTCATGCGCTACTTTGATCTGGCCGCGCCCCTTCATCATCAGGACGAAGAGATTCACGTGTTCCCGCCGCTGCTCGCCGGGCCGGATGAGGCCATGGCCAAACTGGTGCAAAGGCTGCAACAAGACCACCGCCAGATGGAGGTCGACTGGGCGGGTGCGCGCATCGTCTTGCAGGCTGTCGCCGATGGCTTGAATGCTCTGGACGTCAGACAGGCGCTGGCGCTGCAAAAGTATGCCGCGCTCTATCAGCGGCACTTGCATGACGAGAACAACGTGGCTTATCCGGCTGCCACGGCTGTCTTGTCGAGCGCCGCGCTGCACACCATGAGCGAAGACATGATGGGCAGGCGGGGCGTCACCGCATCACGCGTCTAAGCCTGTTGCCGAGCCTAGGGCTTATGAATAAATAGCTATGAATAGCATAGCAAACTATTGAATGAATATATGGGTAACTGCTCTATATGATGGTTTCATTTTCGCCGAACTAAAACGGATTCGAAGGGCAACAGTGTCGGTATTGTCGGCAATGCCACAGCGAAGTGTGTTTGCAACTAGCGTGCCCGCTGCGCCTTGAAATCCGCGCAGTAATCCTTCACCGGGGCAGGCGCGGTGGTCCAAACCGTATCAAAGCCCGCTGCTTTTTCTGTAGCAAACGGTGCACTGCCTGCATGGAGCAGTACCGATTTTGTCATCAGATTGTGAGGCAGATGTTGTGGCACCCCCAGGGCGCGGTCTGCATGCCCGCTGCCCGCCAGCAGCAGTACGGTTTTGCCGGGCACGACAGCGCTGGCCAGGGTGTTGGCCATGGCCACGTCGCGAGCGACCTGCACACGCGTCATGGGCTGGATCTGGCTTTCGGGCAACAGATCGCAATGCCCGCTGCGGATGAGTTGCTGCTGGGCCTTGAAGGCCGGGCCGCTGAGCAGCGTGTCAAAGCGCGCATTGCGCATGGCCTCGCCCATGGTGGGCCGGGACAGGTTGGCACCCAGCACTGGCACGCCCGCACGCACGGCAGTCATGATGGCCGGGGCATAGGTGGCCCACGGCCACGTCTGCGGGTTCCATTTCAATGCGGTGCGGATTTGGTCTTCACTGGCGCTGGCTGCCAGTCCTGCCGTGCTGCCGCCCTGGTCGGCCATTTCGATGGCGACCGCAGCCAGCAAGTTGCGCGTGGCCAGCAGGGCGATGACATCGCGGTGAATGCGCTGATGGTCTGGCGCGTCATGTTGCTCGCCGAGAAGGATCACATCGGCGGGCAACAGTGCGTTGATGCGCTCAGCGATTTTCGGAGTGGGTGTTGCACAGGCCGCCAACAGTACTGTGAGCACCGTTCCCATCAGGATTGCGGCGCACGTCCGGCACATGGCGCGCTAGTGGATGACGACCGGGTTCTGCGCCAGTTCGGCGTATTGCTCCAGCGTGTCTTCCACTTCTTCCTGGGTGGGTGTTTTTTGCTGCCAGGCCGAAATATGCTGCTGAAACAGCTCGGCCCACGAGCCGTCCAGGTACACCTCTTTGCCGTTGCGCTTGTCCACAATCTCAAAGCCGTGGCGTGCCAGACGAGGCTCTGGCTTGACCTTTTCGGCAGCAGCCCCATCGGTTTGACGTGTTTCATCTTTCATGACGGCATTGGCCAGCATGTGTGTGACGGTGTAGGTTTCAGAATCGTAGAGCGTGTGCATGGTGTTTGGAAGGTCTGCTTCCTATTGTCTGCTATACATGGCAGCAGCCTGCCCAAATTCAAGGTTTTCCACTTTTGCGCCGGGGTAATCGGCGTTGCGCTGTTTCAAGGGACTTCAGTGGCGCGCCACACCTGGTCGACATAGTCGTTGTTACGGTCTGTGATCTTGATGCGCACGGGCAGGTACCCGAGCTTGGGAGCCACCCAGAGCTCAACTTTTTCATCAAACTCCTTGCGTGCGGCGCGGGTCAACTTGATCGTCATCAGGTCGCCACCGGGCAGGTTTAGCAATTCTTCGCCTTCTACCCTTACCACCCAGGTCTCAAGGTCGCGGTAATTCACGATTTCAAACGTGATGATGGTGCCCGGCGGGTAGCGTTCGGGTTCGCCGCCCAGCATGGCTCCGAGCTGCATGATCACGCTCAGGCGGTCTTGGGCGCCCGGCAGCAGGGGCTGGTCCGGCGTGTTGGCGCTGAAGGTCACGCGTTTTTTCTCGCGGTCAATGTGGGCAGCGCGCTCAGTGCGGAACTTGTCGGCAAAGCGTGTGGGGGCCAGCCCGTCGGCCGTGATGCTGCCGGTGCTGGTTTGAGTGCGCGAGGCAATGAACAGCAGGTTGACCTCCAGGCGCGCGTCGTAGGTTTTGCCGTCGTGCAGCCAGAGTAGTTCGCCACGCGCGTGGTACGTCAAACCGTCTTTGAGTCCGGTCAGGTTGTATTTGAGTCGCGTCGAGCCAGGCAGCGTGAACGCGCGAAGCGGCGCAGGCAAAGGGGGCGCGGCTGTGGGTGGTGCGGCAGGCGCCTGGGCGACCGGGCTGCTGGCGGGTGGCGCTGGCTGGGCTACTTCTGCAGGGGGCACTTCAGGATTTGATTTTGCTACTGTATTTGTAGCTAATTCTTCAGGTTCTATGCGGGCCATTGGCGCATTTGACTCTGAAGTTATGACGGAGACCGTCTGGGGGCTTGCGCTGGTGGCCTCCACCGCTGCGGGTATGCGGGGGCGCTTCACGGCGGGCGACTTGGGCGCAGTCTGTGCAATCTTTGCAGCCCCGGAATCGGTGCTGGTTTGCGCGACGGGCTTGAACTCAATCATGCGAGTGGAAAAAGGCCGGGTGATGGCGCGGTCGCTGGCCTGCAAGGTCATTGACGTGCCCTGCAACACCAGCAGATGCGCCACTACCACAGCGGCTGTCAGCCCCGCCAGTGTCTTGAATGAAATAGCCGCTGTGTTCAAGCCCTTATTTTCTCAGCTTTCAACGCGTTTAGCGCTTGGCTCCCAGATCTTGAGACAGTTGCCGTGCCGCGCCCATTAGACCGGTGGCCACCACGCCATCCCAGGCCGGGTCGAACGTGGGGGCTGACCCCAGCGCCACAAGGCCCAGCACCATGTGGCCATCAAAATCAAACACGGGTGCACAAAAACCGGTCACACCCGGCAATAAAGTGTCCACCACGCGCGAAATGCCGCGCTGGCGTATGTCTTTGAGCACGACTTCCAGTTCAGCCGCCGTGCGGGGCAGGTCGCGCCGGTCTTGTTGCCGTGCGCGGGCCAGCTCGTCGTGCAGCATGGGCGCAATGGCTTCTCTGGACACATGCGCGGCAAAGCATCGGCCCGTGGCGCTGGAGAGCAGGGGCATCACATCGCCCAGACGCAGGTTCACGGTCACGGCCTGGGGCGATTCCTCCCAGTGCACGATGGTGGGGCCCTGGTTGCCCCAGACGGCCAGCGCCAAGGTGTGCCCAATGTGCTGCATCAGCGGGCCGATGCGCTCGCGGGCCATTTTCACAGCGTCCAGCCGTGTAAGAGAAGCAAGCCCTAACTTAAGCGCTGCCGGTCCCAGGTCATAGTAGGTGGTGGAGGCGTCTTGCACCACCAGCCCAAGGCGCTGAAAACTCACCAGGTAGCGGTGGGCCTTGGCCGCACTCATGCCGGCCAGCGAGGCCAAGTCGCGCAGCATCAAGGGCCCGACTGCCTTGGCCAACACATCCAGCAAGGCAAAGCCGACTTCCACCGACTGGATGCCAGCGCGGGCTTTTGCTTTGGGTATGGGAGGCGTAACGGGTTTGGCAGGCATGGTGGCAAATTGCGGAGACAGGCGATTTCGATTAGTACAATCAGTTTAACAATACGTAACGCCTGACTCGGCCCAGAGGACCCGCACCCATGAAACTCGCCACCTATAAAGATGGTTCACGCGACGGCCAGCTCGTCGTGGTATCACGTGACTTGAACACAGCTCATTATGCGACGGGCATTGCAGACCGTTTGCAGCAGGTGCTGGACGACTGGAACTTCATATCGCCCCAGTTGCAGGACCTGTACGAGACGTTGAACAACGGCAAGGCCCGCCATGCCTTTCCTTTCGACCCCAAAATGTGCATGGCCCCGTTGCCACGCGCCTACCAGTGGGCTGACGGCTCGGCTTATATCAACCACGTGGAGCTGGTTCGTCTGGCCCGCAACTCCGAAGTGCCCGCCAACTACTACACCGAGCCGCTGATGTACCAGGGCGGCAGTGACGACTTTCTGGGCCCGTGCGACGATGTGGTGTGCGCTTCTGAGGCCTATGGCATTGATTTTGAAGCCGAGCTGGCGGTCATCACAGGCGACGTGCCCATGGGCAGTACGCCTGAGCGTGCACTGGACGGCATTCGCCTGATCATGCTGGCCAACGACGTGAGCCTGCGCCACCTGATTCCGGATGAACTGGCCAAGAGTTTTGGTTTCTTCCAGAGCAAACCCGCTACGGCCTTTGGCCCCGTGGCCGTCACGCTGGACGAGTTGGGCGACGCATGGCAAGCGGGCCGCGCCAGCCTCACTGTGCAAAGCACCTGGAATAGCCGAAAGGTGGGCCTGTGCGACGCCGGCAAGGAGATGACATTTCATTTTGGCCAGTTGATAGCACACATCTGCAAGACCCGCAACGTGCGTGCGGGCAGCATCGTGGGCAGTGGCACCATCAGCAACCGTGCCATTGAGACCGATGGCAAGAAGGAATGGGTCAACGGCTACAGCTGCATTGCCGAGAAGCGCGCGATCGAGACCATTCTCGATGGCAAGCCGACCACCGACTACATGAAGTACGGCGACACCATCCGTATCGAGGCCAAAGGCCGGGACGGCCAAAGCGTGTTTGGCGCTATTGACCAGACGATGGTGGAGCGGGTTTAACTGGCCAGGGTTGGGTGGCTTTTTGGCGGCCCTTAGAGGTGGCTCCGCACTATCTCCCGCACCTTCTCCACCTGCACCGCAGTCAACTCCCCAAACGGTCTGCGGCATGGCCCGCAGTCCACACCCTGTAGCTTCAGAATAGCTTTGGTGCCGGGGAAAACGCCCACCTCGATCAACACGTCAATCACGTCGTTGGCGCGGTGCTGCAGGGCGTTGGCCTCGTCCAGTCGGCCGGCTCGCAGGGCGTTGTACATATCCACAAACAGCCGCCCCATGAAGTTGTAGGTGGTACCAATGCCGCCGTCTGCACCCATCGCCACGCCGCCTACAAACATTTCGTCAAAGCCGTTGTAAATGACCGCATCTGGCGCGGCAGTTTTCAGGCGCTCCAGCTGGTAAAGATTTTGCGACGTGTGCTTCACGCCAATAATTTTGGGATGATCCAGTAGCGCCAGTAAATCTGCCGTGCTCAAAGGCCGTGCCGACTTGGCCGGGAAGTTGTAGACGATCAGCGGCAGCGGCGTGGCATCGGCCAGTGCGCGGTAATGCGCCAGCACCTCGGCGGCTGAAAAGTCGTAATAGAACGGCGGTATGGCCGAGACCGCGTCGTAACCCGCGTCCGCAGCAGCCCTGGCGATGTTGATGGCCTCATCCGTTGCGATGGCACCCACGTGCGCGATCAGCTTGGCGCGCCCATTGACGGCTTTGGCAAACGACTTGAGCACGGCTTTGCGTTCATCGGCCGTTTGCATAAACGCCTCGCCCGTGCTGCCGCCCACGTAAAAGCCATGCAGACCTTGCGCCAGCTCGAACTCGGCCAGCGTTGCCAGCCTGCCCAGGTTCAGACTTCCGTCGGAGTTGAAGGGTGTGATCAGGGCCGAAAAGACACCGGCCAATGCGTGTGCGGGTTTTGGGGTTTTAGTCGTCATGGGGAGTTGTTTTTTTAGAGGCACTATTTGCCGCTCATCATTTGCGGGAACCACAGGGTGAGCGGTGGCCACAGCGAAATGGCCAGCAACACCACCAGCAACGGCACGATCCACGGCAGAATGGCGCGCGACATGGTCTCGAAGCTCACGTTGGCAATGCGCGTGACCACAAACAATACGACCCCAATGGGTGGGTGGATGGTGCCCAGAATCAGGTTGAGCACCATGATCACGCCAAACTGCACCGGGTCAATGCCGTACTGGATGGCGGCGGGCACGAGGATGGGAATCAAAATCAGCATGGCGGCCAGCGCCTCCATGAAGCAGCCCACTACCAGCATTAGCACATTGGCCATCAGCAGAAAGGCGATCGGGCTCTTGAAGGTCGACAAAATCAACGGCGTGAGCGCTTGCGGCAAGCGAGAGATCGACATGCACCAGCCCAATGCACCGGCGGCCATCACCAGCACCAGCACCAGGCCAATGGTCTCGGCAGTCTCCAGCAATATAGGCCCAAGCTGCTTGAACTCCAGCGTGCGGTACACGACAAAACCGAGGAAGAGCGCGTAGAGGCAGGCCACGGCGGCGGCTTCAGTTGGTGTGAACGCGCCACTGAACATGCCGCCCAGAATGACCACGGGTGTCATGAGTGCAAAGAAACCATCGAGAAAGGTACGACCAATCGCCACAAAGCCGGCAAAAGGCTTGCGACCCATGCCTTCACGTGCGGCCACAAAGGCCACCATCACCATCAACGAGGCACCCATCAGCACGCCAGGCACCACACCGGCCATGAAGAGTTTGCCAATTGACACGTCGGCCGTGACCCCGTAGATCACCATGGGAAGGGATGGCGGGATGATCGGACCAATCGTGGCCGCAGCCGCTGTAATGGCCGCCGCGGTTTCGGGTTTGTAGCCGGCATTGCGCATGGCACGAATCTCGATGGCGCCCGAGCCGGCCGCATCTGCCACCGCAGAACCCACCATGCCTGCAAAGATCATGCTGGTCAAAATGCTGGCATGGGCGTAGCCGCCGCGCACCCAACCAATCAGCGCGCTGGCAAAGACCACGATACGGTCTGTGATGCGCGCAGCACCCAGAATGTTGCCCATCAATATGAACAGCGGTGCCGCAACGATGGGGAACGAATTCATCGAGCCGGCCATTTTTTGCGGCAGCACGGTCATCGGCATGTCACCCAGATACAAAAACACCATGGCCGCCAATGCCATCGAGGCGAACAGCGGCAAGCCCGCCAGGATGGTCAGCAACCACGCGCCAGAAATTTTGACCATCAGACTCATCATGGCGCGACCTCGGTGCTGCGGTGCGCACGGCCCATGAATTGTGCGCGCAAGTCAAACAGGGCCTGGCCTAGCGTCATCAGGCCTGCCGGCAGCAGCGGCACATACATCCATGCCACCGAGATCGGCATGGCCATGGCCTCAATGTCGGAGTTGGTGCGGATGAGGTGGATGCTGTTCCAGGCAATCACGGCCCCCAGGACCGCCATGCAGACCTGGATCACGCTTTCAGTCCAGCGCCAGGGCTTGCGTGGCAGCAGATCCTGAAAAAAGCGGATGCGGATGTGGCCATTGCGCCGGGTGGCAATCATCCAGCCCAGGCAAGCCAGCCACACCATCAGGAACCCGCTGGCCTCATCGGTCCAGCTTAAAGGGTGGTTGGCGGCCCTGAAAACAATACCAGCCGTAACGGTGAGCAAAAGCACCACCGTGAGCGTGCCCGCTGCCACATGCAGCAGGCGGTCTCCCAGCGCGACCTTCACAGCGCCAGCAAAGATTCAAACGTGCCCTTGCCCCATTTGTCGGCAAACAATTTGGGTACGGCGTCCAGCACCGGTTTGCGCCACAACGCCAGGTCAGGCTCGATCACGGTCATGCCGGCGGTTTTGAAGGTGCCCACCAGCGTGGCCTCCTGGCTGAGCAGTTCTTTGTCTTGCCAGGCAGCACCGTTTGCCAGTGCGGCTTGCAGCACCTCGCGGTCTGCGGGTTTCTGGCCTTTCCAGAAGGCTTCGTTCACGATCACCATGCGTGGCGTGATGATGTGCTCGGTGAGCACCAGAAACTTCTGCACTTCAAAAAACTTGCCGCTCTGTATGGTCGGCAGCGGGTTCTCTTGACCATCCACCGCGCCCTGGCTCAGTGCCAGATACAACTCGCCAAACGCGATCGGCGTGGCCTTGGCGCCCCACGATTCCGCCATGGCCCGGAACACGTCTACCGGCGGCACGCGCAGTTTGAAGCCCACCATGTCAGCGGGTGTGCGCACCGCCTTGCTACCCGTGGTGAGGTGGCGCTTGCCGTAGTAGGTGATGTTGAGCATGCGCATGCCGCGCTTGGACACCAGGTCGTCATTCATCTTGGCAAACAGCGGGGTGCCAGCTGCCTTGGCCATGTGCGCGGCATTGCGCCACAGGTAAGGCGCTTCAATCACAGACAGTTGCGGAAGAAAAGCGCCCAAAGCCCCCGCGCCATCGGTTGTCATTTGCAGCGCGCCGGACGACACCGCCTCAATCATGTCCTTGCCCGAACCCAGCTGGCTGTTGGGGAAGATCTGCATCTCGATTCGGCCGCCTGTTTTCTCTTTGACTTCTTTGGCCACCCGTTCCGCCATTTGTACCTGCGGGTGTGAGCCCGCGAGTGACTCGCCCCAGCGGATGGTGACCGGCTGCGCCCTGAGCAGGGTAGGGCAGGCCAGGCCTGCGACTGTGGCGGTAGCGCCTGAAATGAACTGACGTTTGTTGAGGTTTTTCATGGATGTTTCCTTTTGTGAGTATTGAAATGAACGGTGAAATGAATGGTGAAATGGTCGTTGCACTAACCAACTCGTTGTCGGGCAGCCTGTTCAGACGGCTGCCCGGCATTGGCCCTAAACCCGGGCAATTGACCCAGCGCCGCTTCAAGCACGCGGGTGCGGGCGCTTTCAATGTGGGCATGCATGAGGCTGCGTGCCTGAGCTTCGTCGCGACGGCGCAATGCACTTATGAACAGCAAATGCTCTTGCATGGATGGCTTGAGCTGCATGGCGTTTTCAAGGCTGATCAGCCGGATGCGCAGGCTATTGACCCGGTACATCTCCGACATGATTTCGTTGCCCATTGCATCCACCATGCGCTCGTGCAGGCCCCAATCCACCGCCTGGGCATCGCTGAGCAACTGCTCGTTGGCAGGCCCGGCACTGGCGCGCTGCAAGATGTCCTGGTGCTGCTGGTCGATGTGGTCCAGTTCGGCGTCGCTGGCGGTGCCTGCAAACTGGCTGATCGCTTCGCACTCAATCATGCTGCGGATATGAAACGCATTGCGGATCAGCTTGAGATCCACCGGCGTGACTTGCAAACCACGCTGTGGCACCGTTTTGATCAGGCCGCCCGCTTCCAGCCGGGGAATCATCTCGCGCACGGCACCCAGTGGGGTATCGAGCAAGTTGGTCAACTCACGTTGCGTGACAAACTGGCCCGCGCGAATGCCGCCATTCAATATTTGCCGGGTAAAGCTGGCGTAGGCCTGGGCGCGCTGGCTGGTCTCTTCAGCCATCAACGGAGCAGGCGATGCCGCAGCGGCTCTCGCAGGCCGTTTCAAACTGACGGGTAGAACACCTATCTTGGGCATGTTTGTGGCGTGTGGATGCGCAAGGGTTAGTATTTAACATCTAACATGTCAGTCACTTTAACAAGAAGCTTTAGTACGCAAACTGGGAGTTACCCTTGCATTATTTCGGCGCTATTTGGGGACTGTGTCGGAACTTTGCCGGCACGACCTGGGCTGTACCCCGGGACTATCCCTGAGGCAGCTGCGTGGCAAACGTCTTGAAACCGCGCAGCAGCATTTCGACTGATACAGCCACCAGGATCAATCCCATCAGGCGTTCCACCGCCACCACAAACCGGTCGCCCAGCACACGCTGGATGCGCTCGGCCAGCACCAGCACCACGGCGCACACCAGCATGGTCACGCTCAGGGCCGCGATCCATTCCCAGCGGCGCTCCGGTGCCTGAGACACCAGCAGCATCACGGTGGCCAGTGCCGAAGGCCCGGCCAGCGCAGGAATGGCCAGCGGCACGATCAAGGGCTCGCTTTGCATCGCGTCGGGCTCGGCCGCAGCAGGCGGAGGAAAAATCATGCGCAGTGCAATCAGAAACAAAATCACGCCGCCGGCAATCTGCAGCGACAGCGGACTCAAATTCATCACCCGCAAGAAACCGTCACCCACAAACATGAAGGTCAACAGCAGCGCAAAGGCAATCAGGACTTCGCGCAGGATGACCAGCGGCCGACGCGATGGCGGCACATTTTTAAGCGCGTTGGCAAAAATGGGAATATTGCCAAACGGATCCGTAATCAGGATCAGCAATATCGTGGCAGACAGAAAACTGTAGTTCATGGCGGGTGCTCGTGCGCCTGTCAGTGGCGCTGGCGTGCAGGATAGCAGCCAAGCGCGGCCTGGGACCCGCGCGGGGAGTCGCGAACCCGAACCACCATGCCCGCAGCGTGCTGTTGGCCTGGGTACGGCGCGCTATTCCACCTTTTCCTGGCAGCTAATACAGCGCATGGCCTCAGGTGCGGCATGCAGGCGCGCGGCCGGAATCTCCACGCCGCAATCAATGCACAGGCCGTACACGCCTGCCTCGATGCGGCGCAGCGCGGCGTCCACCATGCTGAGCTCCGCCGTCTCGCGGTCGTCAAGCGCAAATTCGATTTCACGTGCGGTGGTGACCTGTGCCGTGGAGTCCTCGGTCTGGCCAAAGTGCGCCGCCGATGCCTCCACCCGCCCCACGTTGCCACCCCGCAGCGTGGCAAGCTGGTCCAGCAGGCTGGCGCGCTGGGCCAGGAGTTGAACTTTGAAAGGCGCGGTGATCTTGGTCATTGTCATGGCACAAACCTCTTGAGTAGTCGATGGTTTATCTTGCGCCGGACTTGGGGGCTGGGCTTTGATGAAGGTCAAGATTGGTGCCTATGGCTGGCCGCCACGGCTACTGCGGAATGCACTCAAAAAGTCTCCCAGCTATCTTCCCCCGCGGCTTGTGTGCTCTTTTGTGTGCTCTTGGCCGTTGCCACAGGCCGAGTCGCGTTGGGTGCTGGATTAGTCTGCATTAGCCGTAAGGGGGCGGGGCTCTGCGCCGCAGTTCGAGTGGCGTGCTGCTCGCCACCAGCGAACCGTGGACTTTTAAGTGTTGGCGAACGCATCGTGGTTCCCGCCAACTCGTTGCGGGCATCAAGTTTGAAGACTGCAACTGTTTCCACGAGAGCACCAGCTTGCGATTTGAGACTGCCTGCTGCTGCGGCCATCTGCTCTACCAAAGCGGCATTTTGCTGGGTTACCTGGTCCATCTGTGTCACGGCATTTCCGACTTGAGCCACACCGGCCGCTTGCTCGCTGCTGGCAGCGCTGATCTCCCCCATGATGTCAGTCACCCTCTTGATCGAGCGCACTACCTCAGTCATGGTTTCCCCAGCTTTATCCACCAGGGTCGTGCCTTGGCCTACCCGCTCCACGCTGGCGCTGATCAGGCTCTTGATCTCTTTGGCCGCTTCAGCCGATCGCCCCGCAAGAGAGCGCACTTCGGTGGCCACCACCGCAAAGCCACGACCTTGCTCACCTGCCCGGGCGGCTTCTACGGCAGCATTCAAAGCCAGAATATTGGTCTGAAAAGCAATGCCATCAATGACACTGATGATGTCAGAAATCTTACGCGAGCTTTCATTGATGCCCTTCATCGTTTCCACCACTTGCCCGACTACTTCGCCGCCTTGAATTGCCACGCTGGACGCGTTGGCGGCGAGCTGATTGGCCTGTCTGGCATTGTCGGCGTTTTGTTTGACCGTGGCACTGAGCTGCTCCATGCTCGAGGCAGTGGTTTGCAGGGCACTGGCCTGGCCCTCGGTGCGGGCAGACAGGTCCTGGTTCCCGGTGGCGATTTCGGCACTCGCGGTGGAAATGTCTTCGGCGCTCTGGCGAACTTTGGCGACCAGGTTGGACAGGCTGGTCTGCATCGTCTGGAGTTGCACCATCAGGCTGGTACTGTCCCCCGGCTTCACGTCGATGTGCACGCTGAGGTCGCCTTGCGCTACAGAACGTGCCAACTCGGCGGCCGTGCTGGGTTCGCCACCGAGTTGACCTACCAAGCCGCGTGTAATGAACCAGGCAATCAAACCACCCAGGACTATTGCTGCAAAACAAGTTACCAGCATCAAATACTGAAACTGTTCAGCAACGGAACGGGCGTTGGCAGACTCAATCTTGTTCTTCCCTTCTTCAAGATCAATCAGCCGGTTGATGCTGCCAAGCCATTGCACATAGGCCGGCCGCACCTCTGCAAGAAGAAGTTTGATCGCCTCTTCGCCTTTGTCGGCCAGACGAAGCTCAATCACTTTTTCCGTCAGCGGAAGTGTCTTGGCCTCGATCTCCTTGATTTTGGCCAGTGCCGACCTTTCATCCTCTGTGACGTCCTGACCTTTGGCAAACATTTCATCCAGTGGGCCTGCTGATTTGGCGTAATCGTCAGCCAATTTCTTGATCAGGGTGAGCTGCGTCTGAATCGCGTCCTTGCTGGGCTCCAGAGTAACGTCTCGCACGCTGATGGCGCGGTCATGAACGCTACCGCGAAAGTTGATGGCGTAACGCTGCTTGACGCTGTTGACTTCCCCGATCGTACTCAGGCTACGGTTTATGTTCGACACGCGGCTAATGCCAAGCACTGTTAGCGCGATCAGCATCAACAAGACCAAACTGAATCCAAACCCTAAACGTTTTCCGATTTTCCAATGATTGATTGACATGCTTGCACCCAGCCTTTGTTGACGGTCTATGAGGTATATCTTTGACAGTTGGCTCACTATATAGAGTTTGCAAATCAGTCATGGGCCTGGCCCTGTCGCCGCAGCCGGCCCACAAGACAGCTCACCCCCGCACAACAATCTCAAACCGCGCCGTCATCCCGTCACTGCCGGCCACAAAAGGCACGGTGAGTGCGGCCCGCTCCGCATCACTTCGCAGGTTGCGCCACAAGAAATCACGCGCATTGCCGGTAGCAGCAGCGTCATAAAGCTGTGTCGTCAGCAACTCACGCTGCCCAAGCTTGACCTTAAAGTGAATATGCGGTGCGCGGCCGCTATACGGCACCGGGCGAATGGTGCGAAAGCGGTAGCTGCCATCCGCGCCCACCGTTATGCGGCCAAAGCCCTGAAAGGCGGGGTCAATACGGCTGCCATCGCCCGGGTGGTCGTAGTGGCCCGCGTGGTCTGCCTGCCATATTTCAACCTGTGCACCCGCCACCGCTTTGCCACCCGTGTCGATGACCGTTCCTTGCACCCACACGGCCTGCCCTTGCCCGTAAGCCAGGTTGCCATGGCGCAAGAGGTCGTAGTCTGAATCCTTGGGGATGGCCACCGGATAGAACGGCCCCTCGGTCTGCGACGGTGTGAGCTGCCGTGTGGCTTGAGCGTGAGCGCGAGTGCCCAGCCAAATTGCAGGCATGGCGATCAGTGCTGCACTGACGGCGCGTCTGCCAATGCCTTG
>JANPAZ010000205.1:0-2656 GCA_031430225.1 Rhodoferax sp. | reverse complement strand
GCTGGACGATGTGCCGGTGCTGCGTTCGCGCCCCGCTTTGGCGCTGACAACGGCGCGCGAGGCGGGTTGTTACCCGTTGGTGCCGTTTTCCAACCGCATCGCCCACGCCACGCTGCAATGGAACGGCACCAGCCATCCGCTGGTGAAAAACAATGGCGATGAGCCGCACGCCATTCATGGTGTGGGTTGGCAGCGACCCTGGGAGGTGCTGGAGGCCAATGACCACTTTGCGCTGGTCTCGTACGAGCATAAGCCAGACGCCTCCTGGCCTTTTGCGTTTGATACTTCGCAAGCTTTTCGCCTTACGGCCAACGAGCTGGAAGTTACATTGAGCATCACCAACCAGTCGGCATCCCCCACACCGGTGGGCCTGGGCTGGCATCCGTATTTTGTAAAACGCGCACACAGCCATATCGCATTTGAGGCGACGGGTCGCTGGGAGATGGACGCACAAAAGCTGCCTACCCACCGCGCCGCGACCAGTGGGCTTGATGTAGATTGTGCAGACCTCGATGTAGATCATTGCTTTGACGGATGGACCGGTGTGGTGCATCTGCGCGACGAGCTGCTGCACACCCGACTGAGCAGCAAGCTGAGTCGCGTGGTCGTATTCACCAATGCCACGCGCGATTTTGTCGCCATTGAGCCGGTGAGCCACATCAACAATGCCATCAACCTGATGGAGCGCAGGGTGGCCACGGCCGAGGCACTCGGCGTGTGTGTGTTGCAGCCCGGCGAGTCCATGTCTACCGACATGACGATCAGTGTGAGCAAGGTCAAATGAGCGCCTTGCCGGGGCGCCCCAAGCAAGCTCGTACCGAAGTGCGCAACAAGGAGGTATTCCAGTGAGCGCCGCGCCAGTGAACTGGCAAACGGTTGCATCCGAACCCAGTGAACTGGGCGAATCTCCGTTCTGGCATCCCAATGAGCAGACGCTGTATTGGGTGGATATTCCCGGGAAAAAAATTCTGCGTGTCAATGTCTTCATGGGTACGGTTGAACAGTGGCCGATGCCGTCGGAGCCCGGTTGCATAGCGCCCGCAGCCTCTGGCGGGCTGGTGATTGCCCTGCGCGACGGCATTTACCGTGCGCGTGAATTTGGTGGCGCTTTGACGCTGATCGCCCGTGCCAGGCATGAGACGACCACCACGCGCTTTAACGATGGCAAGGCCGATCCGTTAGGCCGTTTTTGGGCGGGCTCCATGTACGAGCCACGTGACAAATCGGCCGCTGAACTTTTTTCGCTGGATTGCCGCGAAGGCCGATCATCTGGTCTTCAGCGCATGGCGGGCGACTCAACCGTTGCCAATGGCCTGGCCTGGTCGCCCGATACCAAAACCATCTACTGGTCTGACACGCTGACCCACGTGATTCGTGCCTGGAACTGGGATGCAGATGACAACCTGATGAGTGCAGGACGTGTCTTTCATCAGTTCGATGCCAAGCCCGCAGACTGGGCCTATGGCCGCGCCGGCTTTGAGGCCTACCAGGGTCGCCCAGACGGTGCCGCCGTGGATGCTGAAGGCAATTACTACGCGGCAATGTTTGAAGGCAAACGCCTGTGCAAGTTTGCGCCAGACGGTCGCCTGATCGCCGAGATCCCCGTGCCGGTGATGTGCCCCACCATGCCCTGCTTTGGCGGGGACGACTTGCAAACCCTCTACCTGACCACGGCCCGCCACGGGCGTTCTGCCCATGAGCTGGCAGAGCTGCCGTTGTCGGGTTGCGTGCTGTCCCTTCGGGTCAATGTGCCGGGGCTGCCGGTGAACTTTTTTAAGGACTGACGAAGTCACTTATGGACGCAGCACTTCAACACATAGCAGATCAGGTGCGGGGCGCATCGGCCAGCGGTAAGGCATTGCGCATTCGCGGTGGTGGCAGTAAAGATTTTTACGGCCGTTTGCTGCAAGGGGAAATTCTGGACACGAGGCCGTTGACTGGCATCACCAGCTATGAGCCCAGCGAACTGGTCGTCACGGTGCGTGCCGGCACGCCGCTGGCAGAGCTGGAGGCAGCGCTGGCCGAGAAGGGCCAATGCCTCCCTTTCGAGCCACCCCACTTTTCGGTGGGTAAAACTGCCGGTGCCGTCGCGACCGTCGGTGGCATGGTCGCGGCGGGCTTGAGTGGCCCGGCCCGTGCCAGCGCCGGTGGTGTGCGCGATTACATGCTGGGCGTTCAGTTGCTCAATGGCCGCGCCGAGCACCTCACCTTTGGCGGGCAGGTCATGAAAAATGTGGCGGGCTACGACGTGTCCCGCCTGATGGCGGGCTCCATGGGCACGCTGGGTGTGATCACCGATGTGTCGCTCAAGGTGCTGCCGGTAGCGCCCGCCGAGGCCACACTGGTGTTTGAGCTGGACCAGACCAGCGCGCTGGCGCAATTGCACCGATGGGGCGCGCAGCCTTTGCCCCTGAACGCGAGTTGCTGGGTCCATGACGACACGCCCCCGTCGGGTACTGCGCCTGTCGGGGCAGGCGGGGGGCGTGACTTGCTCTTTGTGCGCTTGCGGGGTGCCGTAGCGGCTGTGGCGTCGGCCTGCCAGAAAATGTTGCAAGCCGTGCCAGGAACCCGCATGGACAACGCTGTGGCCGGGTCCGACTGGCAAGCCTGCCGCGACCTGCGCCTGCCTTTTTTCGCGGCACCACCGGCAAATGAC
>JANPAZ010000204.1:0-1914 GCA_031430225.1 Rhodoferax sp. | reverse complement strand
TCACGCTGGTCATTGCCGACCACCACCACCACATCAGCGGCGGCCGCGCGAAATTTGGCGGCAAGTACGTCAAGTGCGCTTTGGCAACGGTCAAAGCGCACTTGACGCTCTGGCAGGCTCGCCGCGTGGCTGAAATCCTCGGAGCGGTGGGACTTCAGCGTGACGAAGTCCATCAGCTCACCCTGAAACGCGTGGTTTTTGTTGGCCCGGTCAGCGCCCGCACGCAGGTCCCACTGTGCGGGGGGTGTTGACAACATGGGCCCATGCGATGCCCCAATACCCAGAACAATTTTTGCCACGGCTCAGCCTCCGATGTCGTTCGGACGCCATTTGGAAAAATGACGCTGAATGCGATCCGCAATCAGGGTGATGACAATGCCTGCCGTGGCGGTGATCAGCACCCCGCAAAGCAACAAATCAGTAGCAAACGTTTGACCGGCATAGGCAATCATGAAGCCAATGCCTTCATTGCCCGCAAACAACTCGCCCACAATGACGCCAATCAGTCCGTGCGCAACACCTTGGCGCACGCCCGCCAGAATGAAGGGTACGGATGAGGGCAACGCGATCGTCATGAAAATCTGACGGTCCAGCGCGCAAAATGCCCGCGCTGACTTGAGCAGATCCGGGTCGAGGTTTTTCACGCCGGCGATGGTGTTGATGAGCACCGGGAACAGCACCGCCAAAAAGATGATGAAAACTTTGGACCACATGCCAATGCCGAACCAGATGATGATCAGCGGGATGAAGGCAATGCGGGGCGTGGCGTAAAACGCGTTCAGAAACGGATCCACCAGCAGCCTGAAGTTGCGGTACCAACCGAGCAGGATTCCGAGCGGAATGGCGACCAGACAGGCCAGGCTGAACCCGACCAGAAAGTTGCGTCCGCTGTACGCCATGTCTGACAACAAGTTGCCGTTTTTCAACTCATGGACGAAACGCGTCGCCACGGCAGACGGGCCGCTGAAGAACAAGGGGGAGATCCTGCCAGATTGCCAGATCAGTTCCCACAACACAAGCATCACGATGACCGATGTGGTGCCCAGCACCAGTGCACGGTGCTGCTGGAAGAGGGACGGCTTTGGGCGTACGCGAGGCGCTTGAACAGGCGACGCAGTCGGGGTGTTTGGTGCAGGAAGTGCAGACATCATGGCTCCAGGTTTAGTCGGGCACGCGGATCACGCCGATTCCCGCAGCCTCTTCTTCAATCAGCCGCCAGACCTGGTCCACCAGGCTCAAAAAGGCAGGGTCGCGCTTGATGGACAAAGTTCGCGGGCGCTCAAACGGTACGTCAAATACTGCCTTGATGCGGCCTGGTCGAGTACCCATGACGACCACCCGGTCGGCCAGGTACACGGCTTCGTCAATCTGGTGGGTGATGAAGAGCACGGTCTTTTGCTGCTTGGCCCAGATCTTGAGTAATTCGGACTGCATGAACTCTCGCGTCTGCGCGTCTAGCGCGGCAAAGGGCTCGTCCATCAGCAGGACTTCCGGGTCTGTGGCCAGCGCACGCGCCAGGTTGACGCGCTGCTGCATGCCACCTGACAGCTCAGAGGGGAATCGGGCCTCAAAGCCAGACAGGCCGACCAGCTTGGTGAACCGGTCTGCCCTTTCCTTCATGGTGGCCTCGTCAAAACGGCGCTGCATTTCCATGCCAAACCTGACATTGCCGGTGACCGTGCGCCAGGGCAACAGGCTGGCTTGCTGGAACACCACGGCGCGTGACAAACCCGGCCCATTGACCAGCGCACCACCGATTCGCAAAGCACCTTCGTCATAGGGCAGCAAGCCGGCCACCACGTTGAGCAGCGTCGTCTTGCCGCAACCGCTGGGCCCCACCACACACACAAACTCACCATCGTCAACCTTGAGCGACACATCGGCAAACGCCAGAAACTCGCGCTGCTCACGCTC
>JANPAZ010000203.1:0-6999 GCA_031430225.1 Rhodoferax sp. | reverse complement strand
CTGGTCAACGGCTCCATGCCGGTGTACCTGGCCTGGTTGCAAAGCCAGTTGCAAGCACGCGGCGGCGAGTATTTTTCTGACAACCGCCTCACCGTGGCCGACCTGAAGGTTTTCATAGACGTGCGCGGCCTCAATTCGGGTCGGTGGGACCATATCCCGAAAGATCTGGTCGAAAAGGTTGCCCCTGCGCTCAACGACCACATGAAGCGAATTGCCCAGACACCGTCGGTGATGGCCTACTACGCAAAGTTTGGGGCGAAGTAAGCCATGAAAAAACTGCACGTCACCATCAGGCTTGAAATGTCGGTGCCCGATGACTGGGAGTTGGTCGAAACCTCTGAAGGCACGCCCGTGCTGAAGCTGTCGGGTGGTCGGCCAAACAACCAGTTTCTGGACCTGACCTTCGAGCCCCTGTTTGCCACAGACCCTGAAGAAACCTGGACCGGTGCAGAAGATGACGATACGCTGAACGGCATTTTGGACATGGTGGAGAGCGAGGAAGTCACCTACGAGTTTGTGGTGCATTAAATGGGCGGCGCTCAACGAATTATTTCGAACGAAGCCCCGGCATTTTTGGATCAATCTTTAGGCCAAACCGTGAAAAAGCGGCGCTTTTAGACCCTATTTCTTGCCTTTAGGCCTCGCCGTTAGTAGACTAACGGTATGGATGACGACTCAAAACACAGTGTTTGGATCAGCGCGCTGCAAATCGTGCTGGGCATCGTCGTGATCGTCGGTGCAGTCGGGTTTGCACTTTGGTACGCAAACCAGCGCCCCGCCTATTCTCCGGCACTGGAGCAGGCGGTTGAGGAAGTTCGCCAGAAGAGTTCCAGCAATCGGTCGTCACGCGATGATTCATGGGGCATCGTGCACGACAGCCCGCTGCGCCGCAGATAAACCACCCGGTGCGGCCCGCTGGGCCCAGCATGCGCAAACCCCAGCCCGGCAGTGACATTGAAATGCTGGTACTGTCCATGACGATTGCAGCACCAGGTTCCAAACTCAAAATCCGAGGACACACCCCATGATCAGACTCATCACACCCATCGCAATTGCCGTTCTGGTTTCGGCCTGCGCCGGCGTCTCCACCGGACCCACCGCAACGGCACAACTGGTATCCACCACAGGGAACACAGCCTCCGGCACGGTGACTTTTGTCAAACAAAGCAATGGCGTGCGGGTGTCGGGTGAAGTCCGCGGCCTGGCTCCGAACAAAGAGCACGGTTTTCACGTGCATGACAAGGGAGACTGTTCCAGCGGCGACGGCATGAGCACGGGCGGGCATTTCAACCCTCAAGGCAAGGCACACGGTGCCCATGACCACAGCGAACACCATGCCGGTGATCTGATCAGCCTGAAGGCCGATGCGAGCGGCGTGGCCCGCTTCGGCTACACGTCAAATTCCATCACGGTGGGTGAAGGCGCGACCGATGTCATCGGTCGTGGCCTGATCGTTCACCGCGACCCCGACGACTTCAAGACGCAGCCTACCGGCAACTCAGGTCCACGTGTGGCCTGTGCGGTGATTGCGCGCGGTTAGCGCGCAGTCAGCTTCTTTATTGCGTTCAGCCCCGTGGCTCGCTGCGCAACTGGCTGTTGGGTCTGTTGCTAACCATGCGGTCCACGGCATCGCTGAGTCGCGACAATTCTTCGCGCAACTGGCGGCGCTCTTGCGGCGTCACCACACCATCGCGCTTGTACATCGCCTCGTGGCGGGCAAAGTCACGCTCTTGCCGGTAAAGGCGGCCCGCCTCGCGCTGGTTGATGCGCCCGGTGCGTACACCCTCGTCAATACGCGCCCTGATGTTGGCCTCCATGCTATCGATACCAGGTGTGTTGGCATTGCCGTTGTGTGTCACGACGGCACTGTTGGCCATCATGCGCTCTACCTCGGCGGCGAGCCCGTCCAGCTCCGCCCTTAGCTGCTGGCGCTCCTGTGGCGTCGCGTTGCCGTTTGACTTCACCCGGATCTCGTGCAGCTCAATCTCGCGGTCGCGCCGAAAGAGTTCCCGCGCTTCGGACGGCGTGATATGGCCTGAGGCCATACCCTGACGGATGCGGGCGCTGATTTGCTGCTGCGCACGGTCAATGGTTGGCGTGTTCGTTCCTTGCGCCATGGCGGATGGAAGCGCGACACCAAAGGAGGTGGCCGAGACCACCAAAAGGGCTGTGATGAGATTCGATTTCATAAGGGTCTCCTGATTCGTGAATGAATGAATCCATTGTTTGCCCTGACATGGCATGGGCGTGTAGGACGAACGGAGACTTGCCCGGTATGCGAAGCGCGACCTGCTACCCGGCGCTGTTCGATAATGCCAACTTGACGCCTGCAAGGCAAAAGACCCCAAAAAGGCCCACCCATGACCATCACCAGTTTTGAAGATCTACGCAGGCTCTACGGCAATGCGCGCGAGCGGTCTGTCAAAAAAGAGCTGCCGCTGCTTGACGCGCATTGCATCCGCTTCGTTGAACTGTCGCCTCTTGTGGTGGTGTCCAGCGCAGGTGCGGCTGGCGATCTGGACGCATCACCGCGCGGCGGTGAGCCGGGCTTCGTCAAGGTGCTCGACAGTGGCACCCTGCTGATCCCAGACTCACCCGGCAACAACCGGCTCGATACGCTTGAGAACATTGTGCAGACCGGCCGGGTGGGCCTGTTGTTTCTGGTGCCCGGCGTGGATGAAACCCTGCGCGTGAACGGCACGGCCACACTATCAGACGATGAGGTTGACCGCAGCGCCTGTGCAGATGCCAAACGCATGCCAAAGCTGGTGATTCGCGTCGCCGTGCAAGCCGCCTACTTGCACTGTGCCAAGGCCTTGATGCGCTCGGCCCTGTGGGACCCGGCGCGCCACATCGACCGGGCCGCCCTGCCGTCCATGGGCGAGATGCTCAAGGACCAGATTGGCGGTGACATACCGGCAGAAACCCAGGCACAGATGCTGGTGCGTTACGCAGTGGATCTGTAATGCATCGGAGCCAAACATGACCGTCAGTCAAACCGCACTATGAACGCCTCAAATCACAGCCTCGCGTCAGCCGAAAATCCTTTGCTCACCCCCTGGCAGACCCGCTACGGACTGCCCCCTTTCGATCGGGTCAAGCCAGAACACTTCGAGCCTGCTTTTGACATCGCAATGGCAGCCCACCGCGCAGAGCTGGATGCCATAGCGACCCAGGCAGACCTGCCCACATTCGCCAATACGTTGCAGGCATTTGACCAATGCGGCCGCTTGCACAACCGAATCGAGCTGTTGTTTCACAACCTGGCGAACAGTGAGACCAGTCCCGAATTACAGGCCGTGCAACGCGCAATGGCTCCCCGTTTGGCCGCGCATGACAACGCGATCTATATGGACGCGGGTTTATTTGCCCGCGTGGATATCCTCTACCAGCAGCGCCAACGGCTTGCGCTGGATCGGCAAGACCTGCGCCTGCTGGAAAGAGTGCACCTGGATTTCGTGCGGGCGGGAGCCGAGTTGCAGGGCGACGCCCGGCTGCGCTATGGCGATGTGGTGCAAGAGCTGGCAACGCAGTACACCGCCTTTGCCCAGAATTTGTTGGCCGATGAAAGCAGCTTTACGCTGGAGCTCACATCAGAAGCCGACCTGGCCGGTCTACCCCCGTTTTTACAGGAGGCCACGCGCACTGCCGCCGCCCAGCGGGGTCTGGGTGAAAACCGCCATGCGGTCACCTTGTCGCCTTCATTGACTGAGCCCTTCCTGACGTTTTCCGCCCGGCGCGATCTGCGCGAAACCCTTTGGCGTGCGCGCACGCAGCGGGGTGCGCACCACGGCGAGCATGACAACCGCCCGGTCGCGCAACGAATCATGCAATTGCGGCAGGAACAGGCTCAATTGCTCGGCTATGCCAATTACGCCGACTATGAACTTGTAGACCGCATGGCGGGCAACACGGCGGCGGTGCTGAATCTGCTGGGAAAGGCGTGGGAGCCCGCCAAGGCAAAAGCGCAAGAAGACCGCATCGCCCTGAATGCCATGGCAACCAGCCTGGGCGAGCCGACACCCGCCACCGCGTGGGACTGGCGATATCTGGCTGAGAAAGTCAGGGTGCAAAAATTTGACCTGGACGACGCGGCACTCAAGCCCTATTTCACGCTGGACAACATGATTGCTGCCATGTTCGATTGCGCGGGTCAACTGTTTGGCCTGCGCTTTGTCGAACAAAAAGGTCTGGCGCTGTACCACCCTGACGTGCGGGCCTGGGAAGTACAACGTGCCGACGGTGCAGTGTTGGGTGTATTCCTGGGCGATAACTTTGCGCGGCCCTCAAAGCGCAGTGGTGCATGGATGAGTATTTTTCGCAGCCAGTCAGGGCATCAGGGCGGCACGCTTCCCATCGTCATCAACAACAACAATTTCGCCAAGTCCAGCCCCACGCTCTTGGGTTTTGACGATGTCAAGACACTGTTTCATGAGTTTGGGCACGCCCTGCACGGCTTGTTGTCGCAGGTTCGGCACGAGCGGCTGGCGGGCACCAGCGTGCTGCGCGACTTTGTGGAGTTGCCGTCGCAGCTGTTCGAAAACTGGGCGCTGGACCGCGACGTGCTTCAGCGCCATGCTTTGCATTTTGAAACCGGCGAGCCACTTCCCACCGCGCTCCTGGACAAACTTGAGGCTGCGCGGCGCTTCAACCAGGCTTGGATCACGTTGATGTATACCGGCCCGGCATTGATCGACATGGCCCTGCACAGCCTGCCCAACGGCACGGTGGTTGACATTGCCAAATTTGAGGCCGCGCAGTGCGAGTTGCTGGGCGTCCCCACGGACATTGGCCTGCGCCACCATCTGCCCCATTTTCAGCATCTGTTTGCAGGCTCAGGGTATGCAGCGGGTTACTACGTCTACATGTGGGCCGAGGTACTGGAGGCCGATGCGTTTGAAGCCTTCAAAGCCACGGGCAATGCGTTTGATGCAACCACTGCCAAACTTCTGCACGACAACATCTATAGCGCGGGCAACCGCCAGGACCCGGCGCGGGCGTATCGTGATTTCAGGGGCCGTGATCCGCAGGTGGAGCCCATGCTGCGCAAGCGCGGCCTCTTGCCTGCCTAAGGAGCCCCCAACAGAGAAGGCCGCTGGGGCTGGCGGTCGTCAGGGTAATGTGCGTCGGCGCATCTTGCGGGTCTCCCCCACTGCCAGCAGAAAAAAATCGTCTGCTGCAAGCTTGGCCGCATCACGGGCAGCCGCCAGATCCCGTGGTGGCTGGTCCAGCGGCTCGTCAGTGAGGTTGAACGTGCCCCAGTGCACGCCCAGGCTGCGCTTGGCGCCCACGTCCAGATGCACCTGCACGGATTCAGCCGGGTTGAGGTGCTGCTCTTTCATGAACCAGCGCGGCTCGTAAGCACCGACCGCTATCAGCGCCAGGTCAAAGCCACCGCCCTGAGCCGGGCTTTGGCGCGGGGCCAGGCGGGCGCGGGTGTCCGCAAAATCCCGGCTGTAACCGGTGTCGCCGCTGTAGTACCAATGGAAATCGGGGCCGAGCACGGCCCAACCGCCCCACAAGGTTTCATACCGGTCAGAAAAGCTGCGCGCGGACCAATGTTGCACGGGTGTGAGCATGAATTCAACGTGCCCGACCTTGGCGCTTTGCCACCAGTCGAGCTCACGCACGTTTTGAATATCGATGGCCGCCATCCATGCCTTGAGCCCCATCGGCACCAGAAAGAGTGGCGACCCACCGGGCTGGCGCGACAACGCAAATACCGAGTTGCGGTCGAGGTGGTCGTAGTGGTTGTGGGAGATCACCACCACGTCAATATGCGGCAATTCGCTCAACGCCAGACCTGGTGGCTGCGCGCGTTTGGGGCCAGCAAACTGCACGGGAAAGGCGCGCTCGGAAAAAATGGGGTCGGTCAGTACATTCAACCCGCTGGCCTGCACCAGTGTGCTGGCGTGGCCAATCCATGTTGCAGCGGGCACCATGGCAGCCCCTGCGCGTGCGTTGGCCTGGATGAAACTCAGGTCTGGCTTAACCGTGGGTGTGGGTGTTTTCGGGTCGGGTGGCAGATTGTTTTTAATGCGATCTGCCTGCCAGCGCAATAGCTCGCTGATGGGCTTGTCGATGCGGCCCGCGTAGTTGTTCGTGAATTCTTGCGCTGAGCTTGCGCAGCCGCACAACGCAAGCAACAGGGCGACAGCAAGGGCTGCACCCCAGGACTCTTTGAAAAACATCAGAAACGGAAAATCAATCGAGCTTGATACCCAAATCTACCGCCAGCTTGATCCAGACCGGCACGTCGCGCTCCCAGTCACGGCGGGTCTCAACCAGGTTTTTGGGTTTGTTGGGAATGCCAAAAGACTCGCGCAGCTTGGCGGCTCTTTCCGAGTTGGCGCCTTCCACGACCACGCTTGACAGCAGCTTGAGCACAGCCTCGGGCGTGCCGGCAGGTGCCATCAGCGGCAAGCCGCCCTCGAGCCCCACCAAGGCATCGGTGAGGCCCTGCTCCACCAGCGTGGGCACATCGGGCAGCTTGGGCGAGCGATAACCCCCCGTCACGCCTATGGGCCGCACGCCACGTGTTGCGACGGTGTTGAAAGCCTGGTAGCTGCCAATGGCGATCTGCAATTGCCCCGACGCCACGTCCACCCACATGGGTGACTCGCCACGGTAATGCACGGTGAGGATCTTGGTGCCATCGTTGCGATTGACCCGGTCGGCCACCATGTGCGGGTAAGAACCCGGTGCATAGCTGCCCATCGAGGTGGTGTTGGTCTTGGCAAATTCGATGAACTCGCGCATGTTTTTGGCCGGCACTTTGTCCGGCACGGCCACCACCAGCGGACCCGACGGGAAGTTGGCAATGGGCGTGAGGTCTTTGTCCAGGTTGTAGGGCAGCTTGGTGTAGAGCACCCGGTTTTGCCACACTGTGCCGGAGGTGGTCATCAGCAGCGTGTAGCCGTCAGCAGGCGACTTGGCCACGGCATCAATCCCGATGATGGCGCCGCCACCGGGCTTGTTGTCGACCACGGCGGGCACGCC
>JANPAZ010000202.1:0-3109 GCA_031430225.1 Rhodoferax sp. | reverse complement strand
GACACCACGGCCATGTGTTTGACGACGGCCCCAAGCCCACCGGCTTGCGTTACTGCAACAACGGGGTTGCACTGAAGTTTGTGGCGGCTGCATGAACAATTTCACACAAACCATTCGTACATTGGTGGCACTATTCACCGTGTCCGTCGCGGTCACAGTGCTGGCCCAGACACCACCGGCGGGCGGTGCTGTTGCGCCCGCCACGGCAAAGGCGGTCTTTGCCGGTGGATGTTTCTGGTGTGTCGAGTCCGACTTTGACAAGGTACCTGGCGTGCTTTCCACCACATCCGGTTACACGGGCGGGCGCACCTTGAACCCCACGTACGAACAGGTTTCGTCGAACAACACCGGGCACGCCGAAGTGGTGGAGATTGTCTTTGATCCTGCCAAAGTGAGCTATGCACAATTGGTGGAGCACTTCTGGCGCACCATCGACCCCACCACCAAAGACCAGCAGTTCTGCGACCGGGGCAGCCCTTACCGCAGCGCGATATTCGCCGTCAATGCCGAGCAACTCAAAGTTGCACAGGCCTCTAAAGCGGCATTAGAAAAATCCAAACCATTCAAAGAACCGGTCGTGACCGAGGTGCTGCTCGCGAACACGTTTTATCCGGCAGAGGACTACCACCAAGACTATTACAAGAAAAACCCCGTGCGCTACAAGTACTACCGCACCAGTTGCGGCCGCGACGCCCGTCTGCAGCAGCTCTGGGGCGACAAGGCGGCACGTTAGTTCATCCAAAAGTAGACGTGTTCGCATGAAGACCAAACAGCTTGTCATAGCCCTGGTGGCAGTGGCCGCTGTTGGGGTATTTTTTGTCCTGGACCTAGGCCGCTATTTGAGTCTGGAGTACCTCAAGAAAAGTCAGCAGGAATTTGTCCCGTGGTATGCCGGGCAAACTATGAGGTGATGCCTCCATGGATTTTTGCTCCCGCCAATGACCAAAGGCGAGTTTTCGCTTGGACGGAATGTTTACAACATAGCTGACGGCAGATACCTGCTTGCCAACGGCAGCTTCGCAGCGATGAGGGCTCCAATCCCTAGGAACGCAGTCGCGGCAACCTACGTCAAGGTTCTGGTTACTGAACGCGACCTCCTGCTGCCAAAGCTTGAAGGAATGACACCGGCGACCAGTGCCTTGTTCAAGCATCTGTATCCCGGACAACTTGACAGCGCATCAAACACCGACCGGACATCAATATGACCGCTTTGGACCAGTTAAATCGCTAGCAGGTACGACCGGTTACAGCTCGAAGCCTCCCTACCCCACCCCTTCAAAGCCCCAACTCACTCAACCCCGGATGATCATCAGGCCGCCTACCCAGTGGCCAGAAGAATTTGCGCTCCGCTTCCATGATCGGCAGGTCGTTGATGCTGGCAAACCGCTGCACCATCAAACCCTGCTCGTTGAATTCCCAGTTTTCATTGCCATAAGACCGGTACCACTGGCCTGAATCGTCGTGAGACTCGTAGGCAAACCGCACGGCGATGCGGTCGCCGTTAAAAGCCCACAGCTCCTTGATGAGCCGGTAGTCCAGCTCTTTGGCCCACTTGCGCTCCAGCAGTTGCTGCACCTGGCCGCGCCCCACTGGGAACTCCACCCGGTTGCGCCAGCGCGTGTCGGGGGTGTAGACCAGCACCACACGCGCGGGGTCGCGCGAATTCCAGGCGTCTTCGGCCAGGCGCACTTTCTGCGCGGCCGTTTCTGCGGTGAAAGGCGGCAGGGGTGGTTTGAGGTCCATCGGGTTCAGTACTGCTTGTAGGGCAGAAACTTGCCCGACAACACCACGTTGACGCGGTCGCCCTTGGGGTCAGGCTGGCGCACGATGTCCATGCTGAAGTCAATCGCGCTCATGATGCCGTCGCCAAACTCTTCATGGATCAGCTCCTTGATCGTGGTGCCGTAGACGCTCACAATTTCATACCAGCGGTAGATCAAAGGGTCGGTCGGAACGGGTGTGGGCAGTGATCCTTTGTAAGGCACCACCTGCAGCCATTTCTGTTCTTCAGCGTTGAGACCAAAAATCTTGCCAATGATTTTGGCCTGTTTGTCGTCAAACGTCATTTGCCCCAGGCAGCCAGCCGTGACCCACTCCTTGCTCAAGCCTACTTTTTTGGCAACACTGTCCCAGGTAATGCCTTTGGACACCTTGACGGTGATGATTTTTTCGGTGATGTCGTTGCGATTCATGAATGCTCCTTGCTTGGCGTTAAGGTGAAAATAAAAATTGTGTTGACGGCCGCAGACTTAGTGGGCAATGGCCCGCAGCACCAGAAAATCGACGATGTGATTGCGCAAGTCGTAGTAGCCGGCCAGGTGGTGCAAGCTGGCACGCGTGCGGTCGCGCGGCAGGGGGTTCACCACCACTTCGGCAATGCCACCCGGCACGTAAACAGCACCGGGCTCTTTGGCAATGTCTGTGGACGACGGATCAAATGCGTTCTTCATCAGCAGGATGCGGTCCGCCAGCAAAATGGCCTCGTCCACATCGTGCGTGATCATGAACACCGTCTGCTGCGTCTGGCGCACGATACTCATCAGCTCTTCCTGAATCGTGCCGCGCGTGAGCGCATCGAGCGCACCAAACGGCTCATCCAGCAGCAGCATCTTGGGGCTGATGCAAAACGCCCGCGCAATGCCCACGCGCTGCTTCATGCCACCCGAGAGCTGGCTGGGCTTTTTGTCAATTGCTGCCATCAGGCCAACCATGGCCACGAATTTCTCCACATGGGCTTTTACCTCGGCGGCAGGCCAGTCTGGCCAGCGGGACTTGACGGCAAAGGCGATGTTCTGGCGCACGGTAAGCCATGGCATGAGTGCGTGGCTTTGGAAGACCACACCTCTCTCCAGGCTGGGGCCAACCACTTCACGGCCGTCCATGAATACATGGCCATCCGAGGCAGTATCCAGCCCGGCCAGTACGTTCAGGATGGTCGTTTTGCCGCAGCCCGAATGACCAATGATGCAGACAAATTCCCCCTTGTCCAGCGTGAAGGAAACGTCGGCAAACACCGGTTTTCCAGCAACAAAGGTCTTGCCGAGTTTTTCAATTTTGAGAAAGCCATCCACAGAGCTTGCCTTTCGTAATGCAGTCGTGCGGGTGGGTT
>JANPAZ010000201.1:0-5425 GCA_031430225.1 Rhodoferax sp. | reverse complement strand
ATGTTGACGAAGTTCTGGCGCAACAGTTGCTCGTATTGGCGATTGCTGAGTTTGTGGCGAGAAATTGGGGTCAGATCCCGATTTCGGGAGTCAGCTCCGCCAGGAGCCAACTCCGAAGATTGGGGTCTGACCCCTTTTTCTCGCGCGCCCGCGCCAGCGGACACTGGATGTGTGGCTCCGCGCGAATCATCCAGCCATTTCCACAACTTCAAATACCCGCTGAACTCGCTCTTTTCATCATCAAACTTGGCGTGCGCCTGATCTGCCTGGGTCTGCATGTCCATCGGCCGGTCGCGCACGTCCTGCACGCTTAGCGCCGATGCAATTACCAGCACCTCGTCGAGCGCGCCACGCGAACGTGCTTCGAGAATCATGCGCCCTACGCGGGGGTCCAGCGGCAATTTGGCCAATTCCCGGCCCATGGGTGTGAGCTCGTTGGCGTCGTCCACGGCCCCTAATTCGTTGAGCAGCAGATAGCCGTCGGCAATCGCACGCCCTGAGGGTCGCTCCAGGAAAGGAAAGTCTTCAACAATGCCGAGGTGAAGCGACTTCATGCGAAGAATCACGCCGGCCAGCGAACTGCGCAGGATCTCGGGGTCGGTAAATTTGGGCCGGCTCTCAAAATCCTTCTCATCGTACAGGCGGATGCAGATGCCGTTGGCAACCCGCCCACAGCGCCCAGCCCGCTGATTGGCCGAACTCTGGCTGATGGGCTCAACCAGCAATTGCTCGACCTTGCTCCTGAAGCTGTAACGCTTCATGCGCGCGGTGCCGGCATCAATGACGTAGCGAATGCCCGGGACGGTGAGCGAAGTTTCGGCCACGTTGGTGGCCAGCACGATTCGCCGCCCGCCATGACTGTCAAAAATGCGGTCCTGTTCTGCCTGGCTAAGGCGGGCAAACAGGGGCAGTACCTCGGCGGTTCGAAAAAGGGGTTGGTGGCTCAGGTGTTTTCGCAGATGATCGGCGGCTTCACGGATCTCGCGCTCGCCGGGCAGGAACACCAGAATGTCGCCGCTGTTGTGAACGTCGCGCCAGAGTTCGTCCACACCGTCAGCAATGGCGTTATTCAGGTCATATTCACGCGACTCTTCAAACGGACGGTAACGCTGTTCGACCGGGAACATGCGGCCGGACACCATGATGATTGGGGCTGGAATCAAGCCCCCACGCCCACTCGCAAAGTGATCGGCAAATCGCTGCGCATCAATCGTGGCTGAGGTCACGATGATTTTGAGGTCCGGGCGGCGCGGCAGGATCTGACGCAGGTAGCCGAGCAGAAAATCGATATTGAGACTACGTTCGTGTGCCTCGTCGATGATGATGGTGTCGTAGGCCGTGAGCAGCGGGTCAGTTTGCGTCTCGGCCAGCAAAATGCCGTCCGTCATGAGTTTGACCGACGCGTCGCGACTCAGACGATCCTGAAAACGCACCTTGAAACCCACCACTTCCCCCAGCGGTGTTTTCAGCTCCTCGGCAATGCGTTTGGCCACGCTGCTGGCGGCGATACGACGCGGCTGGGTGTGGCCAATAAGCTTGCCACGCGGTGCGGGACGCCCATCGGGCAGGGATGTGGGGTAGTTGCACAGGCCGCGCCCCATCGCGAGCGCAATTTTGGGCAGCTGCGTGGTTTTACCCGAGCCGGTTTCGCCGCAGACGATGATGACCTGATGGCGCTGCAGTGCGGCGGTGATCTCGTCGCGTTTACCCGACACCGGTAAGGATTCAGGAAATTCGATTTGGAGGGGCAGTGCAGTCAAGGCAATAACTTCGTAGAGAATCGGGGATTATCCCCGCCCTGTCGCTCCCTAATCTCCCCTAGCCTGCATGTCCTCCGTCTTCAACTTCACCTTTGTTCCCTGGTTTCGCTCAGTCGCACCGTACATCCACATGCACCGGGGCAAAACCTTCGTGGTAGGCATTGCGGGAGAAGCCATTGCAGCGGGCAAGCTTCACTATTTGGCGCAAGACCTGGCGCTGATCCTGAGCATGGGCGTGAAGATTGTGCTGGTGCATGGCTTCAGGCCCCAGGTGAACGAGCAACTCAAGGCCAAGGGACACGAGCCACGTTACTCCCACGGCATGCGGATCACCGATGAAGTGGCACTGGATTGCGCCCAGGAAGCAGCCGGCCAACTGCGCTATGAGATAGAGGCGGCATTCAGCCAGGGCCTTCCCAATACGCCAATGGCAGGCTCCACCGTGCGGGTGATCTCGGGTAACTTCATCACAGCCAGGCCCGTTGGCATTGTGGATGGCGTGGATTTCCAGCATTCAGGACTTGTGCGAAAGGTCGACACCGCGGGCATCATGCGCACACTGGACTTTGGCGCGATGGTCCTGCTATCTCCGTTTGGCTTTTCGCCGACGGGGGAAGCGTTCAACCTGACCATGGAAGAGCTGGCCACCTCAGTGGCTGTTGCCCTGCAGGCCGACAAACTGATCTTCGTGACCGAGGTGCCTGGCATCCGGCTTGATCCAATCCTGCCCGCCAGCGATGACAACCCCATTGATACTGAGTTGCCGCTGGCAGCCGCTGAAAAGCTGATGCGCGATCTGCCCGCTCCGCTGCAGCCCACAGACACTGCCTTTTATCTGCAGCACTGCGTGAAGGCCTGCAAGGCAGGCGTTGAGCGCAGCCATATCCTGCCCTTTGCCGTAGATGGCGCTTTGCTGCTTGAAATTTACGTGCACGACGGCATTGGCACCATGGTGGTCGACGAAAAACTGGAGAGCCTGCGTGAGGCCACCAGTGACGATGTCAGCGGCATCGTGCAATTGATCGAGCCGTTCGAGCAGGACGGCACCCTGGTCAAGCGCAGCCGCACTGAAATTGAACGTGACGCGGGCAACTACACCATCATCGAGCACGACGGCGTCATTTTTGCCTGCGCGGCGCTCTACCCCTACCCTGAGGCCAAAACCGCCGAGATGGCGGCACTTACGGTGTCGCCCGCTGTGCAAGGCCAGGGTGATGGTGAGCGCGTTTTGAAGCGCATTGAGCACCGTGCCCGTGCGGCAGGTTTTGACAGTATCTTCGTGCTGACTACACGCACCATGCACTGGTTTCTGAAACGCGGCTTTGCACAGGTGGACCCCGACTGGCTCCCCGACGCCCGCAAACGCAAATACAACTGGGACCGCAAGAGCCAGGTGCTGGTGAAAAAACTCAGCTGAATACGGGGTGCGCACGTATCTTGCTCGCCTATCGGTGGCAAGATTGGCACAAGCAAATCCTCACGCACAACAGACAGGAAATCTCATGAGTTCTCTCAATTTCATCGGCGGCGAAAAAGGCGGCGTTGGCAAATCGGTCACTGCGCGGGTTCTGGCCCAATATTTCATCGACAAAGGCATTCCCTTTACCGGCTTCGATACGGACAGGTCACATACCTCCTTCACACGTTTTTACGCTGACTTCGCATCGCCAGTGATCGTTGACACCTACGAGGGTCTGGACCTGATCGTGGAGGGCTTTGAGGAAGTGCCTGATGACGGACAACCCAAAAGCGTGATCGTCGATCTTGCGGCGCAGACGGCGGCGCCCCTGGCGCGCTGGATCAAAGACTCAGACTTGTTCACCGTACTTGCCGAGATGGGTATCGCCGTAAATTTCTGGCACGTCGCAGACCCCGGCAAAGACTCGGTCGATTTGCTGGGCAGACTGGTCAATACCTTTGGTACTGGACCTAACTATTTCGTGGTGAAAAATCTTGGCCGTGGTTCAGATTTTTCGCAGCTGGACGATTCGCTGGCACTGAAAAAAGCCGTTTCTCTGGGGGCCCGCGTGATCAATTTGACCCAGTTGCATGAAGCCAGCATGCGCAAGATTGACCGCCAGAACGCCAGTTTTTGGGCTGCTATCAACCACCGTGAGGGGCCCGACGGACTGGGCCTTCTGGAACGTCAGCGGGTCAAAAGCTGGCTGAAAACAACCTACGAAACATTTGACGCCTTACCG
Source organism: Rhodoferax sp. (assembly GCA_031430225.1). GTDB lineage: Bacteria > Pseudomonadota > Gammaproteobacteria > Burkholderiales > Burkholderiaceae_C > JANYCG01. The sequence continues at coordinate 1,464 of JANPAZ010000201.1, read as the reverse complement.
CTTTAAGCCCGCCGCTATCGTCTGAGGTTCAGCGCGCTGACCGATTTGTGCGCCAAAGCAGCGCCAGAGTTACCGCCGCAATGCCCGAGAAACACAGAAACGACCAGTTGGCGATGGAACCGCCCAGGAAGGTCCAGTCAATCTTCGTGCAGTCTCCGCCACCTTTGAAAATCATCGGAATGGCGCGCTGTAACGGGAATGTCTCGATCATGCCGTAGAAGTCGCGGCCGCAAGACGCTACTTCGGGTGGATACCACTGCAACCAGCTTTGGCGCGCAGCCACAAAAGCACCAAAACCGGCGGTAACCAGCAACAAGACAGAGCCGCCGATTTGCAAACCTTTTCGATCTGTAGCCCCCGTCAGTCCGGCAAGAAGTGCTACCAAAATAAGAGCATAGCGTTGCACGATACACATGGGGCAAGGCTCCAGGCCCACGACATGCTGCAGGTAAAGGCCATAGGCCAGCAAGCCAATACACGCCAGGCAGGTCAAGGCGAAAACGCGACGCGGCGTGCGGTCAAAGAGGTCAGTCAAAAAGTCCAATTCAGGTGTCCTTTTTAGTTTCAACTGTTGGGTGCCATCGGACCCAAATAGTTCCAGCCTGCTGCTGGTCGCCAGGCCATGTCGCCTTGCGGCGGTTTTGTCTGTTGTCGGCTATTGCTCGGCGAAGGCGCGCTCTATCACGAAATCACCAGGTTTGCTGGTATTGCCTTCGTGGAAGCCTCTTGCCTCCATCATCGTCTTGAGGTCGCGCAGCATGCCCGGGCTGCCGCAAATCATCACGCGATCTTCAACCGGGTTCAACGCCGGCAAGTCGAGATCTTCATGCAGCTTGCCGTTGTCCAGCAGTGTTGTCACGCGGCCCTGGTTGATGAATTCTTCGCGCGTGACGGTGGGGTAGTAACTCAACTGTTTGGCCACCATCTCGCCCAGAAATTCGTGGGTGGGAAGGTGTTCAGTGAGATATTCACGGTAGGCCAGTTCATCGACCTCGCGCACACCATGCACCAGAATCACACGTTCGAACTTTTCGTAGGTCGCTGGATCGCGCACGATGCTCATGAAAGGTGCCAGTCCTGTGCCGGTCGAAAGCAGGTACAACCTCTTGCCAGGCAGCAGATAGTCAATCAGTAGCGTACCCGTGGGTTTTTTGCCAACGATGATGTTGTCGCCGACTTGAATATGCTGCAGACGAGACGTCAGCGGACCGTCTGGCACCTTGATGCTCAGAAACTCCAGGCTTTCTTCGTAGTTGGCGCTGGCAATGCTGTAGGCGCGAAGCAGCGGTTTGGTTTCAGTTCGAAGGCCAATCATGGTGAAGTGGCCATTAGAAAACCGCAGTGCCGGGTCTCGGGTCGTGGTGAAACTGAACAGTTTGTCGGTCCAGTGATGCACGCTTAGTACGCGGGCTTCAAGAAAAGCGCTCATGGGAAAGGAATGTATTCTGGTAAACCCTGATTCTC
>JANPAZ010000200.1:0-2602 GCA_031430225.1 Rhodoferax sp. | reverse complement strand
CCTGATGTGTGGGCGTCTTGGTGATGGACTTGCCTTCAAACAAAATGTCGCCACTGCTGTAGTTGTACAGGCGGCTCATGCAATTGAAAAGCGTCGTCTTGCCTGCGCCGTTGGGTCCGATGAGTCCGCAGACGCTGCCTGGTGCCACGTCAAAGCCCACCGCATCCAGGGCAACGATGCCACCAAATCGCACGGTGACATCGCGCACGCTCAGCAGTGCGTCGGTGCTGGCGCTCAAAGTAGGAGCCCCGAGTCGGGGGCGTGTTGTACAGAATGAAGCATGGCGCATGATAGGGAAGGGCGGTGGCAGGCCGCACCCGTGAATACCCTATGGAACAATTTGCCGGTCGAACGGCTGCGCGTTAAAGCCCTACCATTTTGGGGCGATGAGCGCACCCGGCAGTATGTCGTACGGATTCGCCCAGCCCGGTATATTTCGGACTCTCTCCAGCCAGGCGGAGATGTGCGGAAACTGGCTACTGACGTCGTACCCGCTTTCCTCCACTGGATAGAAGAGGTACCCAGACAGCGAGATATCGGCAATGGTCGGCGCGTTGCCCACCATGAAGGTTCTGACTGCGAGATGCTTGTCAACTATCCCAAAGGCGTTGTCAATCCTGCCACGCAACCAGTTCATCACGGCCGGGTCTGGCGCTGTGGGCCCAAAGGCTTTCATGAAGCGGTAGGAGGCAAAGTAGCTGGTGAACTTGTGGTTGTCGAACAGCAGCCAGCGCAAAACTTCAAGGCGGTCGTCGGCCGACTCTCCGCCGAATGCATGGTGCTTGTCTGCCAGGTAGGTCAGCATGACGCCCGATTGAGTCAGCCGGCGGCCACCGTCATCCAGCACGGGGACTTCTCCCATCTCGTTCGTGTCCTCGCGCCATTCCCCTGTGCGGGTCACGCCGTTCATGAAATCCACAAACCTGGGCTCCCATGCCTGGTTGAGTGCCCGCAACAGGAATGCAATCTTGAAGGTGTTGCCAGACTGGCAGAAGCCGTGAAGGTGGTACATGATGGTGAGGTCTCCTGTGATTGAGTTACCAGGTGGTGCTGCCATTTTTCATGGACTGGAAGTGTTGCGCAAAATAGAGGGCCAGATTTTGCGCAAGACGTGCTGGGTAGCCCGGTCGCGGCGGCCGGGCCAGGTGCTGCGGTTTTCGGATGAAATCACGCGCGAGAACGAAAAATGCGTCAAGCTTTCGCTTGGGCATTTTTTGCGGTGCACCACCATTTACCCCGCGCACCTTTCGTCCGAAAGCCCGGTCACCTGACCCAACCACCACGACCTGCGGTGGTGGTCTTATTTGACGCTGCTGGAAAATCCGGTTACCTCTACGTTAGGCGTCAGTCGTGTTAGCCGATGGTTGACTGAACTGAAGCTCCATGAAGATCAGGAAGCCATCCATTTCCTTTGGTACCTCATAGTACGGATCAGCTTTCTGAAACCCTAGCTTCTGATAGAGGCCGATCGCTTCAACTTGCAGGACCCCAGTATCAAGGCGCATGGCGCGAAAGCCTGCGGCCTTGCCTCGCTGGACGACTGTCTCTGCCAGAGCCTTTCCCACACCTTTGCCGTGGAACTCCGGGTAGACAAACATCCTCTTCATTTCGCAGCAGCCGTCTTCGATGAGGCGCATTGCAACGCACCCGGCAGCCTTTTCATCAACTGTGGCAAGGAGAAGAGCGCCCGTCGGCGGTTGGTACTTGCCAGGCAAGGCCAGCAACTCATCCTCATAGGCAATGGGATCGAAGTACGCGTCGATCAGATCGAGATGGGCGGCATGCCTGACTCGATGCCAGCCTACGAACGAGCGCATCAGCGAGCGGACCTCGTCAAGTTGGGCAGGAGTGGTTGCGTCGTTGACTTGAAGCATGTGTGCGGACTTCGCTGATTGGTTGTGCGCGCTCTGACGCCTAAAGTAATATAGACCGCAAAACTTGCGGTCTATATCGGGAAATTAGACTACAAAAACCAACAATTCCCCACGTATCCATTGAATAGTTCGCTGCAATAAAAATAGCGCCAAACCCGGCACAGTGAAATTGTGAGTTGGAAACCCGCGTGCCCCATTCTCGCCCCCCGGCCGGCTTCTGACTATCCCCCAAACGGGGGAACAGCAGGCAACCGCCTGGCGCGGTGATAGTGCAATGTGACCGGGCTTTGGTGTGGAAGGTGCGCGGGGTAAATGGTGGTGCACCGCAAAAAATGCCCAAGCGAAAGCTTGACGCATTTTTCGAACTCGCGCGTGATTCCACGCCAAAACCGCAGCACATTGCGTTGTCGCCGTGCCGGGCACCCCGCACGTCATGAGGTTACAAAGGTCTTTACGGCGTCTTCACCTCATTGACTTAACATCGCGCCCTGTTCCACCGCTGTCGCAGCACCATGCTGGCGACCGACCTCATGCGTCAACTCTCCCGGATTTTCCTGGCACTTCTGGCATTCCTTCTGCTGACGGTGCTTTTGCTGGTCTCCCTTGCCGCTTCCAATGTTCCGCTCGTAACCAGCCCCGCCAACCTGACTCCGGCGCATATCGAGCGGGCCAAACGCCTGCTCAGAAGCAACGACCCGCGCAAGATGAAGCCGGGTGTGCTGCGCACT
>JANPAZ010000199.1:0-11188 GCA_031430225.1 Rhodoferax sp. | reverse complement strand
CGGTTAGCCACTGTAGCCTCTTTAGCCAGGGTGATCATGGGCTCAACCACGCGGCGCAATTCCTTGGCCTTGGGTACTGTGGTCTTGATGACCTCATGCTCGATGAGCGAGTTCATCATGTTGCGGAGCATCGCCAAGCGGTGCTCGCTGGTGCGATTGAGTTTACGTAGTCCGTGTCCGTGACGCATGGTGCTTTTCCTTTATTTATAAAACCGGCAGCCGTATCAGGTACTGCCCGTGGCACTCGCCTCTTTGAGGCGGTTAAACACTCGCTCTCAAGGAGCGACTTAACAATGGCTCGTTTAAGAGCCGGGTACTTCAACGCTTATATTTAGCGTTTTTCAAGTGCTGCAGGTGGCCAGCTTTCGAGCTTCATTCCCAGCGTCAGACCGCGGGAAGCCAGCACTTCCTTGATTTCGTTGAGTGATTTGCGACCCAGGTTAGGGGTCTTGAGCAGCTCATTCTCGGTGCGCTGAATCAGGTCGCCGATGTAATAAATGTTCTCTGCCTTGAGGCAGTTGGCAGAACGAACCGTCAGCTCCAACTCATCGACAGGGCGCAACAAGATTGGGTCAAACTGTGTGTTGCCACGAGGTGCTGGCGCATCAAATGCAGCCAGTTCGCTGCCTTCGAGCTGGGCAAAAACCGCCAACTGCTCCACCAGAATCTTGGCCGACGCGCGAACTGCATCTTCAGCAGAAATCGCACCGTTGGTTTCGATTTCGACGACGAGTTTGTCCAGATCGGTACGTTGCTCCACGCGGGCACTCTCAACCGTGTAGCTCACTCGCTTAACGGGCGAAAACGAGGCATCGAGGACGATTCGGCCAATTGACTTGGTAGTTTCGTCAGCATGACGACGCATCGTGCCAGGCACATAGCCACGACCTTTTTCAACCTTGATCTGCATGTCCAGCTTGCCGCCATGCGACAGACTGGCAATCACGTGCTCAGGATTGATAATTTCCACGTCGTGCGGGGTCTGAATGTCAGCAGCCGTCACAACGCCTTCACCGTCTTTGCGAAGGCTCAAGGTAACTTCTTCACGGTTGTGCAACTTGAAGACCACACCCTTGAGGTTCAGAAGAATGTTCACAACATCTTCCTGAACGCCGTCAATGGATGAGTACTCGTGCAAAACACCGGCAATGGTGACCTCAGTCGCAGCGTAGCCGGGCATCGAAGACAAAAGCACACGGCGCAGGGCATTTCCCAGCGTATGGCCATAGCCACGCTCAAAAGGCTCAAGCGCCACTTTGGCGCGATTGGAGCCGAGTTGCTCCACATTAATTGCTTTGGGTTTTAGCAGATTTGATTGCATGCAGACTTCCTCTCAATACCCCCGGCTCGTTACACCGGTAAGGCTGGTGAAGTACCTGATTTGCGGCGAAACGCAAACCAGGGACGAATTCGAATGAAGAACGTGGTGAACCGTAGCGAAAATCACCGAACCTGATTAGCGCGAGTACAACTCTACGATCAAGGATTCGTTAATGTCGGCTGCGAACTGGTCACGATCAGGCACTTTCTTGAAGACACCTTCTGCTTTGTCCAGGCTCACTTCAACCCAGGCTGGCATACCCACTTGCTGTGCAAGCTGCAATGCTTCGGCAATACGGTTCTGCTTCTTCGACTTGTCACGAACGGCAATGACGTCGCCGGTCTTGACCATGTAAGACGGAATGTTTACCGACTGACCGTTAACTGTCATTGCCTTGTGTGACACCAGTTGGCGCGCCTCGGCACGCGTTGAGCCAAAGCCCATGCGATACACGACGTTGTCAAGACGGGACTCCAGGAGGAACAACAAGTTGGCACCGGTGTTACCCTTGCGGCGGTCAGCTTCCTCAAAGTAGCGTCGGAACTGACGCTCCAACACGCCATACATGCGCTTGACCTTCTGCTTTTCACGCAGTTGCAGACCGTAGTCGGACGTACGGGCACCAGAGGTGCGGCCGTGCTGACCAGGCTTGGAGTCGAACTTGGCCTTGTCCCCGATGGAGCGACGTGCGCTCTTGAGGAACAAGTCAGTGCCTTCACGGCGGGAGAGTTTGGCCTTGGGGCCTAGGTAACGTGCCACTTGAGCTTCCTTTTATGTCATCTTCCGCAGCGGGTGCGGGAGCCATCAACGGCAGTTGATGGCGGTGGGCTTGTTGAAAATTGAATGCGCTTACCGAATCGTCAAACGACTAGATCCGACGACGTTTCTGTGGGCGGCAACCGTTGTGGGGCACAGGCGTGACATCAGCAATCATATTGATGCGAATACCAAGTGCGGCCAGTGCACGAACGGAAGACTCGCGACCAGGACCTGGGCCCTTGATCTCGACATCGAGATTTTTGATGCCTTGTTCAACGGCAGCACGACCGGCCACTTCAGAAGCCACCTGGGCCGCAAAAGGTGTGGACTTGCGCGAGCCTTTGAAGCCCTGACCACCTGACGAAGCCCATGACAGGGCATAACCCTGACGATCGGTGATCGTGATGATCGTGTTGTTAAACGATGCGTGCACGTGTGCAACACCATCAGCAACGTTCTTGCGAACTTTCTTGCGGACTCGCTGCGCAGCGGTATTTGAAGGAGCTTTTGCCATAGTGGTCTCTTAGTCCCGGTTATTTCTTCAGTGACGCAGCAGCCTTACGAGGGCCTTTGCGAGTACGGGCATTCGTGCGCGTGCGCTGACCGCGCATGGGCAGGCCACGACGATGGCGGAATCCGCGGTAGCAACCAATGTCCATCAAACGCTTGATGTTCATGGTCGTTTCACGACGGAGGTCACCCTCAATCGTGAACTGTGCGATCTGGTCGCGAATTTTTTCCAGATCCCCATCCGTCAGGTCTTTGACCTTTTTGGAATAAGCAATGCCACAAGCCTCACAAATCTTGCGAGCGCGGGTGCGTCCAATACCGAAAATGGCGGTGAGGCCAATCTCAGAGTGTTGTTGCGGCGGAATATTGATGCCAGCGATACGTGCCATTTTCGTCCTCTAAAACTTTTGCAATTAACCCTGGCGTTGTTTGTGACGAGGATCTGTACAGATCACACGGACAACACCCTTGCGCCGGATAATTTTGCAGTTACGGCAAATTTTCTTGACCGAAGCCGAAACCTTCATTTCATTCTCCTAAAACTTTTAACCCTGCCCCGAACGTTCGAAGTCAGATGAAACTTGCCAAAACTCGCAGACTTATCTCTGCCCAACCACTTGCTTCTTCCGATGTAGCGAAACCGCTTCATCAGTGAATTCTTTTCACCACCCCAATGGCGCTCGAAGTGTCAACTTTCGAATGCCTCTAAAGCTCAGGGTAGAGACCACCTCAAGACGACTTGAAGTTAGCCTTTTTCAACAACGACTCATATTGCTGCGACATCATGTAGTTCTGTACCTGAGACATGAAATCCATCGTCACAACCACAATGATCAGAAGCGAAGTGCCGCCAAAGTAAAACGGTACGTTGTACTTCAAAATCAGAAACTCCGGCAGCAGACAAACTACCGTGATGTAAATTGCACCAGCCAATGTCAACCGCAACAAAATTTTGTCGATGTACTTAGCGGTCTGATCACCAGGGCGAATGCCCGGAATGAACGCACCACTCTTTTTAAGATTGTCGGCAGTCTCACGGCTGTTAAAAACTAGCGCCGTGTAAAAGAAACAAAAGAACACGATCGCCGCGGTGTAGAACATGATGTATATCGGCTGGCCGGGGGTCAAAGACCCAGCGATATCCTTCAGCCAACGCATTGACTCACCTGTGCTGAACCAGCCCACCACCGTTGCTGGCAACAAAATAATTGACGAAGCAAATATGGGCGGTATCACACCAGCCATGTTCAGCTTCAACGGCAAATGCGAAGACTGTCCACCATAAACCTTATTGCCAACCTGCCGGCGTGCATAGTTCACCAAAATCTTGCGCTGGCCCCGCTCAACAAAGACCACGAAGTAAACCACCAAGACGACCAAAATGGCTATGAACAGAGCGATGATGATGCTCATGGCTCCGGTGCGAACCAATTCCAGCATGCCACCCAAAGCACTGGGTAGACCGGCGGCAATACCGCCAAAAATCAAAATTGAAATACCGTTACCAAGTCCACGCTCAGTGATCTGCTCACCTAACCACATCAAAAACATCGTGCCAGCGGTCAACGTAAACACGGCAGTTATGCGAAAACCGAATCCAGGCGCAATCACAAGCCCCGCCGAACTCTCAAGAGCCAGAGCAATTCCGATTGACTGGAACAGCGCGAGACCTAAAGTCCCGTAGCGCGTGTACTGCGTGATTTTGCGACGACCGCCTTCACCTTCTTTTTTCAGTTGCTCAAACGCAGGCAGGACATAGGTCAGCAACTGCATGATGATCGACGCCGAAATATACGGCATGATCCCGAGCGCGAAAATGGTAAAGCGTGACAACGCACCACCCGAGAACACGTTAAACATGCCCAGGATACCGCCCTGCTGCCCCTTAAAGAACTGCTGCAACTGGGCAGGATCAATTCCGGGGACAGGAATGTGCGCCCCTATTCGGTAAACAACCAACGCCAGCAGCAAAAACACAAGCCGACGACGTAAATCGCCAAACTTGCCTGTCTTTGCCAACTGAGATGCATTAGTAGCCACTGATTATGTCTTTCAAAACCTGAAATAAAACCAATCAGACGACGCTGCCACCAGCTGCTTCAATAGCAGCTTTCGCACCAGCCGTTGCGCCAATACCATTCAGCTTTACAGCCTTAGTAAGAGCACCCGTCTTGATAATTTTGACCACCTTGGCGCGCTCATTCACGAGTCCAGCCTGCTTGAGTGTGAGCAAATCAACATCCGCTGCACCCAACAATTCCAGAGAGGTCAAAGTAACTTCAGCGTTGTATTGCAACAGGTGCGACTTGAAGCCACGCTTTGGCAAACGACGCTGCAAAGGCATTTGGCCGCCTTCGAAACCAACCTTGTGGTAACCGCCTGCACGTGATTTTTGACCTTTGTGACCGCGACCAGCGGTCTTGCCGAGGCCTGAGCCAATACCACGCCCTACGCGGCGCTTGTAATGCTTGGCGCCATCAGCTGGTTTAATGCCATTGAGTTCCATCATCAACCTCTTAGAGCACTTTGACCAGGTAACTGATCTTGTTAATCATGCCGCGAACTTCGGGGGTATCCACGAGTTCACTGGTACTGCGAATTTTGCGCAAACCAAGACCGCGCACGGTAGCGCGATGTGATTCTTTACATCCAATGGGGCTACGCACCAATTGGACGGTTACTTTTTGTTGAGTCGTCATTTTAAAACTCCCGCCATTCCTGAAAGTTAAACGAAGAGTTCTTCAACGGTCTTGCCGCGCTTGGCAGCCACTTCCGCTGGGGTAGTGGCGTGCGACAGAGCGTTCAGCGTAGCCCGCACCATGTTGTATGGATTGGTAGAGCCGTGGCTCTTGGCTACGATGTCAGTGATACCCATCACTTCAAACACCGCACGCATTGGACCACCTGCAATGATGCCGGTACCCTTTGGGGCTGGCGCCATCATGACTGCAGCGGCACCGTGCTGACCCATCACCTTGTGGTGAATCGATCCGTTTTTCAACTTGATCGTGGTCAGATTGCGACGAGCCTCTTCCATCGCTTTTTGCACAGCTGCCGGCACTTCTTTCGATTTGCCTTTACCCATACCCACACGACCATCTCCATCACCCACCACCGTCAGAGCCGCAAAACCAAGGATGCGACCGCCTTTAACCACTTTGGTGACGCGATTGATCGCGATCATTTTTTCGCGCAGGCCGTCCTCAGGACCCTCGGCTTTACCCTGCATCTTCGCTTGAACTTTAGCCATTCTGTTTTCCGATCTGCTTAGAACTGCAAGCCTGCTTCACGTGCCGCATCAGCCAGCGCTTTAACGCGGCCGTGGTACGCAAAACCCGAGCGATCAAACGCTACTTTTTCGACACCTGCCGCCTTCGCCTTTTCGGCGAGACGTTTGCCGATGGCTTGTGCAGCCGCGACATTGCCACCTTTACCAGCACCGCCGAGTGCTTTGCGCACATCGACTTCTGCGGTAGAGGCAGTGGCCAACACTTTGCCACCATCGCCAGAGATGACGCTGGCATATATGTGCAAATTGGTACGGTTCACGGTCAGGCGTGCAACGCCTTGCGTGGCGATCCGAATCCGGGTCTGACGCGCCCTGCGCAGGCGCTGCTGTTTTTTGGTCAACATGGAGCTGCCCCTTACTTCTTCTTGGTTTCTTTGATCGTGATTTTTTCGTCCGAATAACGGATCCCTTTGCCTTTATAAGGCTCGGGAGGACGAATCGCACGAATCTCGGCGGCCACCTGGCCTACGCGTTGGCGGTCTGCACCCTTGATCACAATTTCCGTGGGTGTTGGCGTTGCAACAGCGATACCGGCTGGCATGTCTTTGTTGACAGGGTGAGAGTAGCCCACCGTCAAATTCAACTTGGCGCCCTGGGCTTGCGCCTTGTAACCCACACCGACCAGGCTCAGTTTTTTCTCAAAGCCCTTGGTCACACCTACAACCATGTTGTTCACCAGCTGACGCATGGTTCCACTCATGGCATTGGCTTCACGGGAGTCGTTGGCCGGCTTGAAGCTGAGTTTTCCAGCGTCGCTTACCACGGTGACCAGTGCATTTTGGCTCAGTAGCAATGTGCCACCGGAACCTTTAACACTGATCTGATCTTCCTTGATCGACACATCCACACCGGCGGGGATGGCAACAGGCATTTTTCCTACACGGGACATTTTTTATAGCTCCTATGTAGTATTAAGCGACGTAGAAGAGCACTTCGCCACCGACACCGGTAGCGCGCGCTTTGCGATCAGTCATCACGCCTTGGGGCGTCGTTACGATAGCAATACCCAAGCCGTTCTGGACTTGAGGAATAGCATCGCTGCCGCGGTAAACGCGTAAGCCTGGACGGCTAACACGCTCAATTCGCTCAATCACAGGACGACCGGCATAATATTTCAGGGCAATTTCAAGCTCGGTTTTACCGTCTTCGGTTTTCACTTTAAAACCGTCGATATAGCCTTCGTCTTGCAGTACCTGTGCAATAGCCACTTTCACTTTCGAAGAGGGTACTGACACAGTCGTTTTAGCAACCATCTGCGCGTTACGAATACGCGTCAACAGGTCGGCGATGGGATCACTCATGCTCATGTTTATGTCTCCTGTCGCTTACCAGCTGGCCTTGACGATGCCAGGAATTTCTCCGGCAAAAGCCATTTCACGGATTTTTGCGCGTGCCAGACCGAAGTGCTGGAAAGTGCCACGAGGACGACCCGTGATGGCGCAGCGGTTACGCTGACGTGTTGGATTCGCATTGCGCGGGAGCTTTTGCAAAGCCAGACGGGCTTGTGCACGCTCTTCGTCGCTACGCTTCGCGTCATTGGCAATGCCTTTGAGTTCCGCGTGTTTTTTCGCGTACTTGGCAACCAAATTGTCGCGCTTGAGTTCGCGCTGGATTAAAGCCATTTTAGCCACAGGTCACCTCAGTTCTTGAACGGGAAACGGAAGCCAACAAGAAGTGCCTTGCACTCTTCATCGGTCTTGGCCGTTGTGGTGATACTGATATTGAGGCCGCGCAAGGCGTCAACCTTGTCATATTCAATTTCAGGAAAAATGATCTGCTCTTTCACGCCGATGTTGTAGTTACCACGACCATCGAAAGCACGACCGGAAATACCACGGAAGTCACGAACTCGCGGCAAAGCCACGGTCACGAAACGATCCAGGAATTCGTACATTTGCACGCCACGCAGGGTGACCATGCAGCCAATCGCCTGATCTTCACGGATTTTGAACCCGGCGATAGCTTTCTTGGACTTGGTGACTACAGGCTTCTGGCCTGCAATTTTGGTGAGATCGCCCACCGCGTTATCCATGACCTTCTTGTCAGCCACCGCTTCACTCACACCCATATTCAAGGTGATTTTGGTCAGACGGGGAACTTGCATTGGCGAGGTGTAGCCGAACTTGGCCATCAGCTCAGGCGCCAATTTTTCACGATAGTGTTGTTGTAAACGTGCCATGATTGATTACCCTTAGGCCACTTTGATTTCTTCGCCGCTGGATTTGTAAACGCGCACGCGCTTACCATCAGCCAGCAACTTGATACCCACGCGATCAGCCTTGCCCGTTGCAGCATTGAAGATAGCTACGTTGGACTGGTGGATCGGCATTGTTTTTTCAACGATGCCACCGACTGCGCCTTTGAGGGGGTTTGGCTTGGTGTGTTTTTTCACCAGGTTAATGCCTTCAACGATGACATGAGAGTCATCTTTGCGCAGGGAAATTTTCCCCCGCTTACCCTTATCGCGCCCGGTGAGCACGATGACTTCGTCGCCTTTGCGAATCTTGTTCATGGCACTTCCTTACAGAACTTCAGGAGCCAAGGACACAATCTTCATGAACTTCTCGGTACGCAGTTCACGCGTCACGGGTCCGAAGATGCGGGTGCCGATAGGCTCCAGCTTGGCGTTAAGCAACACAGCTGCATTGCCGTCGAATTTAACAAGAGAGCCATCGTCACGGCGAATACCTTTGGCGGTACGAACCACCACGGCACTGTAAATTTCGCCTTTTTTGACGCGACCGCGCGGAGCGGCCTCTTTAATGCTCACTTTGATGACGTCGCCCACGCTTGCATACCGACGCTTCGACCCGCCGAGCACCTTAATGCACAGTACGGATTTAGCGCCGGTATTGTCGGCAACTTCCAATCGAGATTCAGTCTGGATCATTTAAATATTTCCCAACTTGCACCAAACGCCCCTAAGAGCATCCAGTCAGTCTTGGGCCCGTCGACCACAGCGCAAACCACTCGCACTGCTTTTTCTGGGCAGATTTCTTGGCTTTTTGAAGCGAAGCCCTCCATTATGCCCCATTTGCAGGGGTGCGTCAAGCGTCTTCAATTCGGCAAATGCAAATAGTTGCGAGAAAGTTCGGAAAACGCGGCTATTTGAGGGTCAACGCCGGTCTCATCCAGCAGGATACCGCCCACCTTTGCGGCCAAAGACATCGCCAGATTTGCATCCAGGAATAGCAGCCGGGAGCGGCGTGCCAGTACATCTTCGACCGTACGGGCATATTCGAAGCGCGCCGCAAAACGAACCATGGATTCCGTCAAGCCGCTGGTCAACTCGTTGTTTGCGCCGGGCAGCATCTGGACAGCCGCCTGATCAGTGCCATAGGAGTGCAGACCGGGGGGCTCACAAATGGAGCGCCAGCCACCCTTGATGGTGCCCCCGCCCATGAGCATCAAATGGTTTGTGATGCCAGCCGCTTTCTCGGCAAGAAGCGCCTTTTCAAAACATTTTTCAAGCACGTCTTCCGCCATGGCACGGTAGGTCGTCCATTTCCCCCCAGTGACGGTGACCAGTCCACTGCGGCTGACCAGCACGGTGTGCTCACGGCTGAGCCCCTTGGTGTTGTCACCATCGTCGTCCTGCGGCTTTACCAAAGGCCGCAATCCGACCCAGACGCTTTTGACATCACTCCTGAGCGGGCCCCGGCGCAAATATCGGGCGGACTCACTCAATATGAAGTCAACTTCTTCCTTGAAGGGCTCGGGTTCTCGCGCCAGGTCGTTGCGCGGTGTGTCGGTGGTGCCCAGAATCACCTTGCCCAGCCACGGCACCGCAAACAAAACACGGCCGTCAGCCGTCTTGGGCACCATCAGACCCACGTCGGCCTGGAGAAACTCTCTGTCAACCACCAGATGAACGCCCTGGCTCGGGGCCACCATGGGCTTGGTGGGGCCACGGCCATCGGCCTGATTGGCGTCACCATCTTTCTGGCGCAATTCATCGACCCAAACCCCTGCCGCATTGATCACGCAGCGGGATTGGATTCTGATTCGATGCCCCGACTCACTGTCTTCACACAGCAGCCCGGCGACCTTGCCGCCCTCAAACATTAAATCGACGGCCTTGCAATAGTTGACCAGCAAGGCGCCTCGGCTGGCGGCAGTTCGTGCCAGCGCAATCGCCAGACGCGCGTCGTTGAACTGGCCATCCCAATACTTGACGCCGCCTTTCAACCCGGAAGGCTGCGCGGTTGGCAGGGCCTGCAAAGTTTCTGCCCGGCTCAAAAATTCGGTTTTGCCCAGACCTGCCTTGCCCGCCAATGCGTCATACATCTTCAGACCCACGCCATAAAAAGGGGTTTCCCACCATTTGTAGGAAGGCATGATGAAAGGCAGCGGTTGCGCAAGGTGGGGCGCATTTTCAAGCAACGTCGTGCGCTCATGCAAGGCCTCGCGCACCAGGGAAATATTGCCCTGCGCCAGGTAGCGCACGCCACCATGAACCAGCTTGGTTGCCCGGGAGGATGTGCCCTTGGCAAAGTCGTGCGAATCGACGAGGACGACACTGAAGCCCCGAGCTGCCGCATCCAGCGCAACGCCCAGCCCGGTTGCGCCGCCGCCCACAATGGCAATGTCATAGTGCCGGGGCTCATGCAGGCGAGCCAGCAGGGCGGCCCGTGTTGTGGGCTGCGGCATTTCATTTTTTGTCGAAGAACTCATTTGATCCTGCATCCCGCTTCATGGGGTTCGGGTTTTGGGTCTGGGGAATTTACCCCACTTTGGCAAAAAAGCGGCATCTCTCAAAGATCAGTCTGTTTTGGTCGAGAATTGGATGACTCACTCCCAACCGCCCGATCGGGCCAGTTCTTATGACCTACCTACTTGCGCTCGACCAAGGCACCTCCAGCTCGCGCAGCATCGTGTTTGATGCGTCGGGGCAGATGGTGTCGTCCGCCCAACTTGAACTGCCTCAAATCTACCCGCAACCAGGCTGGGTTGAGCATGACCCTCTGGAGATCTGGCGTACACAGCTCGCCACTGCACGCGATGCGCTGGCCAAGGCAGGCATCACTGCCAAAGACATCCGTGCAGTGGGCATTACCAACCAGCGAGAGACCACCGTGGTGTGGAATCGCACCACCGGCAAGCCCATTCACCACGCCATCGTCTGGCAGGACCGTCGGGCCGAGCCCACATGTGTTGAATTGCGCAACCGGGGTATGGCTGACATGATTCAGTCCAGAACCGGCCTGCTGATTGATGCCTACTTTTCAGGCACCAAACTCAAGTGGCTTTTGGACCACGTGCCGGGCGCACGTGGGCAGGCCGCTCGGGGTGAGTTGGCTTTTGGCACG
>JANPAZ010000198.1:0-2039 GCA_031430225.1 Rhodoferax sp. | reverse complement strand
ACGCGCGGCTTTCGCGACCTGATCGAACTCGGGCGCCGGGACCGTCCAAATATGTACGGCCTGGAAGGCACCCACGAGCCGATGATCCCTCGGGAACTGCGCTTTGAGGTGGATGAGAGGCTTGACCATGAGGGCAAAGTTGTACGTGCGCTTGACGAAGACGGTCTGCGCCAGATTGGCGCAGCGCTGCTTGAACTCAAGGTAGAGGCGGTCGTCATTTCGTTTATGCATGCCTATGCAAACACCGACCACGAAGACCGGGCCCGCGCCATTCTGGCCCAGATCAACCCAAAGTGGGAGCTTGTGACGGCGACCTCTGTGGTGCGGGAGTACTACGAGTTCGAGCGCACCAGTACGGCCGTCGTGCAGGGATATCTGCAACCGTTGGTCGCCCGGTATGCAACCAACCTGGCACACAAATTGCGTGAATGGGGGTTCGACCGCGAGGTTGCCATCATGCAATCGAACGGCGGCGTGGCACCACTGCGCCAACTCGCCCAGCGCGCAGCGTACATCGTGCGCTCCGGTCCGGCAGCTGGCGTGACCGCGGCGGCGCGCATTGCTGCTGAGGCAGGGTTCAGTCATGTGATCACTGGCGACATGGGAGGGACCAGTTTCGATGTTGCCGTCGTGATCAACGGCAAGCCAGACGTGGCCGACTTGACAAATCTCGACTTCCGCATCCCTTTGCGCCTGCCGATGATTGACGTGCACACCATTGGGGCCGGGGGTGGCAGCATTGCACACCTTGATCGGGGCGGCATGCTGTTGGTCGGGCCGCGCAGTGCGGGTGCCGCCCCCGGGCCTGTGGCGTACCGCCGCGGCGGGACCGAGCCAACCGTTACGGACGCCAACGTGGTTCTGGGACGCATCAACCCGGAGAGCCGCATGAACGGCAAGGACGCAACGTTGGACGTAGAAGGTGCGCGCAAGGCTGTTGCGGGGTTGGGCAAGACCATGGGTCTTTCAGTTGAAGCTACCGCCGAAGCCATTCTGGCAGTTGTCAACCAGCGCATGGCCGGGCGCATGCGCCTCATGTCGATCGAGCGTGGGCTGGATCCTCGCGACTTTGCGCTGGTCGCGTTTGGAGGTGCAGGCCCGTTGCACGGTGGTGCACTGATCCGCGAGGTTGGCGTTTCCACCATGCTCGTACCGCTGTACCCCGGCGTGCTTTGCGCCCTGGGCTGCGTTTATGCGGATCTGCGTTACGACCTGTCTCAGACTCTGGAGAAACGCGTTGACAGCCTGGACCCCGGCTCACTGGACGCCATCATTGCGCGTCAACGCACCCAGGGCGACCTTCAGTTGAAGGAGGCGCTGGTTCCAGTCGACAAGGTGACCATCACTCACACAGCCGACATGGCCTACCAGGGCCAGATCCACTCTTTATCAGTACCGATCGAGCCAGGGTGGGATGGTATCCGCCTGGAGCGCGCGTTTAACGACACGTACGGGGAAAAGTTTGGCAACACCCTGGAGAACATGCCGGTGGTGATCGTGAACCTGCGAACCATTGTGGTGGGAACTCGCTCCAGCAGTCCCCTGCCTCAGGCGCCCGTCGCTGGCAGTGGCAGTCCGAAACCTGTCTCGCGCCGTGCAGTGCACTTCGGCAAAACGTGGCATGACACGCCTGTGTTCTCACGCGATGCGTTTGCGCCCGGCATGACGCTGGAAGGGCCTGCAATCGTGGAGCAAAGCGACACCACGACCGTCATCGAGCCCGACATGGCAGTGACTGTGGACAAAAACGGCAACCTCCTTGTGAAGGTGAAATGATGGACCCAGTGACTCTTGCCGTCGTGCGCGGCAGCCTTGAGCAGATCGCCGACGAAATGGACCTGCAACTCATTCATGCGGCCATTTCCCCGATCATTTCTGAAACCAATGACTGCGCCAATGGTATCTTTCATCCGGTGACGGGCGAGACCATCGCTCAGGGGCGTTACGGTCTGCCGGTTTTCCTGGCGTACATGCAATTCACCGTGCAGAAGGTGATTGAACTGGCCAATGCCGAAGGCGGCTTCAAGCCTGGCGATATG
>JANPAZ010000197.1:0-7459 GCA_031430225.1 Rhodoferax sp. | reverse complement strand
CCCGTCCAGGGGAACACCAGGCGATCTTGCCCGATGGGAACGTCCTTGGCGTCCGGCCCGGCCGCTATCACCGTGCCAAAAGGCTCATGCCCCAAAGTCACCGGCAGCTTCATGCCACGCTCGGCCATGTGAAATTTCTTGCCCCCACCGAGATCAAAGTAACCGTCGCGGATATGCACATCGCTATGGCACACGCCACAGTACTTGATGCGCACCAGTACCTCCGTGCCAACGGGCGTGGGTGTGGCACGAATGGCGGCCTGAAGTGGTTTGCCCCATTCAACAACGTCAAAACTTTGCATGATGTGTTCCAAAAGGTTGGTTTGAAAAGTCTTTTTGCAGTGTACCCAAGACCCAATCTATGCATGGCAGTTCAGCCGCCCCGCCGCCGCCCGGCACTGGCTCCCAAAAAAAAGACCCGGCGCTGAGGCCGGGTCAAATCCACCTTGCGGTGGCCCACTGAAGAGAGAAAGTGGGGGGTGCTCGGACCCAAGTCAAATTTATCAAGCTTGCCTGCTCCTGTCTGAGCGAAGGCGCACACAGTGGCTGCCACTTGTCTGCTCAATCCATCAAATGGTTGATTTCCTACATGAGGTCAATCTGTCGGCTGATGGGCTGATACGTCTGACAAGGGCTCAATGGAAGTATCAGAGCTGAGTACGAAATCGCCTCAACCTCGTCGTATTTCCCAATCGCAAAAGGACTATCCATGACCACTGACACCCCCGTAATTTCCGAATCTACCCAAGCACGCAGCCGTTTGTGGAGCCTTGTCAAAGACATTCGCTTCGCGATGTTCACCACGCGCCATGCAAACGGGCACTTGCACTCGCGTCCCATGACCACGCAAAACACAAAAATTGACGAGGATTCAAGCCTCTGGTTTTTCATGTCTCGCGGTGGTGACCCGGTCGAAGATCTCACGGCCGACCCCATGGTCAACCTGGTCTATGCCGATCCTGGTGAAGATGTCTATGTGTCAATTTCAGGCACGGCTGCCGTCGTGCAGGACGCTCCCAAAACGCGCGAGCTTTGGTCAAAGATGGCCGAGTCATGGTTTCCCGGCGGCACTTCAGACGCCGATCTGGCGCTGGTTCAAGTGAAGATCATCCACGCCAACTATTGGGACGTGAACGAAAGCAAGCTGGTTCAGCTCATGCACATAGCACAGGCCGTTGTAACGGGCGAACGCCCAGCCACTCTCAGCCAGCAAGCTGAAATCCGGCTGGACTGAATGCGTACTCTCACTGTGCTTGCGAGCCGTAACAAAGGTAAATCATGACCACTTCTACAGACCAAGTCGCCCTCAACCTGTCGATCAAGTCAGATCATCCAGACATCGAAACCGGATTGAGTGTGGGCGCCAAAACCGGCTTCATATTCATCCTTGTTTTGAGTCTTGGGATGATGGCCTGCTCCGACAAAGTGGATCCCCCACCCCCCGCGAACGTGCCGCTCAGTTCCGGCCCGGTTCTTGAGCCCACGACAAAAGTGCTGGGTGTTGAAGCCGCAGGTCCGACCCGAGACCCAGCCACCACCACCTCACCCTCAAAGTCTGACGTCAGCAAAGATCAGCAGTCCACTGCCATGCCGATGCCCGGCCAGGCCAACGATCACTCAGTATTGCTGCCCAAACCCGTGCAGGCCCCGGCCAGCCGATAACGACTTACGCCATGGGTAAGCGGATCCGCAATCCATTTTCAAGTCGTTCCTTGCAAAGCACATTGCGCACAGCCGCGCGCACCACTGCGCGTTTGGGCACGAAGTTAGTAACGCAAGCTTTGCGGCAATCCGGGCCAAAGGCGCCTAAATGGGCGGTAGCCAAAAAAGTAAAACTACAGCGAGGGGGGAGCAAAAAGAGCCCTGGCTTTGTCACCGGTACCTCGGGCGCGCTGCGTTACCGCTTCTTCAAGCCACCCGGCGTGAAGCCCAATGAACGTCTTGCGCTCATGGTGATGCTACACGGGTGTGACCAGGATGCACAGCAATTGTCGGCGAGCACGCGCATGAATCAAATGGCTGTCCGGGAGCGCTTTCTGGTGCTCTACCCAGAGCAAAGCCGCTTCGCCAACTTGCAAGGCTGCTGGAACTGGTACGAGACGCGCTTGGGCAAGGCCCAAAGCGAGGCCGATGCCATCGCTGCTGCAATTGACCAAATTTGCCGGACGCAGCCGGTGGATACAGCTCGCATCGCGCTGGCAGGGCTGTCGGCAGGTGCCGCCATGGCGGCCTTGATGGCGACAAGGCAGCCAACGCGCTTTCGGGCCATTGCCATGCATTCAGGGGTTGCACCTGGCATCGCCCACTCTCCAGCAACTGCACTCAGCGCCATGCGCGGTCGAAGGGTGGCCGTGCCCATCGCGCCACTGTCCGACGGCGCGCATTTGCCAGCCCTGCTGGTCATCCAGGGCAGTGCCGACCCGGTCATCGCGCCCACCAACGGTGTCTTGGCAGCGCGCCTCTGGGCAACCAGAGAGGGCGCACTACCGACGCCGCCGCGTACTGTTCAGCGTGGCCAACGCTACCCCGCAACCCTCACTGACTATCGCGCAGAGGGTCGACTGGTAACCACTCTTTGCGAAATTTCAGGCCTGGGCCACGCCTGGAGCGGCGGGGCCGCGCGGCATGCCTACAGCGACCCCAAGGGACCAGACGCCTCGCGCATGATCTGGTCCTTTGCGGCTAAGCAATTTGATATTTGCGTCGCTTAACGTAAGGCTCACGCCTTGCGGATGCCCGCCTTGACCGCATCTTTCGCGTCTTCTATGACCTCCTTGGCGTCTCCCAAGGTCTTTTGGGCCTGGCCGACTACTTGTTTGTGTAGCCCCTTGGCTTGCATTTCCTTGTCGCCTACAAGTTTTCCGGCCTCAGTCTGTACTTTACCGGCTGCATTTTTTAGAGTTCCCTTGGCCTGGTCTTTGTTCATGATGATGATTCCTTACGGTGAATGTGATTCAGGTTGATGTGCGGCACAAGCGCCACACCAGACAAGCTTATGGCCGCGGCGCGCTTTCATCTGTGCGGTGGCAGACAAACGTTGTCGCTCTTTATTGGCGCATACACCGCGCAAACGCTGGCGTTTTTCAGCGCTATCCAGCGGCGCCCACAAGGCTCTCTGTGTGAGTTGCCAGGATATGCTGATACAGCCCTTCGGCCCACAAGGCGTAACCAGACGAATTGGGGTGCATCCCGTCTATGGCAAGCCCGGTTGCAGTCGTTGTTGCAGGGTGCCAATGCATGTTGCGCTTTGCGTGACCCAACAGCATCTCTACCAGTTGGCTATTCATCTCCTTGGCCCACCGGCCCATAAACCACCGCAACGGCTGTGGCAAGGCGGCGCAGGCGTGCATCGGCGGGACTGCGCTATGCACCAGCAACGCGGGCGCAAACCGTTGACCGATGACGTCGGCCAGATCGTTTTGCAGTTGCACCCAACGGCGAGGCGTGCACAGGCTCGTTGCGTCATTGGCTCCCATTGAAAGTACCACCACGTCATACTGATTGACCGGTGCGTTCCCCAGAAGTTTGACCAGGCCTGGCGAGTCCAGTCCGTTGACAGCCAGCAAACACCACTCGACGGTGCGGTGCTGGCTCAACCGATGAATCAGCTGGCCACACAATGCCTCGTCTTGGGATGAGACACCCACGCCAGCCGCCCCGGAATCGCCCGCCAACAAAATTCGCAATACGGGCCCTTTGCCCGTGATGCCCTCGCGCTCTCCAAACGGCTCAGGCATCTGCGGCGTCATGCGCCGAATGTAGCGCGCCTGGGCCCACAAAATGGGCCAAAGCAAAATCAGCAGCATACGACGTTCAAAGTCCGACATGCTGGTTGTGCAATGACCGGACTTGAGTGATGGTTCGGCCAGCGCTGGCCGTTATACGCGGGCAGTGGCTGTGTACGGTTTTGTCCCGTAATAATCATGGATGCCTCTGGCCCAATTTTGGTCGGCCATATCAGGCCAGCTGTCTTTGTCAAATCCTGGGGCTTCCGAGAGGCTTTCCTTTTTGACATTCAAGGTGAAGCGCTTGTTTTCGGTGTCAAGGGTGAGCGCGTCCCAGGGAACCGCAAACAATTTTTCGCCCATGCCAAGAATCCCGCCAAAGGACAAAACGGCATAGCTGACCCGCCCGCTGGCCATATCCAGCATGATTTCTTTCACGTCGCCGAGATCTTCATCGTCGCCGTTATAGACATCATTGCCAACGAGCGTGTCAGCGCCCATGAGGCCGGGGCCGGGGCCATTCTTCGTCGTAATCTTGTACATGCCATAGCTGTCGCGTTCTTCGTAGTTCATTGGGTATCCAATCTGTGTGACGTTGTTTAAAGATTGGGAGCAAGTAGATCAAGCTCCCAAGTGAACAATAGATGTTCGATGTCAAGCCGTCAGTGCGATAGCGCACTCAAGCCAGAACTTCAAAAGTGCCCTTCACCGGAAACCAGGTTTTTTCGTTGGAAGCAGCGCCCACACTGGTGCCGTCCTGAAAGTTGAGCGTGACAGTTAACGTGTAGCCCGACGGCGATAGATAGGAGATCAGGCACACGTCATCCGTGATTTTTATACCGGCATAGTCAGGTCGCACTGACTTCCTTGTCTCGCTGTTGCCTGCCGCGGGCGGCTCCTTATTGCCGTCACTCACCGCGTGCCATTCGACGGTGCCATCTGCATGGAATATATGATCCTGCGCCGTGCCTTTGGTGGGTCCATCGCTCCAGGTCAGACGGATCTTCTTGCCACGCACTTGGTATGAAATCGTGTTTGCTGTCATGGCTGAACTCCTATCGGTTGTAAAGCACCCCATGCTGCTGCCATCTTTTCCAGGGTGGTGTCGGCGAGATGCTGATGTGCATGTCAGACAAACAGTCGTGCCAAGTTCGGCCACCGGGAGAAATTTTTTGTGCGTTCCCGCACAGAATCCATGCAAGCCAGCGCCTCTTCCATCAACGATAGATCGCCCGGCAAGTCTGACGAAAGCATTGGGTGGCTTTGTTCACAGCCTGCTTGTGGTCGCACTGGTCATGATTGGGGTGAACCTGCTTAACGGTCCACGGACGCCCTGACCGCTGGACCGGTCTGTCGGCGCGCGTGACGCTCTTATTTGCATAGCAAACAATTCATATTTCGTATCCCCCTGTGGCCGATTTCCTCTAAAAATCAACGCACTGCCAGCGGCAAGCCCGCCGCCAGCCATTCGCTCACGCCGTCAAACGTCTTGCGCGTCCGGTACCCCTGGGCCAGAAGCAGCGCCACGGCTTCATCGGACATCAGGCAAAACGGGCCACGGCAATATGCGACGATCCCCACATCACGCGGTAACCACACCGTGTCACGCCAAGCCGTGCCTCAACGCTCCCGGCCAGGCTGTAATAGATGCGCTTGCCGTCCCGCCGGGTGCTCGCCAGAGAGACGTCTTTCAATGCCTTCAAATGGGCGCTGGCCAGCTTGTTGTCGATACGCAATGGACGGGTCCGACGCTTCCTTTTTCATAGCACATCACGCACATTCAACGTTTGCCAGTGCCCGTTCTCCCACAAATTCAGCGTGGTATCCGTGCGGTCAAGCAACAGCAGCTCCATCAAGGGGGCCAAGGCCGTCGCGTCCGGGTCGGCCAACAGCACGTGGCGGGGCGAGGCACCAGGTTGGGTTTCATCGAGCAGGCCCACCCAGTCCAGCAACGCCAGCGTCTCCAGCACGGGCTCCAGTTGCAGCGAATCGACTTGCAATACGGTAGCCATTTGAAGCAGTGTCAGCCCCTTGGCATCCGTATCGCGCACGCGATGCAGTTGCTGCAAGGTCTCGATTGCCAGCTGGAACTGCCATCCGTGCGTGCTGGCACGCCGCGCCACACCCATGAGCAGGCTGGGCAAATAGGCGGCGACCACCGCACCCATCAGCACGATGACCCAAGCCACATAAATCCAGACCAGCAGAATGGGCACGATGGCAAAGGCACCGTACACCGCCGAATACGTGGGCATGGCCCCCAGGTAAAGCACCAAAATCTTCTTGGCCAATTCGATGCCGCAGGCCGCAAAAATGCCACCCGTCCAGGCATGGGCGCGCTTGACATCGGTGTTGGGCACAAACCGGTACAGGGCCGCCATGCCGGCCGCCAGCAAGACAAACTCCAGCATGCCAAACAGAAACTGCACGCCACCCGGCAAGCCGCCCGCAATACCCTTGGTGGACGAGATGGCAAAAGAGGTCATCGCCAGGCTGGCACCCAGCAGCAGCGGCCCCAGTGTGATGGCGGCCCAGTAGATCAGCACCCGCTGGCCCAAAGGCCGGGGCCGGCGCACACGCCAAATGCGGTTGAGCGTGCGGTCAATTGTCAGAATCAGTGCCAGCGCAGTGGTCAGCAGTACGGCCACGCCAACCACGCCCAGTTTGCTGGCCTTGCCGGAGAACTGGGTGAGGTAGCCCAGGACCTGGCGTGAAATATTGTCCGGAATCAGACTCTCCACGAGCCACTTCTGCAGCACCGCTTGCAGGGTCGAAAACATCGGAAAAGCCGTGAAAACGGCCAACGCCACAGTGATCAAAGGTACCAGCGCAATGGTGGTGGTGAAAGTCAGGCTGCTGGCCGTCAGGGCCAACTGGTCATCGCGAAAGCGCTCACGCAGCGTCAGCACCGTGCTGCGCCAGGGAAATCGGGACGGGTGAAAACGGGGCAAGTCGGGTACGCGCAGGTTCATGGCCGCTATGATGCCACTCCAATGAACACTCAAGACAATCACGTCAATCTGACCCGCTGGCTGGCCGTGGGCAGCATTCTGGGCCTCATCGTGCTGGGCCTGGCCTGGGAACTGGTACTCGCGCCGATCCGGCCCGGTGGCTCACTGCTGGCACTCAAGGTGCTGCCGCTGTGCATTCCACTGGCCGGGCTGCTTAAAAACCGCATGTATACCTATCGTTGGCTCAGCCTGGTGGTGTGGCTGTATTTCATTGAGGGCGTGGTTCGCGCCTGGAGCGACCGCCCTCCCGGCAATTATCTGGCCATGGGTGAGGTGCTCCTGTGCCTGCTGGTTTTCGCGGCCTGCGTGATGCACGTGCGGCTGAGGCAAAAAAATGCACAAGCCACCATCACCGACGAAGCCGTTAGCCCACAGAATCTCAGCCCATGATGAACGAAGCCGAATTTCTCATTGCCCTGCGTTCCATCGTGGGTTCAGCCCATGTCCTCACCGAAGGTGATCTGACCGCCTGGGAAGTCGATTGGCGCAAGCGCAGCAAGGGCCGTGCACTTGCCGTGGTTCGCCCGGGTGCCACCCCCGAAGTGGCAGCCGTGGTGCGGCTTTGTGCGCAGCACCAGAAGCCCCTGGGCATCAGCATCGTGCCGCAGGGGGGCAACACGGGCCTGGTGATTGGATCCATTCCAGACGAAACAGGCCGCCAGATCGTGCTGAGCCTGCAACGCATGAACACCGTGCGCGCTGTCGATGCCGCCAACCTCACCA
>JANPAZ010000196.1:0-3498 GCA_031430225.1 Rhodoferax sp. | reverse complement strand
GCAACACAGGCACACAGCTTCTCGCCCAGGATGGGGTCAGGCACGCCCACCACGGCCACTTCACGCACACCGGGGCATGCGGCCAGCAGGCCTTCAATCTCTTCACTGGAGATGTTCATGCCACCGCGGATCACCAGGTCTTTGGAGCGACCCACATAGCGGTAGTACTGCAAGCGGTCGCCGGCAATCTCGAACAGGTCACCAGTCTTGTAGTAGCCCTGCTCATCAAAGGCGCGTTGGCTCAGTTCGGGGGCCCGAAAGTACCCGCTGAAAACGGTGGGCCCACTGAAACGCAGTTCGCCCGGTTGGCCCGACCTTGTGATCTCTTCCCCGGTTTCAGTGTCTACCAGACGCGTCTTGATCTTGCGGGTGGTGGAAACACTCCACTCAAAGCCATCAACTCCCGCACGCGGGAAAAATTGAGCCCGCAATGCCGGGTCGGGAATGTCAATGTCACTGCCCGACAAGGCCGCACCCTCATTTGAGCCAAAGTAGTTAACGATCTGCACACCATGTTTTTCAGCAAAACCACGCACCATCCACTCTGACAGCGGCGCTGCGCCCGAGCCAATACGTGAGAGCCGCTTGAAGTCAATGCCCTGCAGAAGTGCATCGTTTTGCAGCAGCATGTTCAAGACGGCCGGAGGCGACACCGTGTAGTCAATGCGCTCGTCACGCAACTGCTGCAAGAAAACCGGCAGGCTGAAAGGATGGTGCTGGACCACGGTGCCACCCAGTACCAGCCAGGCGGCAAAGGCGGTGGACAGCCCCGCCATATTGACAAACGGGAACGGGTTCAGCAGGCGGGCGTGCTTTGGAATGCGGGCCGCTTCAACGATGCTGGGTGCCACGATCAGCCATTCGTTGTGACTGCGCGGCACGCCCTTGGGCTGGGCCTCGGTGCCCGACGTCCAGCAGATCGTGAAGACGTCATTGGCAGTAACAGCGGCGTCCCGCTCAACTTGCCGAAGCTGGGCGCGTTGAGCCGGTGTGAGCGGGTTTTTTGTGAGCTCGGAAATACTGACGGGTTGGCGGCCTAACCTGTCACCTGGCGGTTCACACAGCGTGTCGTTACGCGTGTCATTCAAACCTGTACCCCATGCAAAAACGGTCTTGAGCGAGGTGTGTGTCGATTGCAGGTGGCTGAACATGGCCGCCGCCGCATGGGCATGGCTCGCCTTGCCAATCTGTGTGAAGGTGACTGCCCCGGCCGCGCCGGTGTGGGCCAAGATGTGATCAAGCTCGTGTTCGCGGTATTGCACCGGTACCGGCGTCACCACCACGCCCAGCCGGGCGCAGGTCAGGTACACCACAAACTGTTCGACGCAATTGGGCATCATGGCCACCAGAATGTCGTCGCGGCGTATCCCGTGGTCGAGCAACACAGTGCAGAAGCGGTCAACCTCGTCTGCCAATTGATCCCAGGTCAGGCGTCTGGGTTCACCGTGTGCGAACTCGGCACGGTTGGGCGCATCGACCACGGCTTCCCGGTAGCCCCACTTGCGTACATTGTTGGCAAAGTGGTCCCACAGCGTCTGCGTGCCCCACCACCCCCGGGCTGTGAAATCGGCAATTGTTGATTCGGAAACGAGGACCATGGGTTACTTCCAGCGGTCCAGTGTTTTCTGGCTGACAAAGGTGGCGTGAAACCCGTGTGGAATACGCCGTGGCAAAACGATGGTCGCCACTGGCCCTTCGGCCATGCGGGCACCCTTGCAGTCGAAAATCTGTATCTCTGAGCGTTGGTCTGTGGGGTTCCAGACCGGCGTGACCAGATAGCCATCGTCTTCAGACTGGCTGTTGTCGCGCGGTGCGAAACCAGGCTCGTTGTAAAAATATTGCGGCCCGGCGCTGTAGGCCAGGTAACCTCCCGTGCTCAGGTCGTATTTCACCAGGCCCGGGAAACGCGGCTCTTCGCGGCCGCCCTGGGGAAAGACAATGTTGTACGAGTAGCGATTCTTGCGGCCCTGGTACAGGCTGTTGATCACCGGGAACTCAGTGTTGAGCACATCATCAATGATGCGTTCATGAGTCTTGCCGGTCTTGAGGTTAAAGCGCCATTCATACAGCATGAAGTCTCGCTGGCGCTGGTTGATGGTGTGCTCCAGGCGGCGTGTATCCAGCTCGCCATGGGCCGTGGTGTGAATGCGGTAGGGCGTGCCCACCATCACCACTTCATCATTCTCTTCCCAGGCATTCACCACGTGTAGCATGTAGCTGGGCTTGGCCTCAAACCAGCGAATGTCCTGGGTTGACCCATAGCGTGGCACTATGGCAAACCGGGTGGGCTGATCAGCATGAAATCGGATCTTGTAGCGCCTGGCCTTCAGGGCCTCTTCATCTGGCCACAACGGGAAGTCGTGCAGGATGGTGTAGTGCTCTGTCACCGCCATGTCATGCGGCAGGCGCGGGCCGGGCAAGGGGATTTCAATCTTGTGTTTGAGCTTGCGGTCTGGCCCGATCACGCCGTACTCCATATACGGTGCGGTCAGGCTGTAGTCGAAAAACAGCAATTCGCCGGTGTGCTCATCAGGTCGCGAGTGGGCCGATATTTTGGCAAACGCGCCATCAAAGTCTGCCGTGCCCAGGGTTTCCAGCGTGTAAGGATCAACCGCATAAGGCATGCCGGAGCGGTACCACATGGTGACCAGGCGCCCGGCGTGGTACTTCACGTCGGTATTGGCGGTGTTTTTAAGCGGTTCGTCCTCGCGGTCTGCCCGCATCGGTTCTTTGAGTCCTTTCCAGAGGGCTTGCCCGGCGGCACGTTCTTCCTTCAATGCTTGCGTCTGCACCCAGCGGTTGCGGTAGGTCACCTTGCCGTTTTGAAACTGTATGGCGTGCACCATGCCGTCGCCGTCGTAGGCGTGATAGCGCCACTCGGGCTGGTAATACGGGTTGGGGCCGTTGCGCACGTACAGGCCATTCAGATCCTTGGGCACCTCGCCAATGATCTGCATGTTGTCAAATACATCCTCGGTTTTGACAGGTGCGTTGTTGCCGTTGAGTGCCGGGATCTCGTGAGTGGGCAGGTCGTTGAGTTTCATGGCGGCCTCATTCGCGTGATTGCAACCGGTCTTTCTCGATCCAGCAAGCATGAAAACCCGAGGGCAGGCGCTGGGGCAATTCGACCTGGGTGACAGGGCCCTGGCCCACGTTTCTGGCGTCAAAAATATCAAGCGTCTGGCGCTTCAAGGCGTCGTTCCACTGGAAGGCGATGACGTAACCATGGTCTTCCGATTGCGGCGCGTCGGCCTCGGCAAACCAGGGCTCCGAATACCAGCTGTGTTGCGTGTCGTCTGACCAGCCTCCCAGGTCAGCGCCGGTGTCAAGGTCAAATTTGCGCACGCCTGACCATTGCAGTGTGACGGTTTCCGAGTGATCCACCAGGTAGCCAAAACGGGTCTTGCGCCCCGTCAGGCGACCATTGAAGGTGGGGAACTCGGCGTTGAATTTGTCGTTAAGTACATGCTCGGCTGTTTCGCCGGTGGCGAGGTTCAT
>JANPAZ010000195.1:0-12947 GCA_031430225.1 Rhodoferax sp. | reverse complement strand
CGCCAGCGTGCTGCCAATTCGCACGGGCGCACCAGACTGCGCCTGAGCAGCAATAGGCACCACAGCCACAAGGGCCAATGCAGCGGCCGCACTGGCCACAATGTGTTTCAGTAGTTTCATGGTGTGTCTCCTCTTGTGGTTATCCAACAGCCCAATGTGCTGTGCACTGGAGATCCAGTGTGCGCCAGATGCCGCATCAATTCAATGGATGGGCCGAAAATCAGTTTTCCGGGGCATGGAATACCCCGTTTCAGCTCAAAGCACCGTGCAGGCTTGCTCAAAAGCCAGGCGCGGATTGCGGTTAAACAACTTGCTGTTGTCGCCATACCCCAGGTTGATCACAAAGTTCGCGGACAGTCGGCCATCCGGGAAAAACTCGGCATTTACTTTGCCCAGGTCAAGCCCGCTCATGGGACCACAGTCCAGGCCCACGGCACGTGCGGCCATCATGAAGTAAGCCCCACCCAAAGTCCCGTTGCGTGACGCCGTTCCCTGTGCCAAAGGCACATTGCCTTCAAACATTTCCTTGGCGCCTGGCCCATGCCATACCTGAGGCATGTTTTCAAAAAACCGGCTGTCTGTGGCAACAATGACGGAAACCGGAGCCAAACGGGTTTTCTCCAGGTTGCCCGGACTCATGGCGGGCAGCAGCCGCGCCTTGGCTTCGGGAGTGGTGATGAAAACATAGCGGGTGGGCTGTGTATTCATCGACGTGGGGCCCATTCTTGCGATGTCGTAGACCTCTTGCAACAACGAAACCGGTACAGGTTTATCGATGAAACCGTTGGCAGTGCGGGCGTTGAAGAAAAGCTGGTCGAGGGCAGACTGGTCAATTTTCACGGTGGGTCTTTCAAGTGTGAGAGGGGTGGAAAACTTTGCGCACGAGATTATGCGGCTGATTGAATCGCGGCGCTGGCGCGATATCTTTGATGCGCTCGCAGAGACACTAGAATTTGTCTACATGAAGATTTTAAAGACAACCTACAAACGCGGATTGATGGCTATCGCGCTTGTGACTGCTGTTTCCGCCGGGCTTGCCTATATTCACTTTGCCAATAAGAGGCAACTGCTTATTGCACCGATGATTGGCGGATTGCATCCCTGTACCTTTTTGCACAAGGAAATGGCGAAGTCCAACCCGGATTTTCAGTACGCGAAACTTTGCGCGAAAGACGAGGGTTCCCCATCGCAGCTCATCAAAAATACGCTGGACAGAATTTCGGACCGTTGGTTTGAGCTGGGCGATTTCAAGCTGGGCTACACGCTCAATGTGCCCTTGCTACGCTTATTCGAAGTCAAAGGTGAAGAAATAGTCCTGAATCAGGAAATTTTGAAACGGGTAGTCTCCACGATTGCCAACGTGGACCGACCCGTCGTCCTGTACCTTTTCTCTGATCATTTTGGGGTTGATTCTCCGGTTGAGAACCAACTGGCAAAAGACCCCGCAAATCTATTGCAGACCCGCAAAAGCGTCATGCAAAAAGACCGGTACTACTCTCACGACATTTTTCCGTGGTCGTTTGTCGACACGGGCAACGGCATCACCAAACTGCGGGAAACCGCATTCAATGCTGTTCTCGACGAGGTCTGCAAGCTGCCCTGGTACGTGCGAAGGCGAATTGAAGGCGTCACCATGCTCGGAGAGTTGCATCACATGTTTCCGAACTTTGAATCGGGCATGGGCTACTCAGGCGAGTACCTGATTTCGGACTACAGCCAGCACAGTGTCGACGGTTTCCGTAAATTTCTGGCCGCCAAATATCAGTCGGTGGCAGACCTTAACTCGCACCTTAACTGGAATTACAACAGTTTTGAAGAGGTTTTCCCTCCCAGCAAAAATATCCGCACCGAGCGCCTTAACCATTATCTGGAGCACATTGACTCGTTCGCCAACGGTACGTTACCCATTTCAGGCTGGATCGGGAGAGCTCGCACTGGTTCCGAAAAAAAGGACTGGATTCAAATTTACGACAACGGTGAATTCGCAGGGCGCGTACCCGTTGCTTTTGGAAGGCAGGATGTGCTGGCGGTACACCCCGAGTTGGGCACCGCTGACGTCGGCTGGGAGTTTAAGTGGGAATTTTCGAACAAGCCACGCGGCATACACAAGATTTCAGTCTACCTGGAGCGCGGCGCTCAGCCCCTAACGCTTTTGTCAACTCGCGAGATCGCCCTGATGGAGCGCTCGCAAGCAGTCCCCGTGATACTTCCGCTCAAGCCGCTGCCCATGTCGGTACCGGTCGACCCATCGGTTCTTTTTGTTATTGACCATCCGGTTCCGCTGTCGGCGTATTACTACAACCCGCTGGTGCCGCTTTGGCATGATTTTCGTAAAAGCCAAGTCACCCATTACTTGGACCACTTCAGCAAAATCGCAAGAAGCAAATGCATAAAACCCGAGTTGATTTACTCCCACCAAATACTGCCCTTTGTCAATCCGGGGTGGGACGAAAACAAATTTTCGGTGGGTCCCGACCTAGGAGTTCCGTCCACCCTGCGCCTGGGCGTCAGCCTGTATGGTGAGTCCTCTTACGGGACTTCGTTTTTTGACTGGTTCGCAGGCAGCAAGCGTGATGCCTATGGCGTGACCGAGTTTCACCCACTGAGGGCGATGGATGCACCGACCCTGAAAGGCGTGCTTGATCATCATTTTCAAAAAAACGCCCAGTTTCTTTCTTTTTTCACTGACAGCGTGGGGCTGGACGAAAATTCAAAAGGCAGCCTGAATATTTTCTCAATCACGCCCCAGAATCAGAATGCGGGCTCGAATGTTCTCTACGAATCAGTTCGGGAAATTCTCAAGTAACCTCGCTCAGTCAGCGAAGATGGTGACCAGCGACTGGTGAGGACCATCTGGTTTGCCCGCCTCGAATTTAGGCAGCCCACCTGCAAGCGGTTAGTATTTGGCAAATTCCCGGATCGCTTGGTAAAACTTTGAAGACCCTTCACGAACGTTGTCCGGACGTAATTCCATGGCATTGACGCCATGCTCCTCTTTACCCTTGTATCGGTCTGGGATGGTCGAAAAGTAATAGGGGCTGACGAAACGGGCTCCACTGGTGTACTGGGATTTCAAAGCCTGCAGATGAGTACCGGGCAGTTTCCACTGTTGGGGATTGAACTCCGGAACGCCGTAGTCGACCATTCGTTTTTTGGCCATGAAGCTGCGCATCCAGGCGCTGTCGGTCGCTCCGCCGTACATGTTAACGCCGGTTTTCCACAGCGCGGTCGGCGCAAGTGTTTCGTCTACCGCAAACAACTGTGGATTCCAGCTTGAGTTGACCCTGGGCACGATTTGGTGTGAATAAAGTTTGTCGGCCGGCAATCCAGCGTCCACCGCAATCTTGAAAAAACGCTCCATGAAATTGCGTACTTGCCAGCTTCGGTATTGATTCCAGTCGCGGGCCAATGGATTGAAATAAACCGCGTCTGCCAGTTTTGGCAAGTCGAGATAGCCTTTGACGCCTTCTAGCTCACTAAGCGGTTTGAAGGTCGCCACCGCAGCGGCCTTGGTGACTCTAGTCGGACTCGGGGAATGCGGGCTGAGTGTGCCAACCTCGAACTGAACCTGACCTACTAGATGGCCATTGCCACCCTTCGTCCGCGCGACCACTTGCGCGGTGTGGCGGCCAAGGGGCATTGCACTGTAATCAAAATCGATGCGATATCCGACGTTTGGGCTGGTGACATCGGCGGCGGCCCGGTAAACGTCAAGCCGGTTAAAGCCACGCTCGACCTTGCCAGTGAGCCTGCCATTGACATGCAGTTCTAGTTCCCCGATGCGCTGCTGCGGATCCCACAGCCAGCCCGCAATTGGCAGCAGCCCATCAGCGTACGCGTCGTAATGCTCGTCGAACTGAGACTTCTCCCCATTTCGAAGTTCTTTGCGAACGTCCTTGCGCATGTCTTTGCCGGGTGCCGGGACTTGTTCAAAGCTGGCGTATGAAAACCCGTGGGACGCGTTAAATTTTTGCAAACTGCCGTAGCGGGAAGCCAACCATTTTCGAAATCCTGCGATTGAAGCAGCGCTGTAATCGGTCACCTGGACATTCTCGTACCGACCCGTACCGCTTTCAAAATTTGGGAACATATGGTGCAACTCGCCGCCCAAAGACACACCAACGATACGGTCGCGCACGTCTTTGGGAAGTTTTTTCAACCGCGCGGCAACATGGCGCAGCGCCGCGAAACGGTAACGGTTAACGGCAATGCTTTCATCTGTCTGCATCGTGTAAGGCGCAATCAAGTAACCGAAGTAATTGGACAGAGCAGGTTTGCCGTCGCTGAACAACATCAGGTTGGCGGGGTCCTTGATCAACTCGGGTGCCAGCGGCCCCTGGGTGTCAAAATGATCCGCCAGCAGGTAAACCACGACCGGTCGCTTGACGCGGGTCAGCACCTGAAGAAACAGGTCCACCTTCTTTTCGTTAATTTCCCAGCCCGTGCCCACGCGCTTATAGAGCGCCATCAATTGCAAAGTAGCAAGATAGCCGACTTGCACCTGCCCTTTTGGGCCGCCAGGCTCAAGTTCGTCAAGCAGCCGGGTGATGCCGGCGGAGCCATCAAGCATGCGCTCAGCGCAGAAATCGTTGACCTGGTCAATACCCTTGAGCGCCGGGTTGGCAAGACCCTCATCGCAGCTGTAGATGCCTTCGATCGTCGGCGTCAGGTAGAACACGCCGCGTGCGGGCAGCCGCAACGAATCTTGCGCCATCGCCACAGTGCCGGTCGTCAGTAAAAAAGTACCGAGCAGCGCCGCCAGCCAAGCGCCCGAGCAGCGCCGAGGACCCAAACAGGTTACATCAGGCACGCAAAGGTCGCGCACGTCGTTTAGGTGTGGGATCGCCATAGTGGGTCGTTAATTTGATTGCTAAAACCGCAAAGAACTGCGGGCCTGGGGAGTGTCGCATGAAGCTGTCTTTCGAGCCTTATTTGCCATGGTGGCTGGCATAGTGACTCGAAATCCAACGGGTCATTGCTGTTTCCGTCCCCAACCCGCACCCATTGCAACAATATTGAGGGCTACTGCTCGCATCTTTTCAACGGTCCTTGTGTTGGCGCGCCATTTGAAATCCGAATCAATTTCTCTGACACCGCGCCGCCTAAGATCGAAAAAGTTAACGTCAGATTAACCGAAAAGCCTCGATTTCATCACCCGCAGTCTGCGGAAAATTTACAGACCGTCGTCTGGAGCCGTTTTGGGGCCGCCTCGGTCGCGTGGATTGGACCGCAAATCAGGGTCAGAGCGGCCCCATCTCCAAGAGATAATTCGCACATGCCCAAAGTTGATGCCTCACTACATATTTACCAACGCGCCGTAATGGGCGACGACCAGGACTCACTGTCCCTTATCGCTCGCCTGATCACGCCTGGCCAGACCTTGCTCGACCTGGGTATGGGCACGGGCGGTTTGGGGAAGTATTTGACCCAACACCACTCGCTGGTGGCCGACGGCGTGACTCTAAACGAGGCTGAAGCGATCATTGCCCGTCAGTGGTACCGACAAGCTCTAGTGGCCAACCTGGATGATGCCGACCTCAATGCGGTCCTTGGCGGACAACGCTACGACGTGATTGTGTGTGCTGACGTGCTGGAGCACCTCAAACAGCCCCAGTTAGTGCTGGCGCAATGCAGAGCTCTGCTCTCACCTGGCGGGCGGTTGATCACTTCGGTCCCGAATGCAGGATATTGCGGTCTGATCGCTGAGCTGATTCAGGGCGACTTTCGTTACCGCGCCGAAGGCCTTTTGGACAACACGCATCTGCGATTTTTCACACGGCGCTCGTTGCAAAGGTTTTTTGATGAAAGCGGCTGGACCACATTTTCAGTGGCGACCACAAAGCGAGACTTACTGGCTTCTGAATTCACTGCTGCATTCGACGCATTGCCACCGACCGTGGCGAGACATCTATTGGCCTTGCCTGATGCACTGACCTACCAGTTTATTTCAGTTTTGCAGATGACCGATCAGACCGTGCAGAAGGATCCGCTCGTTCAGACTGATCGGAGCGCTGTTGCACTTTTTTCGGCTCAACTCTATCTGGCCAGCTCCGGTAACTTTGACGAAACCACCAAGATGGTTACCTCGGGGCAAATTGGTGTTGCCCAACAGACATTGCACTTTGACATCCCGGCCAGCAGCTCGCCTTATTCAAGAATTCGACTGGATCCGGCGGACAGGCCCGGCTTTTTTCGACTGCATCAATTGCAAATTCGGCAGCCTGACGGACGGGTGATGTGGCAATGGTCGGCAACCGAAGACTCGCTCACATTGTTGTCCGAGACCACACACCAGCAAATCTTGTTTTCGGCCCCTTGGGAAATGGCAGCAGGCGCTTTGCTGCTGCTGCATGGGGACGATCCTTGGCTAGAACTTCCGCTACCGGCCGAAGTGTTGAGCGATATCTCTCTACACGGCGCACAACTGGAGGTGCGTGCCGGATGGCCCATGTCAGCAGACTACCTGCAGGCAAGTATGTCGATCAGCGCCACATTGGGACAACTCGAAACCGCGCACAAGGCTGCTTTGGATCGGCTGCAGGAAAACCTGGATCGCGCCATGCAGAATGAGGCGCAGACCGAGTCTGAGAGAGTCGCATTGGCAAGCAAGTTATCCGCCAACCAGGCTGAACTGAACGAATGGCAGGCCCAGTTCGACGCAATGCAAACGGACGCCCAGGCCGCTCATTTTGACAATAACCAACTCAAGGACATGTTGGAAGCGTCTCGGCGCGAGCTGCAGCATTTGAATCTGACTCTCGAGGCAGCGAGACAATCCACGCAAAGTGAGCAGCAGCGCCTGAACGATGCATTACAGACAACCATCACCGACAAACAGAAGTTGACTGGTGAGTTACGTGTGGTGCAACGTGAGCGCGATTTCCACCAGGCGCAGTTCAAGCAGATCGCTGCACATCTTGAGAGTGTTGAACGTTCACGGCTTTTTCGCGCTACGCGGCCAATTGCCCACATGAAAGAGCGCTTTGATCGCATGACGGGCAAGGTGCCACTCGGTAACGCCTTGGTGGCACCAATGACCGAGCCGCTTTCGATTGAGCTCTCGAGGCACCCGGTGGACATCATTGTCCCGGTGTACCGTGGCATAGAGGACACCCGCCGCTGCCTGGAGTCGGTGCTTGCAGCCCCAGGCAAAACCGCGTGGCGGCTGATTGTGATAAACGACTGCAGCCCCGAACCCGAAGTCACAGAATGGCTGCGCGAGTTCGCCAAACGTGATGAGCGTGTGTCACTGCTGGAGAACCGCGAAAACTTGGGCTTTGTCGCCACCGTGAATCGGGGTATGTCCTTGAGCAAGGATAACGACGTACTGTTGCTGAACAGCGATACCGAAGTCGCCAACGATTGGTTGGACCGCCTACAGTGCGCGGCCCACAGTGCCCCGCGCGTGGCCAGTGTGACGCCATTTTCAAATAATGCAACGATTTGCAGCTACCCGAGGTTTTGCCAGCCCAATGACCTACCCGTCGGCCTGGATACGGCAAGCCTGGACGCACTGTTTTCAACATTCCTCAAGGGACAGTCGGCAGAAGTGCCCACTGGGGTGGGCTTCTGCATGTACATCCGGCGCGCCTGCCTGGTCGAGGTCGGCCTGTTCGACGTCGCCAATTTTGGCAAGGGCTACGGCGAAGAAAACGACTTTTGTATACGTGCTAAAGACGCAGGTTGGACCAACTTGCATGCGTTTGACACATTTGTGCGGCACGCTGGCGGCATCAGCTTTGGTGATTCCAAAGGCGATCGCGAAATAGCGGCCATGCAAACGCTCAGGCGTCTACATCCCGGATACGAAAGTGATGTACACGCATACTTGCAACGCGATCCTGCCAATGAAGCCCGTAGGACGATTGACCTTGCCCGGATTACAGCCAGTGGTCGCCCCGTCGTTCTAAATATCATGCACGACCGTGAAGGTGGAACGCTGCGCCATGTGCAGGAGGTAGCCCTTCACCTCGGTGACCAAGCCATTTTTCTGCGCCTGACACCCTCACCGGGAGGATGCCAGTTGCGGCTGGAGGGAGCCCACGAGGCCTTCGCCTTGCAATTTATGCTGCCGCAAGACTGGCAAATGATGGTGCAAACGTTAAGGCAACTCCAGGTGGGTCACATCCACTTCCACCATCTGCTAGGTCATTCGAACGACATCTGCCAGTTGCCCGCCCAGCTCGGTGTGACGCACGATTTCACGGCGCACGACTACTACAGCTACTGTCCGCAAATTTCATTAACTGATTACACGGACCGCTACTGCGGCGAACTAGGCATTGAGCAGTGCCGCGAATGCGTTCAACGCAATCCGGCACCTGGCAATGAAAGCATCGACAGTTGGCGCGAGCGTCACGGTCGTTTACTGAGTGAAGCGCGGTTCGTCATTTCACCGAGTGCCGATGTGGCTGAGCGCCTGCATCGCTTTGTGCCAGCGGCGAAGATACAGGTCGTTCCGCATTCCAGTCTGACACTTGACCCAGTGACCTGCCCACCTTCCATGGCGCGACCTTTGGGCAAAGATCGGCCTTTGAAGGTATTGGTACTTGGCGCCTTAAGCCGCATCAAGGGTGCCGACATGCTGGAAGAAGTGGCAAAGTTGGCAGCTAGCCATAAGATGCCAGTCGAATTTCATCTTCTCGGCTACGCCTACCGCAACCTGAGCACCCAACCAAAGGCCGCGTTGACTGTTCACGGTGGATACGCTGAAGCAGACTTGCCAAAATTATTGCAGTCTCTGCAGGCTGATGTCGTCTGGTTTCCGGCCCAATGGCCAGAAACCTACAGCTATACACTGAGCGCGACCTTGGACGCGGGTCTACCCGTTATCGCGCCTGACATTGGTGCCTTCTCCGAGCGACTTCAGAACCGCGAATGGACCTGGGTTTGCGACTGGCAACGAAGTGCTGGCGAGTGGCTCGAATTTTTCGTACAAATTCGCCACCAAAACTTTATCAGCGGCATTGGGCCATCACGTGTGCGTTCGCCCGCTTTGCAGGCTCACGCACGCCAAGTCGATGTCAAATCCGAAATGGCTTATCACGGCAACTATCTGGAATCACTGCCACGAGCCTACCCCTCCACCGTTCTTGAGTTGACAGACCTTCAACGGCAAATCACCTCGGTTCTGCCGAATTCACATACCGAAAGCTCCCCCACTGCAGCAGCCAAATCGGCCATCCTGCGCACCGTTGTTCGTCTGCGGGCCAGACCTGTTTTATCGCCGGTTACGCGGTTGATTCCGATGCACTTTCAACGGCGGTTGAAGTCATGGCTATTGAAATAGGTCGTCGCCAATTTGGTCTCAGAAACTTCTCGGAAAACTGGGTCAAGCAGCGTGCCCGCCACGCTGAGAAAGCATGATCCAATGAACCGGCTGCAAATAACAAACATGCATTTGTAAGGCGCCTATTGGCCTCCACCCAACAGTTCAATGAAGACATACCGCCATGAATAATGAAGACGCGGCCTGGGTGAACTACCGGGCTAGATTTGCTGAAATCTATGACGAAGCAAATTATTCCAGTCCCCTGCAGGCGGCTGTCATGCGGGCGAGTCACCGACTCACTGAGCGTCATTTCGATAAGAACGATTTTTTTTCAGCCGTTTTGGAGATTGGCTCTGGCACCGGAGAGCACCTAAACTTTGTGAGGCACGGTTTCGATCAATACGTCTCAACAGATATTGACGCCAAAGCACTCGAAGTTTCCAAGCGAAAATCAAAAACTTTTAGCGGCGGAAAGTTGTTGTTCGAAACCCAAACAGGCTCCCAGCTCGGCTACGCCGACAGCAGCTTTGACCGGTTGATTGCAACTCATGTCCTCGAACATATCTATCAACCGCACCTGGCGCTCAAGGAATGGTGTCGCGTGGTCAAGCACGGCGGCGTGATCTCTGTTTTGATTCCGACTGATCCGGGTGTGGCCTGGCGACTTGGTCGACACTTTGGGCCAAGGAAAAACGCCATGGCCCAGGGCATTGCCTACGACTACGTTATGGCCAGGGAACACGTCAATTCGTGTAACAACCTCGTCGCATTCATACGCCACTACTTTCCCAAACGAACCGAAGGCTGGTGGCCTTTGCCGATTGCATCGATTGACTTGAATCTTTTCTTTGTTTGCCACATGACCGTCAACAAACAAGAAAACTAACATGCGCCGCAACTCTCCGACGTTGATGCGATTTGTGAAACTGTGCCTGACCTTTTGCCTGGCAGTATTTTTTGCCGTTCATTCCAGCGCTCAAGTCCCGCCATCCAAGTACTCGTCAAGCCAAGGCTTTGTTGAGGCGGTTAAGGTTGATCCGCTGCAACGAACAATCACAGTTTCTGGATGGGTTACGTCAAATAATCCCAGCATATTCGTCACTAACCTGACGCTGGTCATGGACCATCGTGAAATTTACCGCGGGCGCTTTGCCAGCGCTGAACGTCCAGACGTTGTTGCTGCAACGGGACGAAAAGACTGGTTACTTTCGGGTTTTCGGGTCGTTGTCGACATACCGCATGGGGTGGCCGCCGGCTCCGTTCCCTTGAAAGTTTTTGCCCGCCTCGGTGATGGGAGCTCATTCGAACTGAACATCGCCCCGGAATTGCAACTCGTTTCTGTTTCGACGCCCCATGTGTCAGGCATATGGCAGATCGGCTTACTCGTCATCGTAATTGCACTTCCGTTACTGATTTTTGCCGGCTCTTGGGTACCTTCGTTTTTGGCGTGGCCATGGGCATCATTGTTTGGGAGTGCATTGTTCCTCTCGTTTTTAATTCTGGTCGCCGGAGGTTGGACCGGGTCGTCATTTGGCCTGGCATTGAGGGCATCGCCGATGATTGAGCACGATGCCAAACCTTGGCGAGGTGAAGACAGGTGGGTTCGAAGCGATGAATGGGAATTGAATACACCCCTCGCCATCAGCCAGGCGTATCACTCACCCCCTTATCCCGTCGTCAATAAGCTGCTTGGATCGGACGGCAAAAATATGATGGTGATCGGCATGACTGGCGTGCCTGTTGCTCATATTTCATCGCTGGCTAAGCCAGCCACATGGGGCTTTTTCCTCTTCGACCTCCGTGCCGCGCTGGCCTGGTATTGGTGGTTTCCTTTTTTTGCGTGCTTTGCCGCGCTGTGGCGGCTCCTTGTCAGGCTATTTGAGCTGGATTGGCGACTTGCGGCAGCACTTTCGCTGACCGTCTCTGCATCGCCCTACGCTGTGGTGTTTTCCGGCTGGCCTGCGTACGTCGTTTTCTTTCCAATGGTTGCGCTACTGGCATCAGAACAAATTTTTCTTCAAAGGAAAATCTGGCCCGCTGCACTCCTTGGAGGACTGCTGGGCTGGTCTTTGGCTGGGTTTGCCATGGTTCTTTATCCATCCTGGCAAATCTCCATCGCTTACTTGACGCTACCTCTAGCCGTTGCATGGTTTTGGACTCTGCGTAAACGTCTGAATTGGAAGCTGCCTCAGGCGATTGGGTGTTTCGCGGCCCTGGCAACGGCTACAGCCATTCTTCTGGCGTGGTGGCTTGATGCTCGAGAAGCTGTGGATGCAATCCGATCAACCCTCTACCCAGGGGGCCGCAACGTTGAGGCAGGTGGTGATATTGATCCCTGGTTCCTGATCAAAGGTTGGCTCAGCCCAGTCACGATGTACGGCAGTTCTGAATTGATGGTGCCCAGCGATGCGGGATCTTTTATTTGTCTTCTCTGGGTTGCCTTGCCAGCCGTGTTTTACCGTTGGTTCAAACTGCGTCAAATCGACGCGGTCTCATTCACGCTGGTAGCCGTCTCGCTCCTGATGCTCACATTTGCATTCATAGGATTCAACAAACACTTCGCCAGTGTCACTTTGTTGGGATTCACCACAACCTATCGGATAGACCTGGTCTTGGGGTTGGGGCAGACTCTCTTGTTCGGTTGGCTCATGTCTCCAAGTGCCAAGGACCCGTCTCCCATCACCGATGCATGGAAATATGCCTTTGTCACTGTGACACTGCTTGCGGTTACCAGTGTCGTTTGGCTGGTTGGAAAACTTCCAACGGTGGTGTCGCAGATGGTGCCACCCGGCTTTTTGCTACTCACTTACGTTGCGATTGGTATCGCAAGCTACGGCCTGCTGGTGGGGCGGCACAGTTGGGTAATCGTTGCCCTCCTCGCCTGGACATTAAGCGCCTCGATACCTTTCAACCCGCTTGGTCTTGCCACGAACCATTTAACAGTGGTACCGCCTTTAGCTCAGACGTTGTCGGCCTTGGACACGAAAAAAGAGTCTCCAAGTTTAGCCATCGTCGGTGAGCGCGTGTGGGCCATGACGTTGCCTGCGGCTGGGCTTCATGTCGTCAACACCGCTTTCTATTACCCACAAAAAACCGTTTGGGCGTCGCTCGATCAGGACCGCCAAAACACGGCCGTTTACAACAGGTTCCATAGATTCTTGTTGCAACTAAGGAAGTTGCCGCCAGGATCGGATTATTTACTGGAAAACCCTCGCCTCGACGAAGTTCGCGTAAGCTTGGATCCTGACCGATTTAACTTCAAGCTTCTGGGTGCGACGGCGGTGCTGGTATCACCGTCCGACGGAAAGCGCATCCGCAACAACCCGTCCGTGATGCTGGTTAAGTCGACGGAACAATGGGAACTATTCCGCGTCGTTAACTAAGCTACCTCGTCACCCACATTCTGAAATGGTCTGAAATTGAGTCTTATCCCAACTCCATCTGCCGTTCGAATTGCGGTTGTGATCCCTGCCTACAAAGTGGTCGATCACATTATTGATGTCATCGCACGAGTACCCAAGCTGGTCTGGCGAATTTACGTTATTGACGACCATTGTCCTCTTGCCTCTGGGCATCATGTCACTGCCAATTGCACAGACAGTCGGGTCGTTGTTTTACGGCACAGTGTCAACCAGGGTGTCGGTGGGGCCGTCATGACTGGTTACGAAAAGGCTTT
>JANPAZ010000194.1:0-12673 GCA_031430225.1 Rhodoferax sp. | reverse complement strand
CTCAAACACCACGGCACCCTCAGTGGTGGCAACATTCTTGCCGACTTCAAACTGGCTCTCGTCCGTCATGGACACATGGCCCTGGCGGATGTCGTGAATCAGGTTCTGCATGCCCTTGGCAATGCTTTCACCCTTGGTTTCAATGGCCTTTTTCTGGGCGTCAGCGTTGAAAGCCAGGAAATTGCTGGGTGCCGAAGCAGCCATCCATTGCTCAACGGCAAAGCGGATGCGCGAGCGGGTTTTGGGGTCAGCATCAACCGCGTCGGCCAGGCCCATCAGGGTCCGGGCGTTGAGCAGATAGGTGGACGCCGCCATGGCCGCCACAGGGTTGGTACCCCAGGCTTCCGCCGAGAACCGCTTGTCATTGGCAATGGGCGCACCTTGAAGACCGCTGGTCCACAGGCCCATGGCATCTTTCAGGTACTGCTGTTGCAGCTCCTGAAGTTTTTCTGGCGAAAAACTGACCTGTGGCAGTGAAGCACCCGCTGCTGGCAGGGGCACACCGACGGTGCTTAAATCCAGTCCTTGAAATGATTGCAGGGCCTTGCCCCAGCTTTCACTCAAAGTCTGTTGAAATTGCTGGGCTGTTTGAGCCCAAAATTCCGGGTTATTTTGATTCACGATGTCTCCTCGCGATCTTGTTTGTAAGTAATAACCCTAGTATCGCAGACCAGACCTTCTGCAAACTGACATTTTCGTAATAAGCATATTTATGTACATAGTCCCTATCGCCTGGATTTACGTTGCGCTCATGATGGCGGTGGCCGAGGCCACCAACACCAACGGTACCGTGCTGGGCGCCGTGATCACCTTTGTACTCTACGGCGTGGCACCTGTGCTATTGGTGCTTTACCTGATGATGTGGCCCGCCCGCCGCAAGCGCATCAAGGCCCGCGAAGCTGAGGAAGCCAAACAATATGCGCAATCAGCCCAGCCAGATGCTGGCAGCCATGCGCCCGCTGCCGCCGAGGGCAACCTGATCGCGCCGGTGCGAAAAGAACCGTGACGGATTGCTGACCGTGCACCATTTCCGGCTGCCGTCGTTGCCATAAATCTGGCTGATGCCCATGGCACGCAGACGCTGCCGCGCCAGACCTTGCAGGTCAGCCAGCCATTTGTCACCGTTGTGCAGGGTGAACATGGCCAACGCCGCCCGGTCGTGCGCCACAAAGGCATCGCGCACTTCGTCGCCCACTTCAAATTGCTCAGAACCAATACAGGGCCCCAGCCAGACCAGCGTTTTCCGTGCTATTGGTTTTGTAGCTGTCGATGCAGTATCTGCGTGGGCAACAGCCTCAATTTGTTCAAACGTGTTTTCCAGCACCCCCAGGCCGCCGTCACCCACCAGGCCACGCCATCCCGCGTGCGCAGCCGCCACAAAGTCGCCATTCCAGTTGGTGAACAAAACCGGCAGGCAGTCCGCCACCATGATGGTGCAGGCCAGGCCCGGCTGCTGCGTCATGCAGGCGTCCGCCTGTGTGCCATGCGGCGTGGTGTTCGTGACTTGTACAACCTGCACGCCGTGCACCTGCTGTAAAAAAACCGGCCGGGCGCCAACCGATTCATGCAGCAAGGCACGGTTGCGCCCCACATCAACCGCATGATCGCCCACGTGCGCACCCAGGTTCATGGAATCAAACGGTGCCTGAGAGACACCGCCCTGGCGTGTCGTGCAAACGGCGCGAACACGGGCCGCCGCAGGCCATTGCGGGACGATCCAGTCAGGGTTCATGTCTGGGGCGGTCAGGCCAAAGGATTCAGGCCTCAGCGTCCGGGCAGTTGGACGGCTGGGATTTCTGAAAAGCAGGCAACGCCATGCAGGCATCAAACGCGGCCATCGTGCGCGACAAGCCCTCAAAATTGCAGTCGAACCGCTTGCCGTTAAAGATTTGCGGCACAAGGCAGCAGTCAGCCATGGTGGGCGTTTCACCATAGCAATACACC
This sequence comes from Rhodoferax sp., assembly GCA_031430225.1. GTDB lineage: Bacteria > Pseudomonadota > Gammaproteobacteria > Burkholderiales > Burkholderiaceae_C > JANYCG01. The sequence continues at coordinate 10,729 of JANPAZ010000194.1, read as the reverse complement.
GACGATGTCAGCCCCTGCTGCTTACGCTGCGCCTCGACGGTCTGCAACTGCCGCTCAAAGCTCTCCAAGCCATCGCGAATCCAATGGCGGTACCAGGTGTTCTTCTCTTCGTCAGTCACCTTGAGCTCCTTGACCAGGTACTTCAAGACACGCAGGTTATTGAGCGGGTGAATCTCGCAGGCAATGGACTGTGACAGGGCGCGAATTTGGGCGCGGGCAACGGCGTCACCCGGCAGCAGCGGGTTGGCCGGAAATTTGTCGTCAAGGTATTCCATGATCGCCATTGACTGCGACAGGCGCTGGCCATCAATTTCCAGCATGGGCACCAGAGTGTCAGCGGCGATGGCTGCGTAGTCAGGCTTCTTGTGGTTGCCCCGCGCAATGTGCACCGGCACATACTCGTAGCTCAGGCCCTTGAGTTCAAGTGCAATACGCACCCTGAACGACGCGCTGGATCGAAAGTAGTTGTAAAGCTTCATGGGCAAATTCTGCGTGAGCGTCAAGGGTGAAAGGATAAACCGGAATTGGCCTCCATCAACAGGCGGGCCTGTTGCAACGTTGCGACCGTCTGCACACAAGCTCTGGCAGCTTCAGCACCTTTCACGACGAAATGCTCGGCAAAGAAACGTTGATGATCCTGCGAGTCGTGAAAATTCAGGGGCGTCAACACCACCGAGAGTACCGGCACGTCGGTGTCGAGTTGCACGGTCATCAAGCCGCTGACCACGGCATCTGCCACGAACTCATGGCGGTAGATACCACCATTGACCACAAAACCGCATGCCACGATGGCCGAATAGCCCCCGGAGCGCGCCAGTCTCTTGGCCAGCAAAGGCAGTTCGAACGCGCCAGGCACTTCCAGTACGTCGATGGCGGTGCGCGGTAGCCCCAGGCGATCCATCTCGGCCAGGTAGGCATCGCGCCCCTGGTTGACGATGTCATCGTGCCAGCAGGAATGGATGAAAGCAAAGCGCTGGGTGTCTGGCGTGACCACATGGCGCGGCGCGCGGGGGGCTGAAGTGGGTTGGTGAACCGCTGTCTGACTCATGGTCTTCCCTTTTGAAGGATACTGCCAAAAAATCAGGGCGCGCAAGCCTGCGGCCAGACCGCGCGCACGAACACGTCGTGGCACGCAGTCACCGCAGACATCGCGATCTCTTTCATCCGGACTTTCAAGGGTCAAAGACCCTCACCGTCGGCTCCGGAATAGGCCGCAAAAGGCCGCACCGAATCTGCTGACCCCGGTTTTGCAGGACAAGACCGGGCGCTCGCGGGCTAATGCTCCCTCAAGAACAATCACCGCCGGTGGGGAGTTTCACCCCGCCCTGAGAACGCTGGCCCCAACAAGCAGGGCCATGGTCATTTTACGCCGCACGATCGGGATGCCTGTCACCTGGGTTCGCTATTCTTTTTGTAGCTGCTGATGTATATTCCACGTGGGCCAATCACGCAAAACTCCCAAGGATTCTTATGAAAGCAACAAAACCCGGCCAAGCTGTCTCGGTGGTCATGCTCGGGGCCAGTGGTGCCGTGGGGGGCCAGGTGGTGTCCACATTGCTCAAGTCCCCGGGTGCGAGCCGACTCACCCTGCTGGGGCGCAAACCCGTGCCCGGCATTACCGGCCCTGCGCTTGAGCAGCATACGGTGGATGCACTGTCGGCAGCGTCGTACCAGCACCTGCTGGCGGGACATGGCTGCGCCATTTGCACTCTGGGTGTGGGCCAGCCCTCAAAAATGAGCCGACAAGAGTTTTTGAAAATTGATCGCGATGCCGTGATTGACTTTGCCACTGCGTGCAAGACGGCTGGTGTGCGTCATTTTGAATTGCTGTCGGCAGTGGGTGCCAACGCCAAGTCACCTTCGTTTTACCTGCGCACCAAAGGCGAACTGCAGGAGGCACTGGTGGCCATGAAGTTCGAGCGACTGAGTCTGTTCCAGCCATCAATGATCCTGACGCCCACCAACCGCTATGGCATTCAGCAGGCGCTCACGCTGGCCCTGTGGCCACTGTTGTCGCACGCGCTCATCGGACCAACGCGCAAGTACCGGGGCATCCGCATGGAAGCCCTGGGTGAGGCGATGGCGACCAACCTGTTCACTAAGGGCACCGGGGTTGAGTACCTGCAGTGGGATGAGTTTGGAGCGCTGGCAACGGCGCGCTGAGTCGCCATTGGCATCGCAGCATTGAGTAGGGCGTGGCCGGCGTCAATCCGCGGTGATGCCAGCATCGGTGACAACCTTCCGCCAGCGAACCAGGTCTGCCTTGACGGCAGCGCCAAGTTGCGCAGGCGTACCGGTCCGGACCGACAGGCCCTGCTTCAAGAGCTCCGCTTTCACATCGGCAGAGTTCATGACGGCTGTGAAATCAGCGTTCAGGCGAGACAGCAACTCTGGGGCCGTGCGCGCCGGCGCTGCGACGAAATAGTAGGCATTGCCACCATCCAGGCCATCCAGGCCCTGTTCACTGAACGTCGCCACATCAGGGACCAGCGGGCTACGGGTTGCACCGGTGATAGCCAGCAGGCGCACGCGGCCCGAGTTCACGGGTGACACCAGGGAATTTGTGGTTCCGTACAGCATCTGCACTTGCCCGCCCATCAGGTCAGTCAGGGCGCCGGCAATGCCTTTGTAGGGCACATGGAGCACGTCTACGCCGGCCCTTGCCTTGAAGAGTTCCATTGACAGGTGGTGCGGCGTGCCGTTTCCGGGGGTTCCGTAGTTGACCTTTCCGGGGTTCGCCTTAAGGTAGGCAATCAGGCTTTTGAGGTCTTTGGCGGGTACCGCCGTATTCACGGCGAGTGAGTAACTGGCATCGGCCAGGGACACGATGGGCGCAAAGTCATTCGCCGGGTCATACGGCATGGTTTTGTAGATGGCCGGGGCCATGGCAAACGAGTCTGCCGTCAGCATCAGCGTGTGGCCGTCAGGTGCGGCCTTCGCCACGGCGTTGTGACCCAGATTCCCGCTGGCGCCGGGCTTGTTGTCGACGATCACGGATTGACCCCAACGCGCTGACAGCCGCGGCCCGATGACGCGGGCGATGAGGTCGCTCCCGCTACCTGCGGTGAATGGGATCACCAGTGTCACGGTCTTGACCGGAAAGGCTGCCGTTGGCTGGGCGTTCACGGCACTCCAGGGCGCCAGGACTGCAAGGGTCAGGGCGGTCAGCAGGAAATTCAGACGCTTCATGGGGATGGTCTCCGTCAGGGGTTGAAAAGGATTGATTCAGGTCGCAGGTGCAGCCAGCCAGTCGCGCCCCTGCGCCTGAAGCCGAGCCAAAGCCGCGCTGCCCGGAACCGGCAGATCGGGCGTGATGGTTGCGCCGCCCTGCGACTGGACATAGGTGAGATGGCGGCAGCCGTGCGGCAGCGTGGAGAGCTTGCCCGCATCAAGCTGCAAAGCCTGATTGGGCACCAGCGTGTCCAAGCGATCCTTCTCATAGACGGGCACACGCTGCTGGATGCACCAGCCCTTTGGCGTGCGCAAAAACAGGTCGTGAAAAAGGCCATGGCAGGTTACATCCACAGGCACGTCGTGCACGACGGCTCGCACCTGCAGCACCATGCGGGTCTCGGCCACGGCGTGGTCGCCCCGCAGTTCGATGGTTGCCGCACCGATGAAGTGCTGCACTTGCGCACCGCCTTCATATGCCTTGCGCGAGCGCTCGACGAACTCCGTCGCACCGCCCACGAACCACGTGGTCTGTACCTTCGCGTCCGAGGTGTGGAATGAGCGCAGTTGCTCCCATCGGCCGGTGTCGCGCGCCAGGCCCCAGTCCTGCACGACCTGCGTGATGGCCGCGCGATCCAGCAGCGTGCGCAGGCCCACAGAGTGGTCATCCATTGGGGCGGTGTTCATGGAGGTCATTTCAGAGATTTGGAAAACATGGCCTCATAGTCGGACGCCGTAGGGTGAAATGGCGCAAGCAAGTTGAAATAGCTCTGGTGCGCGGCTTTGGCCAGGGTTTGAATGTCGCCCGGCACATAGCCCAGCTCGGCCAGCGTGGTGGGCAGACCCAGTTCACGCATCAACGCTGCAACCGCCTGCCCCAGCGATGCGGCGGGATCCAGCCCCAGTGCCATTGCAATTTCGGCAGCCTGCTGCGGCACTTGCGTACTGGTCGCATCCAGCGTGGCGACCAAACCGATTCCGCTCAGTACACCGTGATGAAAGCCCTGGTCACTGCAGGTGATGGCGATGGCATGGGCGGGCCCCAGGCCCATGCCAATCGCCGCCCCGCCCGCGAAAGCGGCCACCATCATTTCGCCGCGGGCGTGGGCATCTTCCCGGTTGGCAACCGCCCTGTGCAGGTATCGATTCACCCGCGCGATGCCATCCAGTGCGAGCGACTTGCCCAGTGGAATATCTTTGGTCGACAGAAAGCCTTCTATGCAATGCGACAAAGCATCCACACCAGTGGCTGCGATCAGGCGCACCGGCAGGCTGCGTGTCATATCCGGGTCGAGGATGGCAAGCTTGGGTACGAGGTGGCGAGAGTTCATGCCGACCGATGCAGTGGCTGCGTCGGGGTGAATACCCGCCGACGGCGAGGCCTCACTGCCCGTGCCAGCGGTTGTCGGAATGACGATCAGCGGGGCCGCAGGCCCGTGGGGCGCGTTGCGCACACCAGCGTAGGTTGCGCATGTTCCCGGGTTGGTGGCCAGCAAGGCGATCATCTTCGCGGTATCGATGACCGATCCACCGCCCAGTGCCACAACACCGTCGCATCCCTGACTGGCATACAAGGCGGCACCGCGGTCGACATCGGCGAAAAGTGGGTTCTCGGTCACGCTGTCGAAGACCTCTGGAGGTCCAGCCTGGCCGCACGCTGCAATGGCCTTTGCAACGAGCCCGGCTGCCAGCAGGCCCTGATCCGTGACCAGCAGTGGCCGGTGAATACCGAAGGCCTCCAGTTCTCCGGCCAGGGCAGACAAGGCGCCAGCCGCGTACAGCACGCGTGGCAGATTGAGCGCAGATGGCTGAACAGGTACTGTGTTCATGGCTTTCCAATGTGCGACAGGCGCATCAGGCGCAGCGCATTGCCCAGGTAGAGTTTTTCCTGATCCTCATCACTCAATCCCATGTCCTCAATGGCCCCTATGCCCTCACGGATAAACATCGGCCCGCCTTCGGGATCGAAGGGACAGTCGGACGCAAAGACCACATGGTCGACGCCGAAGAAGTCGAGCCCGCAGCGCAGCGCTGAACGGGAACCGCCCAGCACCGTATCACCGTAGAACATCTTGAAATATTCGATGGGCGGCTTGGACAGTCGCTTGAGCACGTCTGCTTCGCTGCCGTCGGCGCTGCGGCTGCCCAATTGCGCCCACAAGGATTCGGCACGCCCGGCAAAATACGGCAACATGCCGCCACAATGGTGCGTGATGATTCGCAGATCTGGCAGCTTTTCCAGCAGGCCCGAGAACACCATGCGGGACATGGCGACCGAGGTCTCAAAGGGCCAGCCCAGCACCTGCCAGATCTCATACCGCGAACGTTCCTCTTCTGGGTAGTCAGAGTGGGTACCCGGCCGAAACGGATGCATCCAGATCGGCAACTGGTGGTGGTTGGCCATGCGTTCGAAGATGGGGAAGAATTCCGCGTCGTCCAGCGGACGCCCATTGACGCTGGTGATGATCTGCACGCCGCGCGCGCCTAAAGTGTTGATGGCGCGGTCCATTTCTTTGAGCGCCTCGGGCACATTGTTCATGGGCAGCGAAGCGACGAAGACCGGAAACTGGTCAGGCCAGCGTTTGCAGATTTCGGCCATGCCGTCGTTGGCCACGCGGGCGAACTCCGGGGATTCGAGCGGCCCGCCCAGCATCTCGGGCGACGGTGCGCTCAGCGTAAGCACCTGCACCACGTCCGGAAACTTCTCCACCAGCATCGCGGCGCGTGCCTCCAAGTCCCACAGCATGCGAATGCTCGCCATGCGCTTGACGATGCCTGCATCCTTGGAATGCGCTTTGACCAGTTCAAAGTAGGCCGGTGGCAGCACGTGGTTGTAGATGTCGATTTTTTTCATTTTTGTTTCCACGTTCGTGCTGTTAAAGGGGATATTGCCTTTGCTGCTGGCTCACCGTGACCAGGTTCAGATCGGAAAATATGTCGATCGCCCAGCGGCCGAATCGGGCCCATCCGCTGTCCTTGACACCACCGAACGGAATCTGTGGCTCACCACCCATGGTGGGGCCGTTCACGTTGACCATGCCGGCCTGGATCTGGCCACCCAAGGTGATGGCGCGCCAGACATCGCTAGACATGATTGAGGCCGACAGGCCGTAGTCGCTGCCATTGGCCTTTTGCACGGCGTCCTGCTCGTCGTCGAACGGTTCGATCAACACGACAGGGCCGAATACTTCTTCGCAATAGATGGGTGCGTTCGTCGGCACGTTGACAAGCACCGTTGGCTCGAAGCAGCGACCGTTGTGTCTGCCGCCAGCAACGACACGCGCGCCCAGCGCAACCGCACGGGCGATTCCCTCCCGCACCTTGACCACGGCCTGGTCGTTGATCAGGGGGCCGATTCTGGTTGCCGGATTCGCCGGGTCACCGGGCTTGATGGCCTTGGCACGCTCAACAAATCGCTCCAGGAAATCATCAAAGAGCGGGCGCGCAACCAGTATCTTGCGTGTGTTCATGCAGATCTGGCCCTGATGGAAAAATGACGCAAAGATGGCGGTGTCAACGGAATAGGCCAGGTCGGCGTCGTGCAACACCAGCATGGGGTTGTAGCCGCCGAGTTCGAGCGCGATGCGCTTTAAATGTTTACCGGCGCGCGCGGCCAATATCGAACCCGTTGCCGACGAGCCGGTGAAGTTGTAGGCGCGCACGGCGCGACTTTCAAACAACTGGTCGGCAATGGGGCCCACTTCTGCAGGCGCGTGCGTGATGACGTTCACTACACCCGGCGGAAACCCCGCTTCGTGCAGGATCTCGCCGATGACCAAACCGGCACAAATCGGCGCATCCTCCGAGGGCTTGAGCACGACTGTGTTGCCGCAGGCCAACGGACACACCACGGTGCGCAGGCCCAGCGCGAGGGCACCGTTCCATGGCGATATGCCGGCCACCACGCCCAGGGGCTTGCGGATCGCCATGGCAAAAACGCCAGGCGTGTCCGAGGGCACGATCTCGCCACCTGACAGATAGGGGTAACCAGCCGCCTGCCGCAGCAGGCCTGCCGACCACTGGATCTGAAAGCGGGAGTAGGCGTTTGAAGCGCCTGTCTCCTGCGCCATGATGCTGACCAGCTCGTCAGCGCGGCGCTCGACGATATCGGCTGCCTTCAGGAACAATGCCTGACGGGCGCGGGCGCCCAGTTTGGCCCAGGCGGGAAAGGCTTTCTCAGCTGCATCGATCGCACGCCTCGCATCGGCGGCGCCAGAGGCGGGAATCCGCGCATAAACCTCTCCGGAATACGGATTAATGTCATCGAACGTCCGGCCGCTGGCGGCGGCTACCCATTCGCCCGCGATCAGTTGTTGATAAGACCGGACCTCGGTCACTGATGCATTTGTCATGTCATTTCCTGTTGCAGGTGGAAGGCGGGTGGGTGGAGGGTCACTGGGCTTTGATACCGGCCTTTGCCAGCAGGCCCGGCCAGCGCTGGTTTTCGGCACGCACAAAGGCTTCAACATCAGTCGGCGAGAAAGCAATGAAGCTGCGCGAACTCAAGTGCTCTTTAAACGCTGGTGTGGCTGTGACGTTGTCGATAGCCTGGCGCAGACGCAAGATCACCGGCCTGGGCGTGGCAGCGGGCACGAACAGTCCGGTCCAGCTGGACAGCACGAATTCCGGCAATCCGCTTTCGCGGGCGGTCGGGACATCAGCCAACTCACGAGTCTCGCCAGCGGTCACGATGGCGCGCACCTTGCCGCTCTTGACGAAGGGTTGCGCGGTACCGGTCGCGTCAAAGAACAGGTCGATACGACCGGCCAGGAGTTCTGTGTAAATCGGTGGCGCACCCTTGAATTGCACTTCAAGGATATCAATGCCGGCCAGGCTCTTGAGCAATGCTGCACCCACTGTCTGTCCACTACCCTGACCGGGCGTGCCGATGGTGAGTTTGCCAGGATTGGCGCGCGCATAGGCAATTAACTCTGGCAGGGTCTTTGGCCCAAGGTCGGGCCGGGCGATCAAGGTGTAACCGTTCGTCGCTACCAGTTGCACCGGCACCAGGTCTCTCGTGGGGTTGTAGGGCAGATCCTTTGTCAGCGCCGGTGCCTGCGAGATGCTGCCAACACCGCCCACAACGAGGGTGTAGCCGTCAGGCGCGCTCTTGACGGCATACGTCGTTCCAACAACGGTTCCGGCACCGGGCTTGTTCTCGACCACCACCGGCTGGCCCAATTCCTTGGCCAAACCATCGCCGAGCAGGCGTCCGAGGTAGTCATAACTGCCGCCGGGCCCGACCGGAACGACGATATTGAGCATCCGGATGGGAAACGTCGGCGTGGTCTGCGCGGTGACGGAAAAGCAAGGGGCCACGACGACGATGGCGCAAAGAAGGGCACGATAGATACGCATCAGATGTCTCCAGTCTGTTGAATTTTTGTGGCTCTGCCAGTGCTTGGGCAGTTCGGGTCTGGTGGCGAGTCTACGAAGCGCAAGAGAAAGTCGTAAGATATCAAAAGTGTTTCAATGATCGAATTTACTTATCAGTCATGAAGCTGCATCAACTGCGTGCGGCATTGGCAGTAGCCGAGCAAGGGAGCCTGCGCGGCGCGGCGCGCGCCTTGGGCATGTCGCAACCTGCGCTCACCCACAACATTGGCGAACTGGAGCGGGAACTGGGTGCTCCCTTGTTTGAACGGCGGGCACGCGGCATGACCACCACGCCGCTGGGCGAGCTGGTTTTACGACGGGCGCGCACCATCACAAACGAAGCACGCCATGTGCTGGAAGATGTGCAGCAATATCTTGGGGGCGACACGGGGAACGTGGCCGTGTGCTTGTCCATCGTTGCCCATTTCGCGTTATTGCCTGTGGCTTTGCCGTTGTTTCAGCAGCGGTTTGCCAACGTGCATTTGCAGATCGTCGAAGGATCGTTCCCGGCTGCGGAGGCTCGACTGCGTGACGGCAGCATGGACTTTTATATCGGCCCGGCGCCAAAACCCGCACCGTCACGCGAATTCGTCGCCGAGAAATTGTTCGACAACACACGGCGTGTGTTTGCGCGTCGCGGCCATCCACTGATCGCCGCGCGTTCGTTGCGGGAACTGAGTGGGGCCAGCTGGATCACGACGGGCACCACCAGCGACGCCGAGGCTGAATTCAGCACATTGTTCGTGCACAACGGGTTGCCGCCGCCGCGACTGGTCATCAAAGCTGAATCCATGCTCAGCGCATTGATGACGCTAATGTCGTCAGATGCTCTGGCAATGACATTGCGGCAATACGATGAGTTCGCATTAACACGCAGTGTATTGCAGGTGATCAACATCCAGGAGCCGTTACCGGCGCCTGCTGTCGTTGTGATTCGTCGCGCCGGCCTGCCGTTAACGCCAGCTGCAGACTATTTGTGCGACATGTTCCGGCGTGCCAGCGCCCAGTATGTGTCGACGCGTCAAACGTGACGGGTGTCGGCGCGGCCATGCACCTCGGCTTCACCGGCCCGAATAACCATCAAAGAGCAATCCCCGCGCGCTCCAGCATGTCACTCACGAGTTCCAGCCTGACCAAAGGGTTGTCCAGCGCCATCATGCGCTGTTTGAGCTCAGATGGCATGGGCAGCAGCTCGCACCAGCGGTTGGACACCCAGGCACAGTCGTTCAGCTGATAGGGTGGCTGCAGCGGCATCTGGTCAGACGCCACGGCGCGCTCATGCAGCGTCTGGATCAGTTTTGCCAATGACGTCGCGACGGGCTTGAGGTCATCGGGCACTGCAATGGTCTGGTCATCGGGCATTCGCGACACATCGGCAATCCACAGGCCGTGTTTGAGTTTTTCCCGCCGATTGATCTGAAAGCGCTGTGCACCGGTGCATTTGATCACCAAGAGGCCCGCCTGGGGGCTGGTCAATTCAGTGATCGTGGCCAGGGTGCCCACTGCGTTAAATGCTTCCGTTGCGAAGCCGCCGGGCCCCGGTCGGGCCACGTCTGAGCCTTCAGTGAGTGACACCACGCCGAAGGGCGCTCCCGCCTTGTGGCATTTTCCGATCATGTCCAGATAACGGACCTCAAAAATCCGCAGGGGCAAATAGCCGCCGGGGTAAAGCACTGTGCCCAGCGGAAACAGCGGCAGGGAGATCAGCGTGAGGTTTTCAGTCATGCGTGTTGCCAGTCAAACTTATTAGGAATCATCCCATGAACGCGCTGCCCTGTGCCTCCCAACGGGATTTGCAAAGGTGATGCTGTTTGCAGCGGCCGGAGACCTGGCCGGATAGCTGCTATGGTTATGGCATCAGACCGCGAACACCAACCCCAAATGAACCCGTATATGGACACGCATGTGGACACGCATGGGGACACACAAATGGACCCGCATAAGGAGCCCCTGTGAAAGCCGAACAAAATGAATTGGTCACCCGCATTGGCCCGGGTACACCCTGCGGCCAGTTGATGCGCCACTATTGGCAGCCGGTTGCGTTGCTGGACGAGTTCGATCCGCTGCTCGATCCGGCCATGGGGGTGCGCCCGGTCAAAGCCGTTCGCATCCTGGGGCAGGATCTGGTGCTTTTCAAGGATGCGTCGGGCGAGTTCGGCCTGCTGGACCGGGACTGCCCGCA
>JANPAZ010000193.1:0-2847 GCA_031430225.1 Rhodoferax sp. | reverse complement strand
TACAGGTCGGCGATGCCGGCCGTATCGGTTTTGCGCGGATCGGCAAAGATGATTTTCAGGGCCGGGTTGGCCTTTTTTGCGTCTTCGATGCGCCGAAACAAGATGGGGTGCGCAAACGCCGTGTTGGAGCCAACAATGAAGATGCATTGCGCGTGGTTCACGTCATCGTAGCAACTGGGGGGCGCATCGGCGCCCAGCGTCTGCTTGTAGCCTGCCACCGCACTGCTCATGCAAAGGCGGGAATTGGTGTCGATGTTGTTGGTGCCAATCAGGCCCTTGGCGAGCTTGTTGAAGACGTAATAGTCTTCTGTCAACAACTGGCCCGACACGTAAAACCCTACGGCATCGGGGCCATGGTCTCGAATGATTTGGGCAAAACCTTGTGTGGCGAAGTCCAGCGCGCTGTCCCAGCTCACAGCCTGTGGTTTGTCGCTGCGGTGCACTCTGCGCATGGGCTGCAGCAAGCGGGTTTGCTGGGTGACTGCCGCGCTGGCGGTCAGGTGAAGCGTAGACCCTTTGGTGCAAAGCCGGCCAAAGTTGGCCGGGTGATCGGGGTCGCCCCGCACGCCCGTGATCTGGTCGTTGCTGGACTCAATGATCACCCCGCATCCCACACCGCAATAGGGGCAGGTTGATTTTGTTTCGCGAATGGGGATGACCGTCATGGGCTCAAGCGGCCTTGAGTGCGGGCCCCGCCATGGGCGCCTTGAATTCCAGCGCCAGAGTGGCGAGTTCGTTGCTGTTCAGGTGGACTTCACCGTTCACCACCTGCACGGAGAATTTTTGCGTGCAGCCCTCATCCGGTGCCCTGGCGCAGCCATCTTTGAGGCCAATCGTCCAGTTGTGCAGCGGACAGGCGACGCTGGTGCCAAACACGATGCCTTGGCTTAAAGGACCGCCCTTGTGCGGGCAGCGGTCCAGCAGGGCGAAGACTTCATTCTGGTCGTTGCGGAACACGGCCACGTCCATCCCCACGGCGCGCGCGACGCGACGCGAGCCCAAAACCGGGATGTCGGTTACGAAACAGATTTTTTTCCAGTCACTCATGATGCTATATATTTAGTAGCTAACTGCGCACGTTCTATGTGGGCAGGAGGCCTGTTTTATGTAAAAAGTGGTGAAGCATGGCCTAAAAACCGCTCAGGCGGGCAGCTTGTCAAACTGGCGGGTGTCCACGGCAGCCTCCTTGAAGTCAAACCATGGATCGGGTTCACCATCAAGCGCAAACTGCAGACGTTCCCACAGTGCCTTGCGGCCCTCTTCGTCTTCCAGAATGCGTTTCTTCACGTAGTCCAGGCCGACGCGATTCACGTAGTGCACGGTGCGCTCCAGATACCAGCCTTCCTGGCGGTACAGCTCGCAAAACGCACCGGTGTACTCCAGTACTTCGGCGGCGGTTTTGACTTTCACCAGGAAGTGCGCCACTTCGGTCTTGATGCCGCCGTTGCCCGCCACGTACATTTCCCAGCCGCTGTCTACACCGATGATGCCCACGTCCTTGATGCCGGCCTCGGCGCAGTTGCGCGGGCAGCCCGACACGGCGAACTTCACTTTGTGCGGTGCATACATGCGCCACATGGCACGCTCCAGGTCTTTGCCCATCTGCGTGCTGTCTTGCGTCCCCATGCGGCACCATTCGCTACCCACGCAGGTCTTGACGGTGCGCAGCGCCTTGGCATAGGCGTGCCCTGAGGGCATGCCGATGTCTTTCCAGACCGCCTGCAGGTCTTCTTTTTTGACGCCCAGCAAATCAATGCGCTGGCCGCCGGTGACCTTGACGGTAGGGATCTTGTATTTGTCCACTGCGTCGGCAATGCGGCGCAACTCATCTGACGTGGTCTCGCCGCCCCACATGCGCGGGATGACAGAGTACGTGCCGTCCTTCTGGATGTTGGCGTGGCTGCGCTCGTTGATAAACCGGCTTTGCGGATCGTCTTTTGCCTCTTTGGGCCAACTGCTGATGAGGTAGTAGTTGACCGCAGGACGGCATGACGAGCAGCCATTGGGCGTCTTCCAGCCCAGGCCTTCGTAAACGGAGCTGATAGTGAGGTATTTCTCTTTGACGATGGCCTCACGGACAGCCTGATGGCCGTGGTCAGTGCAGGCGCACATGGCCTTGGTTTTGGGCGTGGCGGAATAGTCCCCACCTGCAGTGAACATCAAGATCTGTTCCACCAGACCGGTGCACGAGCCACATGACCCGCTGGCTTTGGTGTGTTTGCGCACCTCGTCCAGCGTGAACAGGCCCTTGTCGCGAATGGCTTTGCAGATAGTGCCTTTGTTCACGCCGTTGCAACCGCAGACTTCTGCGTCGTCGGGCATGGTGGCAGCCTTGCTGTGACCTTCGTGGCCCACGTCGCCGATATTACTTTCACCAAACATCAGCTTGTCGCGGATGTCGGCAATGCTGCGGCCATCGCGCAGCAGCTTGAAGTACCAGCTGCCGTCCACCGTGTCGCCATACAGGCAGGCACCCACGAGCTTGTCGTCTTTGAGCACCAGCTTTTTGTAGACCCCGCCAAAGGGGTCACTCATCACGATCTCTTCGGTGCCTTCTCCTCCCTGGAATTCACCAGCGCTGAACAGGTCGATGCCTGTGACCTTCAGTTTGGTGGATGTCAGTGACCCCTGATACCTGCCGATGCCGAACTGCGCCAAGTGGTTGGCCGCCACCTTTGCCTGCTCGAACAAAGGTGCGACCAGTCCGTAGGCAATGCCGCGGTGTGCGGCGCATTCGCCCACTGAGTAAATGCGCGCGTCGGTGATGGTTTGCATGGTGTCATTGACCACAATGCCCTTGTTGCAATGCAGACGCATGGATTCAGCCAGCGTCGTATTGGGGCGGAT
>JANPAZ010000192.1:0-8108 GCA_031430225.1 Rhodoferax sp. | reverse complement strand
GACCCAACATCTAACCCAACAAACCATGTGCGGTTGGATGATAGCGCATGATTGATGCTGATGGAGGTTTTATCTAGTCTTCATAGGAGAATATTAGAATCATGAGTTGGATTGATGACGGTTGATGATGCCGGAAGTTCGGCGGAGGCAGACTCCGTTTCCGCCAAAGCAAAGAAAAGCCCCGCAGGATGAAATCCTGCGGGGCTTTTTGTATTCTGAAGGCCTTAAGCCATCGCGCCTGCTTTACCCGCCCCGACGCATCTGGTCAAAAAACTCCATATTGTTTTTGGTACCCTTCATCTGCTTGAGCACCAGCTCCATGGCGTCGATTTCGTCCATGTTGTAGAGGAACTGGCGCAGGATTCGGGTTTTTTGAAGCACTTCGGGTTGGAGCAGCAGTTCTTCACGGCGGGTGCCGCTGCGATTCAACTGAATCGACGGGAACACGCGCTTTTCATACAGGCGGCGGTCCAGATGAATTTCTGAATTGCCAGTGCCTTTGAACTCTTCAAAGATCACTTCGTCCATGCGGCTGCCGGTGTCCACCAGCGCGGTAGCGATGATGGTGAGCGAGCCGCCTTCTTCGACGTTACGGGCCGCACCCAGGAAGCGCTTGGGGCGTTGCAGGGCGTTGGAGTCCACACCACCCGTCAACACTTTGCCGCTTGAGGGCACGACGTTGTTGTAGGCGCGGGCCAGGCGCGTGATGGAGTCCAGCAGAATCACCACGTCTTTCTTCAACTCCACCAGCCGCTTGGCGCGTTCGATCACCATTTCGGCCACGTGCACGTGGCGCGCAGCGGGTTCGTCAAACGTGGAGGCGATGACTTCGCCCTTCACGGTGCGCTGCATTTCGGTCACCTCTTCGGGGCGCTCGTCAATCAGCAGCACCATGAGGTAGCTGTCGGGGTAGTTTGCGCTGATGGCGTGGGCGATGTGTTGCATCATCACCGTCTTGCCGCTTTTGGGCTGCGCCACGATCAGGGCACGCTGGCCTTTGCCGATAGGGGCAATGATGTCGATCACGCGGCCAGTGATGTTTTCGTCGCCCTTGATGTCGCGCTCGAGCTTCATTTGCTCTTTGGGGAACAGCGGCGTCAAGTTTTCAAACATGACCTTGTGCTTGTTCTCTTCGGGGCCACCACCGTTGACCCGGTCGAGCTTGTTCAGTGCAAAGTAGCGCTCGCCGTCTTTGGGCGTGCGTACCTCGCCTTCAATCATGTCGCCCGTGTGCAGGTTGAAGCGGCGCACCTGGCTGGGGCTGATGTAGATGTCGTCGGTCGACGCGGTGTAGCTGGTGTCGGGGCTGCGCAAAAAGCCAAAGCCGTCAGGCAAAATTTCCAGCACACCATCGGCAATGATCTGCTCGCCAGTGCGCGCGCGCTTCTTGATGATGGCAAACATCAGCTCCTGCTTGCGCATGCGGCCCGTGTTTTCAATTTCAAGCTCTTCAGCCTGTTTGAGGACTTCCGACACGTGCAGTGCCTTGAGTTCGTTTAAGTGCATGGAGGTGACCCTTTGGGGGTGTTGGCCGACAAAATCGTGGGGTGTTGGGGTCGGGCGGGTTTGTTGCCTCGACCTCGGTTTTCTAAACCGGGAGCTCGAACTGATTCGGGGTGGGAATCAGCGATTGACGTGGATTATGACAGGAAAAACGGCGACCCTGACAAGGTGTCGGGGCCGCGAGAAAAATCAGGCCTTGGACGGCGCTGCTGATGCCTCCAGGTGCTGGTCGATGAAAGCAGTCATTTGCGCCTTGCTCATCGCGCCGACCTTGGTGGCAGCCAGCTGGCCGTCCTTGAACAACATCAGTGTGGGAATGCCACGAATGCCGAACTTTGCCGGAATGTCGCGGTTTTCATCGACATTCATTTTGCTGACTTGCAGCTTGCCTGCGTAGGCTGTGGAGACTTCGTCCAGGATGGGCGCAATCATCTTGCACGGGCCGCACCATTCGGCCCAGTAGTCAACGAGCACGGGTTGCTTGCTTTGCAACACGTCGGCTTCAAAAGACGCGTCAGACACATGTTTGATGAGTTCGCTGGCCATGCTGTTTTCCTTGGTAGTGGTGCGGTACAGGTAAAGTGGGGAAATTGTGACAGAAACCAATCCCCCCCGTAGCGACGATGGCCCGCGGGCCCGCAAATTCCGGTGCTTCAGTGCCTCCCGATTCCCCACATTTTCAATGCTGGCTCTGACTGCCCAGCGGCGCGGGGGCCCCATGTTCGACCCGAAAACAGGGGTTTTACTAAAAAGCTATGAATGACATAGCAAAAGACCATCATGCTCAAAGGGCCTGGGCGCAGGTCATTGCCCGCCTCCGGCGGGAGATCGTGCAAAGGCAGGTTCATGCGTCCGATGTCGTTGTTTTGGTGCCATTTGCTCAACTGATGCAGGAGGCCCGCAAAGCCTGGGCCCTCACTGGCGATGGTTCGCATTTCATACCGCGTTTTGAGACCACCGAAAACTGGAGTCACAGCCTGGGCGGTTTCCAGCACGCGGATGACGACATTCAAATGGATGCCGCGCGCGACGTACTCACCGCTGCCTCTTTGCTGGAGCGTGCGGGTCTGGGAGCGCACCAGGCACTGCTGGCCCCGCGGGTCATGGAGGCGGGCTGGAGTCTGGTGCCAGTGGCCGCCGCCGTGCCCCCGCAAGAGCGGGCCGCCTGGGGGAGCCGGCTGGGCAACAGCATTGCAACGGGCATGGACACACCGGTGCTGGCGATGGAAGCGGCGGTGGCCCGCGTCGCGCTTGCTTGGGCGGCCAGTTCCAGCTACGCGTCAGACCTTTTGTTCGACGCGCAGCCGTCCTTGCTGGTGGTTCTGGAGGGGTTTCAAACCGAGCCACTGGCCAGCGCGCTGCTTCGGCTTTGGGGTGAACGCACGCTGGTCGTATCGCTGGTGCAGCCACAAGAAATGTCCGACGCAGCATCGGTCAATGAGCGTTCCGGTCTGGCCCTGCATGTCATGCGCGATGCCGAGGACGAGGCGCAGGCTGCTGCTGCGTGCGTGCTGGCCCATCTGGCCTGGGGTCGCAGCCCGGTTGCGCTGGTGGCGGTAGACCGCGTCTTGACCCGCCGGGTTCGTGCCATGCTGGATGGCCGGGGCCTGGCGGTGCGAGACGAGACCGGCTGGAAATTGTCCACCACCCGTGCCGCGGCCACATTGATGAGCCTTCTGCGTGCCTGCGCCTGGGATACCTCCACTGACGAGGTGCTCGAATGGCTTAAAAATGCGCCGGGCTTCGCCAAAGCAGAGGTCATACGACTGGAGGTGGCCGTACGCCGTTCGGGGCATCGTGACTGGCGCAGTGTGGCGGGTACCGGTGAACTGGCGCAGCTGGTGCAACAGGTGAATGCGGTGCGCGAGACGCTTCAGCGCGCACGCCCCTTGTCCGCCTGGTTGCGTGATGTGCGCGTTGCGCTCCAGAACACGGGCCAATGGTCCGATTTGCTCATTGATAACGCGGGCCAGAGTGTGGTGCGGGTGCTGCGCCTGCTTGATGGCGATGGCGCGGGCACTGAAGGTGAATTTGTGGCCTTCACGAGTCGCCAGACTGCTACCGGTTTTGTCGCCTGGGTCAGCCAGACACTGGAAGCTGAAAGCTACCTGCCCACCCATCCGGAGCGCGCGCAGGTGATCATTTTGCCGATGAGCCAATTGCTGGGTCGGGCGCTTCCTGCTGTCGTGTTGCCCGGTTGCGATGAGGTGCGCCTACCGGTGTCGCCAGAGCCGTCCGGCCCCTGGACACCCGCCCAGCGGGAGCTGCTGGGCCTGCCGTCGCGCTATCAACTGACCCACGCCATGCGCCAATCGTGGCAAGACGCACGGCGGTCGCCCTTTATAAATCTGCTGTGGCGTCAAAGTGAAGGTGGCGAGCGTGTGATGCCCAGCGGCTTTGTTCAGGAACTTATGCTGGGGTCGGACGCTGCACCGTCCGCTGATCCCCGCGTCAATCGTGTGCTGACCGCGCAGCCCTGTGGCATGCCAGCGCCACGTGGCGACGCGCTGCCTTTGACAAGACTCTCCGCGAGCGCCTACGAAGACCTGCGTCGCTGTCCTTATCGGTTCTTTGCCCTGCGCCAACTGCGCCTTCAGGAGTCCGAGGAACTGGATACGGGTTTGAGCAAGCGCGACTTTGGCAACTGGATCCACACGCTGCTCAAGCATTTTCACGAGGCACTGAAGGTGGCGCCCACCCCGGCTTTACCTGCGAGACTCATCATGATCAATGCAGCGGCAGAGCACGCCACTGCGGAGCTTGCGTTGTCTGAAAGCGAATTCCTGCCGTTTGCCGCAGCGTGGCCTCGTGTTCGCGCGGGCTATCTGGAGTGGCTTGACCGACACGAGGCCCAGGGCAACACCTTCGAAGTCGGCGAAGTCTGGCGTGAAATGCCTCTGGGACCAGTGACGCTGATCGGCAAGCTGGACCGCATCGACCGGATGGACAGCGCAAGTGCCACAGGGCCGCAGGCGTCGGGCAGCGCGATGGTGATCGACTACAAGACCGAGAACACCAACATCACTCGCGAGCGCATCAAGGATCCCGCAGAAGACACCCAGCTTGCGTTTTATGCCGCGCTGTTGCACGACGACACTTTGGCGGCGGCCTACGTCAACATTGGTGAGCGTGAAATTTCCAGGACCTGGGAGCAGACTGACATCGTGGTGCTGCGCGACCAGTTGATTGAAAGCATTGTGGATGACATGACGCGCATCGCGCAGGGTGCACTGCTGCCGGCGCTGGGGGAAGGTAAAGCCTGTGAGTTTTGCGCGGCACGTGGCCTTTGCAGAAAAGATTTTTGGACAAAGCTATGAACCCCACGTTCGGCACTGATATGTCCTCTCTGCCCCCCGCGGGAGCTAATTCCCCTGGGGGCGGCCCGTCGGAAAATTGTCTGCTCAATGACATGCCTATTGCGCAAGCCGCCTACCAGCACAACGGCCAGACCGTCAGTGCAAAAGCCTTTTACGCTGTGGCATGCGACCCCCGGCGCCATGTGGCGGTTGAGGCCTGCGCGGGCGCGGGTAAAACCTGGATGCTGGTGTCGCGCATTGTGCGGGCACTGCTGGACGGCGCTGCGCCCCAGGAGATTCTGGCCATTACCTTTACCAAGCGCGCTGCCGGCGAGATGAGCGAGCGCCTCTACCAGTGGCTTGGCGAGTTTTCGGCTGCCGACGCTGACACCCTGGCACGTGAGCTGTCTATCCGCGGAGTTTTTGGGAATAGTGGTCTTGCGCCCACGCAGAATCAGCGTGAGCTGCTATCAAATTTATACCAGACTGTGCTGGCAACCGGGCGGCAGGTGCAGATCCGCACCTTTCACGGCTGGTTTGCAGCGTTACTTCGCGGTGCGCCGCTGGCCGTATTGCAGCAACTGGGCCTGCCTGCGAATTACGAACTGCTCGAAGACGACTCCAAAGCCAAAGCCCTGGTGTGGCGGCGCTTTTATGCCGGCTTGGTGGCCAGCCCCTCGCACCGGTCCGACTTTGAGGCATTGGTGTTCGCGCATGGCCGATTCCAGACCGATAAGGCCTTGCAGGCGGCGCTGGACAAACGCGTTGAATTCTCTCTGGCCGATGCCCATGGCGTGGTGGACGTGTCGGTGGCGCCATTTGGAGCACTGTTCCCGGAATTTGCGGGTCTGTCGTCGCCCGTGGCGGCGCTGGGCGGTGAGCCAGCCCGTGCCCGATGGCTTGCGCGCGCAAAAGCGCTCGGTGGTGAGGCCAACAAGACGCCGCAAAAAACAGCCCGTGCCGTCGTGGATGCTTTTGCGCTGGACGATCTCAATCAGCGGCTTGACATTCTGCGCGGTGCTTTTTTTGTGGCAGACGAAGACCGGTTAACCAAAAACCTGCAAAAGTTTGCGGCGGCCCAAGAGGCCGAGCCTGAATTGCAGCGCCTGTGTGCGGCGCGTCATCAACACACCGCTTGGGACTACCAGCAGCGCATGGCACGCCTCACGCGCGTGCTGATCGCTGATTTTGCAGAGGTCAAACGCGAGCAGGGCTGGGTTGACATGAATGATGTGGAGCGGGCGGCTCTGGTGCTGCTGGGCGACCCGGTTCTGTCGGGCTGGGTGCAGCAGCGTCTGGACGCCCGCATTCGCCATGTGCTGATTGATGAGTTTCAGGACACCAACCCGCTGCAATGGCAGGCACTACTGTCGTGGCTGGGCAGCTACGCGGGCAGCGGCGGTGGCTCGGCACCCAGTGTTTTTATTGTGGGTGACCCCAAGCAAAGCATCTACCGCTTTCGGCGCGCAGAGCCGCAGGTGTTCAAGGCGGCGTTGGCGTTTGTACACGACGTGCTGGGGGGTGACCTGCTTAGTTGTGACCATACGCGTCGCAACGCCAGTCGCATCATCAACACAGTGAACACCACCATGCAGGCCGCGGTCGAGAGCGACGGTTACACGGGTTTTCGTGCTCACACCACGAGTTCAGAGTTGTCAGGGCAGGTCTTCAGGCTGCCACCCATTGCGCGCGACATGGCGGGCAGCGGCGGCGACATCGGCAGCCAGGGCAGTGGCTCACTGCCGGAGTGGCGCGACAGTCTCACGTTGCCACGCGAAGTGCCCGAGGAAACCTTGCGCACCCTGGAGGCGCGTCAGGCCGCCCGCTGGATTGCTTCACAGTTGTCGCAGGGCATCACGCCGCGCGATGTGATGGTGCTGTCGCGCAAGCGGACGGGCCTGGGCCCCTTGCAGGACGAGTTGCGCGCGCTGGGCATTGCCGCCCGCATCGGTGAAAAAACCGAGCTGATTGATTGCTGCGAAGTGCAGGACATCGTGGCGCTGCTGGATGTTCTGGTGTCGCCGCAGCACGACCTGTCGCTGGCGCGCGTGCTCAAGTCACCGCTGTTCAATCTGCCGGACGAGGCCCTGGTGCAACTCGCCACGTTGAAGGCTGACGGATCTTTGTCGTGGTTCGATCTGCTACAAAATCAAGAGCTTTCTTCGCCCATTCTGCATGGGCTATCGGCCATTTTGATGCGTTGGAAAGGGTGGGTAGACCAGTTACCACCGCACGACGCCTTGCAGGCCATCTATAGCGATGGTGACGTGCTGGCCCGGTTTGCCCGGACCGCGCCTGCGGTGCAGCGCGACGCCGTACTTGCCAATCTGCGCGCTCTGCTGGGGGTGTCGCTGCAACTGGGTGGTGGCCGTTTTGCCACGCCTTACACGTTTGTGCGCGCGCTCAAGGCCGGTGGTGTGCAGGCACCGGCAGCCGTGCTTGACGATGCGGTGCGCTTGCTCACCATCCATGGCGCCAAAGGGCTTGAAGGGCACACCGTGCTGCTGCTTGATACCGACACATCACCCCGCAACAGTGACACCATGAGCGTGCTGGTGGATTGGCCTGGCGAAGCCGCATTGCCGCGCAAGTTTGTCTTTATGGCGAGCGAAAGCCGGCCGCCGGCCTGTGCTGCCGACACGCTGCAAATGGAAGTCACCGAACGCCAGCGCGAGGAGCTCAATGCGTTGTACGTGGCCATCACGCGGGCCAAGCACACGCTGGCCATCTCAAGCATTGAGCCAGCCAAGTCGCCCGAGCACAGCTGGTGGGCCCGGTTGTCGCCCCTGGCCGATGATGTGGAGTGGCCCGCTGCCCAACCCGGCAATGTGTTGAATGACGTGGCTGCCGCACACGGCACACCAGAAGAATTTCATATTAAAGATATGCCTCAGGTCCACATAGATATTGCATTTAATGCTACAAAAAACGAAGCAAAATCGCTTGCCGACGAGGATTCGGAAACCTCTCGTATCGGCCAGGCCATGCATCGCCTGCTGCAGTGGGCTAATGCGGGTGACGCAAACGTAGCAGCCGCCGCCCGCGAATTCAGGTTGACACCTGATCAGGGCGAGGCCGCCGCCGCGATGGCTCGGCGCATTCTGGCAAGCGAGGGTGCCTGGGCTTGGGACGGGGCGGTGGTACGCTGGCAGCGCGACGAGGTCGAGTTGCTCCATGGTGGCAACACGCTGCGGCTGGACCGGCTGGTGCAGCGCCGTGACACCGGCGAGTGGTGGGTGCTGGACCACAAGTCGCACCATGCGCCGCAGGATGCCCCTGCGCTGGTAGCGCAGCTTCGCGACTACCGCG
>JANPAZ010000191.1:0-28740 GCA_031430225.1 Rhodoferax sp. | reverse complement strand
TGGTAGGCCGTGTAGGACTTGAACCTACGACCAAAGGATTATGAGTCCTCTGCTCTAACCAACTGAGCTAACGGCCCAAATCACACCGGATTGTAAGGGGGCGCTAGAAAGGCCCTCTTGATGATCTACTTGTGATGACTCAGCGCGTTACTGACCAGCTTGGAGGTGATGTCCACGATCTGGATCATGCGGTCATAGGCCATGCGCGTGGGGCCAATCACCCCCAGCGTGCCCACTACCTGGCCGTCTACCTCGTAGGGTGCGCTGACGATGGACAGGTCTTCAAACGGCACGACCTGGCTTTCACCCCCAATGAAAATGCGCACACCGTCAGCCTGACCGGCGATGTCGAGCAGACGCATGAGCTGGGCTTTTTGCTCGAACAAATCGAACGCGCGGCGCAGGTGGCCCATGTCGCTGGAGAAATCGGACACGGCCAGCAGGTTGCGCTCACCAGATATCACAACCTCGTCGGCGTTCTCCGAAATGGCTTCGGAACTGACGGTTACAGCTGCCTGCATGAGCGTAGCGATTTCCGAGCGCAGGCTTTCAACTTCGTTTTGCAGACGCTCTCGCACCTGCTCAAACGCCAGGCCGACATAGTGCACGTTGAGGTAATTGGCAGCTTCTACCAGGTTGGCCTGCGAATAGTCCACCTCGGTAAAAATCACGCGGTTTTGCACATCGCCCTCGGGGGACACGATGATGACCAGCAGACGGCGCTCTGACAACCTCAAGAATTCGATATGCCGGAACACCGATGAACGACGCGGTGCAATGACCACTCCCACAAACTGTGACAGGCTGGACAGCAGATTGGCCGCGTTGGAAATCACCTTCTGGGGCTGATCAGGTGCCAGGCTATGCGCCGCGAACTGCCCGCGCTGCACCGTGAGCATGGTGTCCACAAACAGACGGTAGCCGCGCGCGGTGGGGATGCGCCCGGCCGAGGTGTGGGGGCTGACGATCAGGCCCAACTCTTCCAGGTCTGACATCACGTTGCGGATGGTGGCCGGGGACAGTTCAATGCCCGTGGCCCGGGACAGCGTGCGCGAGCCCACCGGTTGGCCGTCGGCAATGTAGCGTTCGACCAGCGCTTTCAACAACAACTTGGCACGATCATCTAGCATGAGCGCATTTTAGTGATGTAATTTGCAAATGAAATCCAAATTCCGGCATGTTGCTCTGATTGGCAAGTACCAGACCGTCGCGTCGGGCGCTTCCGGAGCATCGTCGCGACATGCGCTGGAGGACATTGCCCACTTTTTGCACGACCAGGGCTGTGAGGTGGCGTTTGAGACCGAGACAGCGGCCAACACCGGTATCACGGGTTATCCCGTACTCAATGTGGCAGCCATTGGCGCGCATTGTGATCTGGGACTGGTGGTGGGAGGCGACGGCACCATGCTGGGAATTGGTCGGCAACTGGCGCGCTTTGGTGTTCCGCTGATTGGCATCAACCAGGGGCGCCTGGGCTTCATCACTGACATTCCTTTTGAGGGGTATCAGAAAACCCTGGCACCCATGCTCACGGGTGAGCATGTGGAAGATCACCGAAGCCTGATGCACGCCAGGGTCATGCGCGATGGTCGTTGTGTGTTTGATGCACTGGCTATGAACGACGTGGTGGTAAACCGCGGTGCTACAGCCGGTATGGTGGAGTTGCGGGTCGAGGTGGATGGCCATTTTGTGGCCAATCAGCGAGCTGACGGCCTGATTATTGCCACTCCAACAGGGTCTAGTGCTTACGCCCTGTCGGCAGGTGGGCCTTTGCTGCACCCCTCAATACCCGGCTGGGTGATGGTGCCGATTGCGCCCCATACCTTGTCAAACAGGCCCGTGGTCCTTGCAAATGCCTCCGAAATCGCTATAGAAATAGTAGCGGGACGCGATGCAAGTGCCAATTTCGACATGCAGTCATTGGCATCGCTTTTGCACGGTGACCGCATCATCGTGACGCGATCCGAACACCATGTCAGATTCTTACACCCCAGAGGCTGGACATACTTTGACACCCTGCGCCAAAAGCTTCACTGGAACGAAGGGGTTGCCTGAATGAATGCAGCGCGAACACACTGCAGAATGCGCGAGGGCCATCTTCATGGCGCTTAAACGCATTGTCTTGCGGGACTTCGTCATTGTCAGTGAGCTTGAACTTGACCTGGCCAGCGGCTTCACAGTGCTGACTGGCGAAACAGGGGCGGGCAAGTCCATCCTGATCGACGCCTTGCAATTGGTTACCGGCGCCCGGGCAGACCCCGGCGTGATACGCGAAGGCGCGACACGTACCGACGTGACCGTTGAGTTCGATGCGACAGCTGCACTGGCAAGCTGGCTGGAAGAAGCCGGTTTTGACGCCCACCCGGACATTGCAGACGGCCAACCCGCCAGCCTGCTCTTGCGACGCACTGTAGACCTGCAAGGCAAAAGCCGCGCGTGGATCAACGGCAGCCCCGCTACGGCCACGCAACTGCGCGAAATCGGCGAGCAACTGCTGGACATCCATGGTCAGCATGCCTGGCAGAGCCTGACCCGGCCCGATGCAGTGCGTGCGTTACTGGACGCCTATGCCAAAGTAAACACGGCCACGCTAACCGCAGCGTGGCACCAGTGGCGGCTGGCCCAAACAGCCCTGGCTGATGCTCTTACCGCACAAGACACCTTGCAGCGCGAGCGCGAACGTCTGGCCTGGCAGATTGGCGAGGTCGACAAACTCGCACCCAAGGCGGATGAATGGGCGGAACTCAATATTGAGCACAGCCGCCTGTCCCATGCGCAAGCGCTGCTTGACAGTGCTCAGGGCGCCTTGCTGGCACTGGATGATGAAGACACCAGCGCGCTAGCCTCACTAAATACCGCCTTGCAATTGCTACAAAGTCAGGAGCATATTGAACCCGAATTTCGAGGGCTAAACGAGGTTTTAGCCTCCAGTCTGGCGCAAATAGAAGACACGGTGCATTCCCTGCGCGGCTATCTGCGCAAAACCGATCTGGACCCGCAGCGCCTGGGTGAGCTGGATGAACGCATGGCGCTATGGATGTCGCTGGCGCGGCGCTATAAGCGTGCACCCGCAGAACTTGCGGAGCTGCTCACTTCATGGAAAAACGAGTTGAACCGCCTGGATGCAGCTGCCGATCTGCAAGCCCTGGAAGGAGCCGAGAATAAAGCGCAGAGCGCCTACATGGCTGAAGCCAAAGCCATCAGCAAAACCCGCACCAGGGCCGCACCCCAGCTTGCCAAATCCATTACACAGGCCATGCAGGGCTTGGGTATGCAGGGCGGCGCGTTTGAAGTGGCGCTGAATGCCGCCGCACAGCCGATGCAAAGCGGGCTTGAAGACGTGGGCTTTCTGGTGGCCGGGCATGCAGGCAGCACACCCCGGCCAGTCAACAAGGTGGCCTCTGGTGGCGAGCTGTCTCGCATGGCGCTGGCCATTGCCGTCACCACGAGCCAGTTGGGCACAGCGCAAACCTTGATCTTTGACGAAGTAGACGCCGGTGTAGGAGGTGCAGTGGCCGACACTGTGGGCCGCCTGATGAAGCAACTGGGCTGCGACCGCCAGGTGCTCGCCGTCACGCACTTACCCCAGGTGGCCGCCTGCGCAGACCATCATCTGGTCGTGGCCAAACAATTGACAAAGGGCGTGACCCTAAGCACGGTTACCAGTGTGCAGGGCGAACAGCGTGTGGCCGAGGTTGCACGCATGCTGGGGGGCGAGCGGCTTTCGGGCACCACACTCGCGCACGCTAAAGAGATGCTCGAACCCCGAACGCAGGGAACCTGATGTTAAGGCTGACATGAAAACAACCAAGAAGGTCGATATCGAAGTCTCAGCGCCGGCTGCGATGGAGATCGTCTTGATCACCGGCATGTCTGGCTCCGGAAAATCTGTGGCCCTGCATGCGCTGGAAGACGCTGGCTATTTTTGTGTAGACAATCTCCCGCCCGAGTTGCTTGTGCAGTTTGTACAGCTGGAGCAGGAGCACCACGCCACGCGCTTGGCCATTGCCATGGATGTGCGCAGCGCAACCTCGTTGCCCATCGTGCCCGAGCAGCTCAACACGCTTCGAAAAAAAGGGATGCAGGTCAAACCCCTGTTTCTGGACGCCACAACGGGCACCCTGGTGCGCCGGTATTCCGAGACCCGGCGCAAGCATCCGCTGTCGCAAGCCGAGTCTGCGCATTCAGCCAAAGACGAGCGTCGTGTGCTGGTCGATGCGATTGAGCTGGAGCGCGAGTTGCTGGCCGACCTGCGCGAGTTGTCTCATGTCATAGACACCAGTCTGATCCGGTCGTCACAGCTACAGGGTTATGTGAAGGCATTGATCTCGGCACCGGGAACCCAGTTAACGCTGGTGTTTGAGTCGTTCGGATTCAAACGCGGCGTGCCAGGCGATGCTGATTTTGTATTTGACGTGCGCATGCTGCCCAACCCGCACTATGAAGCCGAGTTGCGACCGCTGACCGGGCGCGATGAACCCGTGGCGGAGTTTCTGAAAGGCCATGCCTCGGTCGGCAAGATGTTGCGGCATATTGACCGCTTTTTGGGCTACTGGCTGGATGCGCTGGCAAAAGACCACCGCAGCTATGTCACGGTTGCCATTGGCTGCACGGGCGGGCAGCATCGCTCGGTTTACATCGTTGAGCAACTGGCTGCGAGCTTCGCTGACAAGTGGGTCACGCTGAAGCGCCACCGCGAACTCGACGCCACGCCTGGCAACTTCTCGCCAACCTCGGCAGGCTGGCTGTCCAGCTGATTGAGTGCAGGCCCGTCAGGCCCTGTCAGCGCGGTTTGTCAGCAGTTTCCTGACGGGTGCTGGCAAGCCAAGTGATTGCCACTGGTCGGTCTCAAACCAGACGCCGTCGATGCCAGCCAATGCCTTGGCAGCTAGCCTCACTTGTACCGGATGCAAATGCAGATCCTTGTGGGTCAAGACGTGGGTAAAAACGGCATCGTCTTGCAACGCCGGGCGATATCGAACCGGCACCGCATCTTGCAGCGCATCGCGACTTTCAAACAGGGCGAAGCAGTACAGGCCTGCCCACACACCAGGCGTGGGTCGTTTTTGGAGAAAGACGGCACCGTCGGGCGTCTGCGCCCAGAGCAACCACAACGACTGGGCAGTGCGTTTGAGTTTGCGTGTCTTGACGGGAAACTTCTCTTGCGTTCCTTTGGTTTTTGCGACGCAAATGTCGGACAAGGGGCACACCAGACACATTGGTTTTTTGGAAAGGCACACCGTGGCGCCCAGATCCATCATGCCCTGGGTATAACGCGGCATTGCCATCTCGAGGTGTTGCGTGGGGAGAACTTCGGTTGCGGCATCCCATAAACGGCGCTCATTGGCAGACACGGCAAGATCGGCCTCAAAACCCAACACACGCGTCAACACCCGTTTGACATTGCCGTCAAGAATCGCAACGCGTTCACCAAAGCAAAGCGAGGCAATGGCGCCGGCCGTTGAACGGCCAATTCCCGGCAAGGTCTGCAACAACTCGGCCGTGCGCGGAAAATCTCCACCATGCACATCCACAACCTGTCGTGCACAGGCATGCAGATTGCGCGCGCGGCTGTAGTAGCCCAAGCCGCTCCATAAACCCAGCACCTCATCCTGGGACGCGGCTGCCAGCGCACGCACTTCTGGAAACCGGTCTAAAAACCGGGCGAAGTAATCCAGCACCGTAATCACCTGGGTCTGCTGAAGCATGATTTCTGAAAGCCAGACGCGGTAGGGGTCGCGTGTGTTCTGCCAGGGCAGGTTGTTGCGGCCGTGTTCGGCCTGCCAGCGCACCACGCGGCTGGACAAGTCGCCCGCCATGGTGTTCAGACCTTTGACAGCTCAGGCACCCTTGTCGGGTCTGCCCTGGGCCGGGCCACTGCCTTGGCGTTCATCATGTAGCTGGTGAGTTCCAGCAACTTGTCGTCCAGCTGGTTGAGTGACTTCTCCTGGACACCGATCTCTTCGATACGGTCATTGAGTCCACCCGTGGCCTGCTGAATGCGATCAATCGCCTCAATACGCCGCGTGAAATTTCTGCGCCGCTCGCGCAACTGCGCATCCAGCTGGGCTGCAGCTGATTTGCTCCAAAGCTCCACATCACCCAGCACGGTTTCATGAATCGTCCTGAGGCGGGTGGCAAGCGCGCGCACAAGGCGGTCGGCAAACTCGGGCTGCGCGAGCTTGAAGGCGTTTCCAAAACCCAGGTATTGCAGATGGCCCCGCTCCACCTCCTCCAGATCCACCAAATATGGAGTGACAGAAGGTTCTGTTGGCACTTGCAAAGAAAAACCGTGCTCAGCATTGAGCTGGGCAAACGTCGCACCCAGCATGGTCTGGATCTCAGCAATGATGAACTGCACTCGATTCAGGTTGGCGCGCAAACGCCCAAAAGTATCGCCATAGGCTCGCTTGACGCCAAGCTTGAGCCCCTTCTGGTGAAGGGCATCGGTCAGTTGCAACATTTCCTTCTTCAGGATGGTGGCCCCCAGTATGCTGAAGACTTCACGCAACAGTTTGAGGTGCACTGAGCGAACGGCATGAATGCGGGCGCCACCAAGATCAAACTCGGCCTGCTCCTGCGAAATGCGGGTGCGCATGTGTTTGATCACCGCAGAATTTTTGCCCTGCAACCCGCGCAATTCCATCAACTGTTCCGTCAGGTCACGGCGCCGGATATTGATGACCCTACCGGTTTCTGCACGCAACTCGGCAATGCCGGTAGCCACCGCGGAGCCCAGAATCTTCTGTCGCTTACCCATGATGCGGTCAGCCAAAGCCGCCTCCAGGCTGGGCAGGCAACTTTTTTGCAACAGTTCAGCATCGTTGGTTACTTTTCCAACAAGCCCTTTTTGGGCCGAGACAGGGACAACCTGATCGATCGGAATTCCCAGAATTTCTGCAGTTGATGCGCATTGCCTGTCGAGCTGTGCCTGTATTTGCTCCGGGGTACTCAAGGCGTCCCAAAGCGTGTCGATCTTGTTGAGTACGACCAAACGCGTGTCGGTGTCACCGCTGTCGGTGATCAGGTGTTCGCGCCAGATTGACAAGTCTGACTTGGTAACGCCCGTGTCAGCACCCAGGATAAACATGACCGCATGGGCCTGGGGAATCAGGCTTACCGTCAGTTCCGGCTCCGCACCGATCGCGTTGAGTCCAGGGGTATCCAGAATGACCAGCCCCTGTTTTAGAAGCGGGTGAGCAATGTTGATCAGGGCATGGCGCCACTTGGGAATCTCGACCATCCCTTTGGCATCGACCATAGGATTGTCTTCGGGCGACTGGCTGTGCCAAAAACCCAGCGCCCGCGCCTCGTCTTGGGTGACACGGCGCGTTTCAGCCACTTTTTCCAGTGCCAACGCAAGTTGCTGGGGATCGTTCACATCCAGGTCAATGCGTGTCCACTTCTCGGGCACCATTCGCCACTCCATCAAGGCCTGTGACTTCAGGCGTGTCTCAATAGGCAGCAAGCGCAGGCAGGGCGGCACATCGGCGTCGTAGCCCATTTCAGTCGGGCACATGGTGGTGCGCCCAGCGCTGGCAGGCATGATGCGACGGCCATAACCTGCAAAGAAAATCGCATTGACCAGTTCTGATTTTCCACGGGAAAATTCGGCTACAAAAGCCACCATCACTTTGTCTGATCGAACCTGGGTTTCGAGTCTTCTAAGGCGTTCCTCGACGGCGGCATCCAGCAGGTCATGGTCCTTCATCCACTCGCTGAGCAGCTTCAGGCGAAGCGCGAATTCCCGCCGCCAGGCGCCATGCTGTTCAAACTGTTCGTTAAAGGAAGTAGTCAAGGGGTCCCCCAAAGGCAGGCTTTCAATATAGCACTGAGCCGTATTCGTGCTATCAATTTTTCTGGCACTGGGGACAGAAGAAGGTGGATCTCTGCCCTTGACGAATGGCTTTTACCGGTGTGCCGCATACCTTGCAGCCCTGCGCCTCACGCCCGTAAACCATGGCTTCAAGTTGGAAATGACCCGTTTCACCATGGGCGTTCGAGAAGTCTCGCAAAGTGCTGCCGCCCCGCTCGACGGCGCGAGCCAGCACTTGCTTGACGGCGGCGTGCAGTCGGGCGCTGCGCGGGCGACTCAGCTTGTTCGCCCGCAAAGTAGGCCGTACACCCGCCATAAACAAGGCTTCTGACGCATAAATATTGCCCACTCCCACCACGACGTCGCCAGCCAGGAGCACTTGCTTTACGGCTGTCGAACGGGCTTTCAGGCCGGCGTGGAATGTTTTGACATCGAAATCGTCAGATAGGGGCTCCATGCCAAGCTTCCCAAGCAGCTTTTGGGCTGCAGGCGAATTCTCGCCCGGCGTTAAAACTACCGCGCCAAAGCGCCTTGGATCATTCAGCCTGAGCACGCCCTGGCCGGTCGTCATCTCAAAGTGATCATGCACACCCGCTTCAGGCAACTGCGTCGCAAACGATAGGCTGCCAGACATCCCGAGGTGAATGAGGAGCAACCTTGTGTCCGCCTCACCTGTGCTGTCTTCATTTTTCAGGTCAAGCAGCAAATATTTGCCGCGCCGTCGCACACTCATAACCGTGTAGCCCACCACTTCGGCGGGCTCACAACCCAAAGGCCACCGCAAAGGTTTGCCCATGCGTACCGCCAGCACGCGCGCGCCCTTGATGCGCTCGGCAAAGCTCAACCTTGTGACTTCAACTTCGGGTAATTCAGGCATGGTACATACAGTGGATACTCGCTTGGATTATTATGGTTTGATGATGCCATTCAAAAGCTTTTTTACCGGTTTGTCTTTCCTGGTGCTGGCCCAGGCGGGCGCGCAGACCGTGCCTACCCCCTCAGAAACAGCATCCAGTCCAACGCCACCCGGCTATTCGGCCCTGGATGGCGAACTCTTCTACCAACTCATGCTGGGAGAACTCAACGCGCGGGGCGGAGAGCCTGGTGCGGGCTTTTCGTTGATTCTTGACGCGGCGCGCAAGACCAAAGACGCCAAACTCTTTGAGCGTGCGGTCAATGTCGCGCTGCAGGGCCGCAATGGCGAGTCGGCGCTGCAGGCAGCTCGGGCCTGGAACCAGGTACTGCCTGGATCAAAAGACGCAAATCGCTACGTTTTGCAAATTTTGATTGGAATGAATCGCATTGGCGAAACCATCGAGCCACTCAAGCGAGATATCGCGGGGGCGGACCCCAAGGACCGTGCATCTGCCATAGCTGCCATTACGCGGTATTTCGCCCGTGCTGCTGACAAAAAACAGGCAGCCAGCGCAGTCGAACAGGCCCTGGCGGAATACCTTAACACCCCCAACCTGGGACCTGCGGCCTGGACAACCTTAGGACGATTGCGCATCGAGGCGGGCGACCCGGCAGGCGTTCTGGAGGCCGCCCGTAAAGGTCATGCGCTTGACCCAAAGGCAGATGGCCCGGCCATGCTCGCGCTGTCATTGATGAGCCCGAAAACGCCACTCGCCGAACCCATTGTTCGAAAGTACCTTGAAGGCAAGCCACAAATCGACGTGCGCATGGGCTATGCGCGGGCTCTTCTGGATGCCCAGCGTTATGCCGAATCGGCCGCGCAGTTGCAGATCGTCACAACCGAGAAGCCTGACTACTCGCAGGCCTGGTTGATCCTGGGTACGCTTGAATTGCAGGACAAGAGCGCGCAGGCGGCTGAGAAATCGTTGACCCGTTATGTCGACCTGGTCAAGGCCAGCCCCGGCGCGCCTTCAGCAGAAAACACCCGAGGCCTGGTACAAGCGTACTTGTCGCTCGCGCAGATTGCAGAGCAACGCAAGGATTTTGCACAGGCCGAAAACTGGCTCAAGCGAATTGACAACGGTTCCGAAATGGTCAGCGCTCAAAGCCGACGCGCCACCATGTTGGCCAAGCAGGGCAAGCTTGAGGAGGGTCGCAAACTGCTTCGCGCCCTGCCCGAAAAAACCCCTGAGGATGCCCGGATGAAAGTCATGGCTGAGGTGCAATTGCTACGTGACAACAAGCAGTACAAGAGCGCCTTCGACCTGCTTGTTGAAAAGACGAAGACTGGCCCGCCAGACTATGACCTCTTGTACGACCAGGCCATGCTGGCAGAAAAAATTGGACAGACGGTCGAAATGGAACGTCTGCTTCGTCTGGTTATTGCGGGCAAGCCTGAATACCAGCACGCCTACAACGCGCTGGGCTATTCCCTGGCTGAACGCAACATTCGCTTGCCGGAGGCAAAAGCCTTGATTCAAAAGGCGCTTGAAATCGCGCCCGATGATCCATTCATTACCGACAGTCTGGGGTGGGTCGAATTTCGGGCCGGCAATATCGCCGAAGCGCTGCGAATTTTGCAGGTTGCTTACAAGGCGAAGCCGGATGCAGACATTGCCGCCCATTTGGGAGAGGTACTGTGGGTCAGCGGCAAGCGCGAGCAGGCTTTGGCCATCTGGCGCGAGGCCGTTGCATTGAACGCCGATAACGAAACCTTGCTCGAAACGCTCAAACGTTTGCGTGTGAAACTGTAAGCGGCGTGCGATATTCAGTCTTTGCAGGCCTGCTATCTGCTATTTTTTTTATAGCTGGATGCGCAAGTCCTCCGCGGGCGGTTGGCCCAATTCCCCTTGAAGTTACCACCAGCGCATCGTGGCGCGGCCGCCTGGCACTTCGGGTAGATTCAGACACGCCCCAGCTTCCAGATCAGCCGCGCGGGCAGTCGTTCTTTGCCGGGTTTGAGCTGACGGGCAGTGCCCAGGCAGGCGAACTTGCCTTGTTCACGCCGCTGGGTACCACACTCGCCACGCTGGTCTGGAGCCCCACATCGGGCCAGCTTCGAACGGGTGCGGAATCTCGCCAGTTTGAATCACTGGGTGCTATGGTCCGCCAGGCCACAGGCACGGAAATTCCGGTGGCCGAGCTTTTTTCATGGTTGACCGGGAAAAACGTCGCAGTTCCGGGCTGGCAGGTCGATCTTTCACACTATTCCGAAGGGCGCGTGGTCGCGCGCCGCGACAACCCGCTTCCGACCGCAGAGCTCAAGTTGGTCTTTGAAAAGCAGGCCATGAATCCGCCATGATGAAAGCGCTGTACGACGTCTGTGCCCCCGCCAAACTCAACCTGTTCTTGCACATAACAGGCCGCCGCCCGGACGGCTACCACTTGCTGCAATCCGTCTTTATGCTGATCGACTGGTGCGACACACTGCATTTTGAGTTGAGGCCGGACGGTTTGATCAGCCGGGAAGATCTTGGGGCGCCGCTGCCCGCAGACGATTTGATCGTTCGCGCAGCGCGGGCGTTGCAGTCGGCTTCGGGCACACACTTGGGGGCGCATATTGGCGTACAAAAGCAGATCCCTGCGCAGGCCGGCATGGGTGGCGGGTCATCGGATGCAGCGTCCACGCTTCTTGCTCTCAACCGGCTTTGGGGTCTAAACCTGTCCGCAGACAAACTTGCCACCATAGGGTTGAAGCTGGGCGCTGATGTCCCTTTTTTCCTCTTTGGTCGCAACGCCTGGGTCGAGGGAGTCGGCGAAAAAATGACGCCTGTCACGCTGCCGAATGCCCGCTTTGTTGTGGTCAAGCCACCTGACGGACTGGAAACAGCGCGGATTTTCTCGCACCCCGACCTCAAACGCGATACTGAAACTGCTATAATTTCAGGCTTTGCTGCAAACCCACTTGAGAACGTATACGAATACGGTCGCAATGACCTGCAAAGCGTAGCGCAAGCCTTGAGTCCCGGAGTTTCCCAAGCCCTTGGCTGGTTGAAACGCCAAGGACTGAATGGCAAAATGACGGGCTCAGGTAGCGCCGTATTTGCAAAGGTCGCGCAAGACTTATCGGGACAACCGGGGTCTGAAACGGGTTTAGGTCTGGATCTGAAGAGTGCACCTAGTGCGTTTGAGATTCGACTTTGTAGCAGTCTGGATGTGCATCCTCTGGCAGGGTGGGCACCCAGCAATGAAAGGTTTATCGGTTAGCAGCTTCGGCTGTTGACCCGTGTAGGGGAGTCGCCAAGTTGGTTAAGGCACTGGATTTTGATTCCAGCATGCGAAGGTTCGAGTCCTTCTTCCCCTGCCAAATTTAATGTTAGTTGAAGCTGTTCTTCGTCCAATCGCTGGGAATCTCATGCAGGCTGCACAAACCCCTGATTTCATGGTTTTTACCGGCAATGCCAATCCTGCGATGGCAGCGGACATTGCCAAACATTTGAACATCACTTTAGGGTCGGCCACCGTAGGTCGGTTCTCAGACGGTGAAGTCACCGTTGAAATCAATCAAAACGTTCGTGCCCGCGATGTTTTTGTGGTGCAAAGCACCTGCGCGCCCACCAACGAAAACCTGATGGAACTGCTCATCATGGTGGACGCACTCAAGCGTGCATCGGCTGAGCGCATCAGTGCCGTGATTCCCTATTTTGGTTATGCCCGGCAAGACCGCCGCCCACGCTCCAGCCGGGTGCCGATCACTGCCAAGGTCGTTGCCAACATGTTGCAGGCGGTGGGCGTAGCCCGCGTGCTCACCATGGATTTGCACGCCGATCAGATTCAGGGGTTTTTTGATATCCCTGTGGACAATATTTACGCGTCGCCCGTGCTGCTGGGTGACTTGCGACAGAAAAATTACGAAGACCTTATCGTGGTCTCACCTGATGTGGGTGGTGTGGTGCGGGCACGGGCTCTGGCCAAACAACTGGGTTGCGACCTGGCCATCATCGACAAGCGCCGGCCTAAGGCCAACGTGAGTGAAGTCATGCACGTTATCGGTGAAATCGATGGCCGCAATTGCGTCATCATGGACGACATGATCGACACCGCCGGAACATTGGTCAAAGCGGCAGAAGTTTTAAAAGAACGCGGCGCCAGGAAGGTTTATGCATATTGCACGCACCCGATCTTTTCGGGCCCCGCGATTGAACGCATTTCAAACGGTTTTGCGCTTGATGAAGTGGTGGTGACCAACACCATCCCCTTGAGCAAGGCCGCATCACAGTGCAAGAAGATTCGCCAGCTCACCGTGGCCCCGCTGATCGCAGAGACGATCCAGCGCATTGCCAAAGGTGAGTCGGTCATGAGTTTGTTCTCGGATCAAGAAAACCTTTTCTGATCTGAGGCAATTAGCGGGTTTTGTCGCTGGTATTCAGCACAGAGCCTTTTTAAATCAGAGCCGCACTGGTCGCGGTGGGCTCTTTCAGGAGTTAATTATGAAATTCGTCGCTTTTGAGCGCGCCAAGCAGGGTACGGGTGCGAGCCGCCGTCTCCGCATTACGGGTCGCACGCCCGGTATCGTTTACGGTGGTACTGGCCAGCCGCAACTGATCGAACTCGATCACAACGCCCTGTGGCATGCCCTGAAAAAGGAAGTATTCCATTCGACAGTACTCGAAATGGAAGTTGCGGGCCAGGAAAGCAAGGTTTTGTTGCGCGATGTGCAAATGCATCCGTTCAAGCAACTCGTGCTGCACATCGACTTCCAGCGCGTGGATGCCAACACCAAGCTTCACATGAAGGTGCCGTTGCACTACAGCGGCGACGAAAACTCACCTGCCGTGAAGACCGAAGGCTGCATTGCCAACCACATCGTTACGGAAATTGAAGTGGCCTGCCTGCCTGCAGATCTGCCAGAATTCATCGCGGTTGATTTGAGCGGCCTGAAGAAGGGTGTTTCCCTGCATTTGTCTGACATTGCAATGCCAAAGGGCGTGACTGCTGTGACTCATGGGAAGAACAATCCCGTGCTCGTGTCTGTGGTGATGGTGGCCGGGGCTGAGCCTGCTCCTGCTGCCGATGCCGCTGCACCCGCTGCTGGCGCCAAAGCGGCTCCCGCCGCAAAGGCTGCTCCTGCTGCCAAGGCAGCTCCTGCCGCAAAAGCTGCTGCTCCAGCGGCCAAGGCACCTGCTGCCAAGAAGTAATCTTTCCGCGCTTCAGGTCAACGGCCCGCTAATGCGGGCCGTTTTGCTTTGTAAGCTCTCTATTTGCAACGGCATAATCATTCATGATCAGACTTTTTGTAGGCTTGGGCAATCCTGGCCCTGACTACGAGGCCACCCGCCACAACGCGGGCTTTTGGTGGATTGATGCGCTCGCCCGTGAACTCAAAATCACCCCGGTGATGGAGAAAAGCCACCACGGCATGCTGGCGCGCACCACACTGAACGGGCAGACTCTATGGCTGCTCAAACCCCAGACGTTCATGAATGCTTCGGGTAAATCCGTCGCGTCTCTAGCCCGCTTTTTTAAAATTGCGCCCCAGGAAATCCTCGTGGCCCATGACGAACTGGATGTGGTGCCCGGGCAAGTCAAGCTCAAGCTCGGTGGCAGCCATGCGGGCCACAATGGCCTGCGCGACATTCATGACCAGTTGGGCACAGACGACTACTGGCGCTTGCGCCTGGGCATTGGGCATCCCGGCGTGAAGTCCGAAGTCATTCATTGGGTTTTGAAAAAGCCGTCGCTCGATCACCGAATCGCGATTGACCAATGCATTGACCGCGCTCTCAAAGCCTTACCCGCGTTCGTTGCGGGCGAGATGGAGAAAGCCATGATGCTGGTGCACACCAGCAAGCCACCCCGGCCCAAACCACCCAAGCCAGTCATGCCGGTTGAAACCAAAGCAGCAACGCCAACCACCGAAGAGGAGCAAGCCCGTGTCCAGATCAATCCTTAGCGCTATTTTTTTTATAGCAATCAGCGCCCTATCTCCGTGGGCATTAGCCCAGAAATCTTATAAATGTGGCAACACCTACAGCCAGGCGCCCTGCACGGATGCTGTACCGCTGGCAACGGATGACAGCCGCAGCAATGCGCAAAAGAATCAAAATGATGCAACCACGGCCCGCATTGCGAGGACGGCCGACACAATGGAGAAAGACCGACTGTCTCAGGAAAAAAGAGATCTGGCCGCCAACAAAGTTGTCGCCGTGACACCTGATAAGTCCGTCTCATCGGCTGATGCACCTGTCAATGCAAGCTTGAAAAAGAAAAAGAAAGCACCAGAGTACTTCACCGCCCAGGTGCCTGGAGAAAAAAAGGTCAAAAAGAAGGCGGTCAAGGAAAAGACTGCAAAAGCCGCGAGTACTTCCAAAGCGAAGAAAGAAAAGGCCGGCAAATCCTGATTTACGGTGGATCGCGGCAAACAGATGCACCTGAATTTATCGGTTTACCGGCACCTTGACGGCGACCTGGGCTTGGGCTTGCAATCGCCTGTATTTCTGCCACAAAGTCTCGTTGTCTTCCACAAACTGGGGGTTGATGGGAATACACGACACGGGACACACCTGCACGCACTGGGGCTCGTCAAAATGCCCAACACATTCTGTACATTTGTGCGGATCGATTTCATAGATTTCCGGGCCCATGTAAATCGCCTCATTCGGGCACTCGGGCTCGCACACGTCGCAATTGATGCAGTCGTCAGTAATGATCAGGGCCATGCTTGAGATTATCGGCGTTGTTGACCGCGTGCCTGCACTCTCGCGTCAACCGCCCCACTCACTTCATGCCCATAATGCAGACACAGTCAAAAAACATCGTCGGCAATAGCACCAGATTTCTCAATGGGTCTTTTCCTTCTCAAGCGTTTCGTCACACTCATCGCCACGCTGATTGGGGCCTCCGTTGTGGTGTTTCTGGTGCTGGAGATATTGCCAGGCGATGCCGCTCAAATCATGATGGGCCCGGATGCCGCACCCGAAGCGGTGCGTGCGCTGGCCAGTAAGCTCGGCCTGGACCGCCCCCCTGTAGAAAGGTATTTGGCCTGGGTCAGCGGCATGTTGACAGGCAATCTGGGCGACAGCTACGCATACAGCTCGCCCGTTATGGAACTGGTACTTGAGCGCCTCGCCGTGACCGTCCCGTTGGCCCTGATCGCGATGCTATTGACCAGCGTGCTTGCGCTAAGCGCAGGCATTTATGCCGCCATGCGTCATAACAAGCTCGGCGACGTGGGGCTGATGGGGTTGACGCAAGTCGGCATCGCCATTCCGAATTTCTGGTTTGCGATCCTTCTCATTCTCTTGTTTTCGGTGCATCTACAGTGGTTTTCTGCGGGGGGATTCCCGGGTTGGGCCGATGGATCGGGTGAAGCTTTGAAAGCCCTTCTGCTTCCGGCCATTTCACTGGCGGTTGTGCAATCTGCGATCCTTGCGCGCATCACGCGGTCGGCGGTACTGGAGGTTTTTCGTGAAGACTTTGTGCGAACCGCGCGTGCCAAGGGTCTGTCGCAGCGCGCTACCGTGTGGGGTCATGTGCTGCGCAACGCGATGATTCCGGTCATTACCGTCATGGGCTTGCAGTTTGCCGAACTGCTCGCGGGCACCATCGTCGTAGAAAACGTCTTTTACCTGCCGGGCCTGGGGCGGCTGATTTTCCAGTCCATCTCCAACCGGGATCTGATCGTGGTGCGAAACTGTGTGATGCTTTTGGCGACCATGGTGGTCATGGTGAACTTCATCATTGACGTGCTCTACGCGGTGATCGACCCGCGGGTGAAGGCCAGCGACATATGAGCACGCCTGCCTTCTGGTTCCGCGCCTTAAAACATCGCAGCTTTGTTTTGGGCGTGATCCTCACGCTCCTACTTGTCTTCGCCGCCACCCTCTCGCTGGTGTGGACACCCTGGTCGCCGTATGAGATCGACATGGCCAGCAAATTGCTGGCACCGGGTCGGTCGCATTGGCTCGGCACTGATCCGTTCGGCCGTGATGTGCTGTCGCTGCTTTTGGTGGGTGCCCGAAACTCCATTGTGGTGGGCGTCATTGCGGTCAGTATTGGTCTTTTTATAGGTGCAGGCTTGGGGTTGTACGCCGCTGCCCAACGCGGTTGGGTCGAAGAGCTCATCATGCGTCTGGCTGACTTTACCTTCGCTTTTCCAGCGATCTTGTCGGCGATCATGATGACAGCCGTTTTCGGCGCGGGTATCGTCAACTCCATCATTGCCATCGGCATCTTCAACATTCCGAATTTCATCCGCATCACGCGCGCCTCTGCGGTTGCCGTGTGGTCGCGTGAATACATACTGGCGGCCCGCGCCTGCGGTCTAGGCCCGCTGAAAATCACCATCAGGCATGTCCTGCCCAATATTTCATCGGTGCTGATTGTGCAAACCACGATACGGTTTGCCATCGCCATCCTGGCCGAAGCAGCGTTGTCATATTTGGGCCTGGGAACCCAACCGCCACAGCCATCTTGGGGCCGTATGCTGGCTGAAGCGCAGACTCTGCTGTTTCAAGCACCGCTGCTGGCGGTCTTTCCGGGCCTGGCCATTGTTCTGGCCGTGCTGGGGCTCAACCTTCTGGGAGACGGTCTGCGCGACTTGATGGACCCACGCCTGGCGCGCAAACGCTAAGACCTCCAGGATCGCGACCCCTTTCATGCCATTGATTCAAGTCAGAAACCTCAGCGTACAACTGCAAACCCAGCGCGGGCCAGCAGATGCTGTGCGGGACATCAGTTTTTCACTGGACCGCGGTGAAACTCTGGGTTTGATCGGCGAATCCGGTTGCGGCAAGTCCATCACAGCGCTTTCGTTGATGGGCTTGCTGCCTGATAACGCCGTGGTGCGGGGAAGCATAAGCTTTGATGGTCAGGAGTTGCTGGGCCTTCCTGATGAAATTTTGTGTGGCCTGCGAGGCAATCGCATCGGCATGATTTTTCAGGAGCCCATGACGGCGCTCAATCCGGTGCACACCATTGGCCATCAGGTGGCAGAGCCACTTCGTCTGCATCGAGGCGCGTCGCGCGCTGACGCCCGCAATCAGGCAGTCGCGCTACTTGACCGCGTTGGAATCCCCCATGCTGCCAAGCGCTTCGATGCGTATCCCCACCAGTTCTCTGGCGGACAACGTCAACGCATCACCATTGCGATGGCCCTCGCCTGTGGCCCCGACCTGTTGATCGCCGACGAACCCACCACCGCACTGGATGTCACCATTCAGGGGCAAATCCTGGACCTCATCAGTGACCTGGTTCAAGAGCGCGGGATGGCCTTGATTCTGATCTCACACGATCTGGGCGTCATTGCCCAGAACGTGTCACGCATGATGGTGATGTATGGCGGCAGTGTGGTCGAGGCCGGGCCCACCGCTACCGTGTTTGCCCATATGGCGCACCCCTATACCCGGGGTTTGTTTGGGGCACGACCCCGCTTTGGTGCAGCGCGCGGGGCGCGGCTAACCACCATCGCAGGCACCGTGCCTGAATTGGTGGACCTGCCTCAGGGATGTCCATTTTCAGATCGCTGCACTTTCACGATAGCGCAATGCAAAGCCCAGCGCCCACTACCCAGTGAGCTCGGGGAGCTTCATTCGTCAAGCTGCTTCAGATTGGCCGAAGTAGCCGCAGCGGCCGGGGAAACTACATGAGCGAGCCATTGCTGCAAATGGAGAACGTCACGCGCGACTACGTGTTGCCGCGCGAGCACCTCTGGGAAGCTCCTGGCGTGGTGCATGCCTTGCAAGGCGTCAGTCTGACACTGAAAGCTGGCATCAGTCTGGGGGTGGTCGGCGAATCCGGCTCTGGCAAATCCACCCTTGCCCGTCTGGCCATGGCATTGGAAAGGCCCAGTACGGGCAACGTTCGCCTGATGGGCCAGGACCTGGCTCAGCTAGGGGCGAATGACCTCAGGGCGGCCCGGCGCAACTTCCAGATGGTGTTTCAAGACCCCTATGGGTCGCTCGATCCGCGCCAGAAGATCGTCACCATCGTCACCGAACCCTTGACCGCCCTTCGCGAATCCAGCCCGGCAGACATGCGACGCCAGGCGTCTGAGGTTTTGCAGTCAGTCGGGTTGAGGGAAAGTGATCTAGACAAATACCCGCACGAATTCTCCGGCGGGCAGCGCCAGCGTGTGGCCATTGCCCGCGCGTTGATCACCCGCCCCAAGCTCATCGTGGCAGATGAGCCCGTGAGTGCGCTTGACGTGTCGGTACAGGCTCAAGTCCTCAATCTGATGCAGGATCTGCAACAGCAATTTGGCGTCACTTACCTGCTTATCAGCCACGATCTGGCCGTGGTTGACCACCTGTGCATGGAAGTGGCCGTGATCTTCCAGGGGCGTATCGTGGAGCAGGGTTCGCCCGACACGCTGTTTCACAATGCAGCACATCCCTATACGCGGGCTTTGCTGGATGCCGTGCCGCGCATGGAACCCGGCAGCCAACTGGCACCCCGGAAGAGGACCCCTGCTACCCTGCCACGTATTCATCCTGCCACCGCCTGCCCCTATGCGCACCGCTGCCCGAATGCAATCGCTCAGTGCGATGAAAGCCGCCCCGAGCTGAAAGCTGCAGCACCAGGGCACTGGGTTGCATGCCACCTTGCGATCACGGCATAAACTAATGTCGGCGTGGGCCTACCCTAGCGAGTTAGTGATATTGTTTGGCACTTTCAAGGTATCGATAGCCATTTACTGTTCTCATTCAGTTTTTTGACATAAGGAACTCTCTCATGATCAATCGTCGCACCGTACTGACCTCCACCGCCGCAGCATCGGCGATGGTCACTCTGCCTTTCGAGGCACTGGCTCAGGGTAAGAAAGACTCTGTCGTCCTTGGAATGACGCTCGAACCTACTCCGGGTCTGGACCCAACCGGTGGCGCGGCATCGTCGATCGCAGAGATCTCACACTACAACGTGTTTGAAACGCTGACCAAGATCAACAGTGACGGTAGTGTGTCCCCCTTGCTGGCCGAAAAATGGGAAGTGTCTCCCGACCTGAAAACCTACACGTTCACACTGCGAAAGGGCGTGAAGTTCCAGAACGGTGAGCCCTTCAATGCCAAAGCAGTGAAGTTTTCGTTTGAGCGCGCCGCTGGCGAAAAAAGCACCAACAAAGACAAACGCACCTTCACCAGCATGGAAAGCGTGGCCGCCATTGATGAGCACACTTTGGTGATTCTCAACAAGGAACTCGACCCGGACTTTCTGTTCTTCATGGGCCAGGCCACGGCCATCATTGTTGAGCCCAAGAGCGTTGACACCAACGCCACCAAACCTGTGGGCACCGGCCCGTACAAGCTGGACGTCTGGAACAAAGGCTCGTCCGTCACGCTAGCCAAATGGGATGGCTACCGTA
The DNA here is from genome assembly GCA_031430225.1 of Rhodoferax sp. Taxonomy (GTDB): domain Bacteria; phylum Pseudomonadota; class Gammaproteobacteria; order Burkholderiales; family Burkholderiaceae_C; genus JANYCG01. The sequence goes on along the minus strand of JANPAZ010000191.1, from coordinate 8,710 downwards.
ACGCCGCCGCAGTCAAGATTAAAAAAGTAACCTTCCGCTTTATCAGCGACCCGGCCGCTCAGGTCGCGGCATTGCTGGCGGGTGACATTGACGCTTTTCCCCGTGTGACGCCGCGCAGCGTGCCCCAATTCAAAAACAACGCCAAGTTTCAGGTGCTCGTCAGCGGCTCGCGCGCCAAAACCATTCTGGCCATCAACAACAAGAAGAAACCACTTGACGACGTGCGTGTTCGTCGGGCCATTGCAGCCGCCATTGACCGCAAAGCCGTCATTGAAGGCGCTGGAGATGGCTATGGTGCGCCCATTGGAAGCCACTATGTGCCAGGCGGTTTCGGCTTTGTGGACACCACTGGCATCAACCCGTTCAATATTGAAAAAGCCAAGGCCCTGCTGGCTGAAGCGGGCATCAAAACCCCACTTGAACTGAGCTTGAAATTACCACCACCGCCTTATGCGCGCCAGGGCGGCGAGGTCATTGCAGCCCAACTGGCCAAAATTGGCATCATCGCCAAAATTGAAAACGTGGAGTGGGCGCAGTGGCTCAGCGGAACTTTCACCAACAAAAACTACGATCTCACCATCATTTCGCACGTAGAGCCGTTTGACCTGGGTAACTACGCCAAGAAGGATTACTACTGGGGCTATGAGAACCCCAAGTTCAACGAACTGTTCGACAAGATCAAGAACAGCCCTCGTCCTGCGGACCGCGCGAAACTTCTGGGTGATGCCCAACGCATGCTGGCTAACGACGCCGTGCATGGCTTCCTGTACCAGCCGCAATGGATCACGCTGGCCAACAAGAATCTCAAGGGTCTGTGGAAAGACATGCCCATATTTGCCAACGATCTGGCCGCCCTGTCGTGGGGTTAAGCAGGTAGTCCACACTCTTTCCACGGGCGGCCTGTCGGAAGATCGGCCGTCAACACCATGACCCTCCATAGTCTCACTGCGCATGAGCTGCTGCGCGCCTACCGCAGCCGGGATCTTTCGCCCGTAGAGGTCACCCAGTCGGTGCTGGCCCACATCGCTGTATGGGAGCCGCACATTCATGCCACCTGGCTGCTGCGCCCCGAACTTGCGCTTGCGCAGGCCCGGGCGTCAGAGGCGCGCTGGTTGCGCGGAGAACCCTGTGGCCCCCTGGACGGCATTCCCGTCACGATCAAGGACAACATTGCGACCCGTGGTGACCCCACTCCGGTTGGAACGGCAGCCATGCCATTGACGCCCGCCGCCGCAGACGCACCACCGGCCGCGCGAATGCGCGAGGCCGGTGCCGTGATGGTGACCAAGACCACCATGCCGGACTACGGCATGCTGTCGTCGGGGCTGTCCACCTTTCACCCACTGGCGCGAAACCCGTGGGATCTGGGCAAGACGCCCGGTGGCTCAAGCGCAGGTGCCGGTGCTGCCGCAGCGGCAGGTTATGGGCCTTTGAACATTGGCACCGACATAGGCGGCTCGCTGCGTCTGCCAGCAGGCTGGTGTGGCATCTACAGTCTCAAACCCAGCCTGGGGCGCATTCCGATCGACCCACCTTACACGGGCCGGGCAGCGGGCCCGATGACGCGTACCGTGCTTGACGCTGCCCTGATGATGCAGGTGCTCTCAAGACCCGATTCGCGCGACAGCATGAGCCTGCCCTTTCAGGAACTGGCCTGGGATGATGTTGATGCCGGGCCTGACGTGCTGCGGGGTCTCAAAATTGGCTTGATGCTCGACGCCGGTTGTGGCCTGACTGTTGAGCCTGAGGTGCAGGCTGCGGTTGTTGCGGCTGCCAAACTGTTCGAGCAAGCCGGTGCCATCGTGGAGCCCATGAAGCCCTTCATGACCCCGGCCATGCTTGACGGCATGGACCATGCCTGGCGCATGCGGTCCTATCTGGATCTGGCGGCACTCCCGCCAGAGCAGAAAGCCCGGGTGCTGCCTTACATCGTTCAATGGGCCGATAGCGCCGCAGGCATGACCGGTCCCGAGGTGTTTGTGGCCACCAGCCAGGTGCACGTGACGCGTGTCGCCGCCGTCAATGCCTGTCGGGCCTATGACTATGTGATCTCGCCCACATCGCCCGTGCCCGCCTTTGCGGCCGAACTGCCGTCGCCCACCAACGACCCGTTGCATGGCCTGGAGCACATTGGTTTCACCGTGCCATACAACATGTCCGAGCAACCCGCCGCCAGTGTCAATTGCGGGTACACCCAAAGCGGTCTGCCGATTGGCCTGCAGATTGCAGGCCAGCGTTTTGATGACCTGGGCGTGCTGCGGGTGTCACGCGCGTTTGAATTGATCCGTTCGGTCCAGAGGCCGTGGCCAGAACCGCCAGTACCGTCTGTAGCGCCCGCCGCACCGGTCTGAAGTCTGCACTTCGATGATGGAGAACACCCATGTTGGCTGACAGCCTGGGCAATACCCTCTCGCTGCAAGACCCAGGCAGCGTGTCTGCCGTCAACGACTTCGTCGAAGGCTTCATTTCGTGTGAAGCCCGCGCCGTGAATGTGCTGCGTGTCGCAGACACCGACCACAGTCCCATCGTGCAGGCGTATTGCGCTGCGCTCCACATGTTCGCCGAATCGCAAGACGGGCCTGTCAACGCCCGCCCCTTCATCGACATGGCGCTCAAGGGCGTTGAAAGCTCCGTCGGAGTCACATCGCGTGAAGGCCGACTTGTCGCAGCCATTGAGGCCTGGGTCAGTGGCGATATCGCTTTGGCGATTCAATTGCACGAAGAGCAAGTTCGGGCGCATCCGCGTGATCTGGTGTCCCTCAAACTCGGGCAGTATCACCTGTTCAACCGCGGTGACTCGCCCGGCATGTTGCGCCTCGCCCTGGCGGCATTGCCCCATGCGGCCGATGTTCCTTATGCCCATGGGATGACCGCGTTTGCGTGGGAGCAATGCCATTTTCTGGAGCAGGCTGAAGCGGCGGCCCGCAAGGCTATCAGGATGCGTCACAAAGAGCCGTGGGCACACCATGCACTGGCCCATGTACTTCTGACCACCGGGCGCATCACGGAAGGCCACGTCTTCATGCAGGAGGTCAGCCCCACCTGGACCGGGTTGAACTCGTTCATGGTCACACACAACTGGTGGCATCGGGCCCTGTTTGCGTTGGAGCTGGGCATGCACGACGAGGTCCTGCGGCTTTATGACACCCGTGTGTGGGGGGTCGTCAAAGATTACTCGCAGGACCAGATCGGTGCCGTGTCGTTACTCGCACGCCTGGAGCTTGCTGGCGTTGATGTGGGAAACCGCTGGCAGGATGTGGGCAACCATCTGGCTTTTCGGCTGGACGACCATGTGCTGCCTTTTCTGGACATGCAATACCTCTATGGTCTGGCGCGTGCCGCACGACCAGAGGCTTTAACCTTGATGTGCAATATTGAAACCTTTGCTGAAGAAAGCAACGCTGTCGAAAAGGCTGGAAGAAACGCTGACGTTTGGCGCTCGGTCGCCGCACCCGCCAGCCGTGGCCTTCTGGCCCACGCGCAGGGCGACCCCATAAGTGCCGTTGAAGCACTCGGCACTGCCTTGCCGCGCATGATGGAAATCGGTGGCAGCCACGCTCAGCGTGATCTGTTTGAGCAAATCCATCTCGATGCATTGATGCGCAGCGGCCAGTGGGTGGCCGCGCAAAATATCGTTCAGCAAAGGCTGCGCGGCCAGCCAGAGTCGGCCCGGCTCAAACGCCAGGCCACTCAAATTTACGCGGCCTTGGGCCTTGATGCCGCTTTGGCCAATTTGGTTTGATCGTAGACCGGCTGCGCGGGCATGTCGGTCAGATGCTGCGTGTCGGCCCAGCCCACAACGTCCAGTTTCAAGTCGCCACCCTCACCCGAAACGCGAACCCGGTTGATGCCACCGTTGGGAATTTGGCTCTGGCGCGGGCCACTCAAAGGCAGTGCGCGTGCCGTGCGGTAAACCATGTCGAGGACGCCTCCGTGGGTCACCACCACCAGCGTCTTTTGGCGATGGGTTTGCACTAGCGCGTAGATGGCGCCCATCACCCGTTCATGAAACTGGCGGGTGCTCTCGCCGCCGGTGAAAGCGAAGTCCGCGTCGAACCGGGTCCAGTTCGACCAGGCATCGGGAAACTGGGTCTGGATGTCTTGAACACGCATGCCATCTTGTGCGCCGAAATTCTGCTCACGCAATCCAGCGTTCAGCTCGGGCACCAGCACCGGCGAGAGCGTGCGCAACTGGCCGATGGGTACCGCAGTCTGCTGGGTACGGATCAGGTCACTGGCCAGCAGATGGTGAAAGCCTTCGCCCGCCAGTCGCACACCGACACGCCGGGCCTGCTCAAGCCCAATGGCGTTCAGCGGTACATCCACCTGCCCCTGAAACCGCAACTCGCGGTTCCAGTCGGTCTCTCCGTGGCGGATCAGGATCAGTTCAGTCATTGGATTGATTATGCGGGAGCCTTGCGCCGACGGCGTAGCAGGGTCTTCTCAATCTCAACCGCAAAATACACCACGGCCGAAGCTCCCAGGCACAAAAGCAGTTCGAACGCGCTCAAAGGCTCTGTCTTGAAAACCGGGTTCAACAGCGGGACATAGATGGTGGCCATCTGCAACATGAAAGTCAGCAGCACGGCACCTAATAGTGGGCGGTTCGAGCCCAGCCCCAACCGCCACAAGGGATCGGTCTCAGACCGTACCGCCATCACATGCGCCATTTGTGACAGTGTCAGCACGGTAAACACCATGGTCTGCCAGTGGGCGTGACCATTGGCTAAAGCCCAGGCCTGAACCGTAAGACACAGACCACCGATCAACAAACCCACCCACAAAATATGCTGCCACATGCCTTGGGCAAACAGGTTTTCCTGCGGCGCGCGGGGCGGGCGCTGCATGATGCCGCGTTCAGCTGGCTCTGCCGCAAGCGCCAGACCGGGCAGGCCATCGGTTACCAGGTTGACCCACAAGATGTGAATGGGCAGCAGCGGAATCGGAAGGCCTGCCATGGGGGCCAGAAAGATAGTCCAGATTTCGCCCGAATTACCCGTCATGGCGTAGCGCACAAACTTGCGGATGTTGTCGTAAATGCGCCGCCCCTCACGCACTGCTGACACGATGGTGGCAAAGTTGTCGTCCAGCAGCACCAGGCTTGACGCCTCACGCGCCACATCGGTTCCTCCCCGGCCCATGGCCACACCGATGTCTGCGCGCTTGAGTGCGGGTGCGTCGTTCACACCATCGCCCGTCATGGCGACGAATTCACCCCGGGCTTGCAGTGCCTCGACGATACGGATTTTTTGCGCCGGGTCAACGCGCGCATACACCCGTATCGCTGCAACGTGCTCTCGCAAGGCAGGCTCAGTCATGTCCGCCAGTTGAGCCCCGGTCAGCACACCCGTGTCGCCATCAGCCACGATGCCCAGCCGTCGCGCAATCGCCAGCGCCGTGGCCTGATGGTCGCCCGTGATCATCACGGGCGTAATGCCTGCCGTGATGCAGTCGCGCACAGCTTCGGCAGCTTCAGCGCGTGGCGGATCGATCAGGCCCACCAGCCCAATCAGCGTCATCTCCGATTCAACGGCATCCACCTCACCGGCTGGCGGCAGGCTGCTGTGGGTGCGACGGGCCAGCGCCAAAACGCGCAGCCCCTGCGCGGCCATGGACTCGGCGGCGGCCAGGACATCAACGCTGTTCAGCGGCTGGGCTGCCCCTTCGTGCCATTGCAAGCTACAAAGCGGAATGACCGACTCGGGTGCACCCTTGGTGTACGCCATGAAGCCATCACCCGCCCGGTGCAGAGTGCTCATGCGTTTTCGAACCGCGTCAAACGGCAGCTCCTGAACACGCGGCGTTTGCGCCGCAAGCTCAGCCTGGTCAAGACCAGCCTCCAATGCGATTTGGGTGAGCGCAGTCTCGGTGGGGTCGCCCTGCCACGCGCCTTGTGCGTTGCGGCTGGCATCGTTGCACAAGGCGGCTGCCCGTAGCAATTCCAGCTGGATTGGGCCCGCTGCTGCCCCTACGCCTGCCCGCCACTCCTGCCCGTCAGCCCAAAGTATTTCTGCGTGCATGATGTTTTGGGTCAGTGTGCCGGTCTTGTCGGAACAGATGAACGTGACCGAGCCCAGTGTCTCGACCGACGGCAAGCGCCGGATCAGAGCGTTTTGCGCCACCATGCGGCGTGCGCCCAAGGCCAACAAAACTGTCACCACGGCTGGCAACGCCTCGGGAATCGCGGCCACGGCCAGACTCACTGCCGTCAACACCATGAGCACAGGGGCCTCGCCGCGCAGCACACCCACGACGAAGATCACCACGCAGATACCCATGACCGCCAGCGCCAGGCGCTTGCCAAAGGCCGCGAGGCGCCGCTGCAACGGCGTGCTGCGGTCGGCTTCCTTGTCAAGCAGCCCTGCCACCTTGCCCAGCTCGGTGGCCATGCCGGTGGCCACCACCAGGCCACGCCCGCGACCATGGGTAGTGCTGGTGCCCTTGAAGGCCATGTTCAGGCGGTCGCCCAGCGCATGGGCCATACCGCTCAAGGTTGCGCTGTGTTTCTCTACGGTGACAGACTCACCCGTGAGTGCCGACTCATCTACCCTGAGCTGGGCAATTTCAATCAGCCGCAGATCGGCTGGCACCTGGTTGCCAGCCTCCAGCAAAACGATGTCTCCGGGCACCAGATCGCTGGCCACCACCACCTGGGTCTGCCCGCCCCGTATGACGGTGGCGTGGGTCGCGGTCAGCTGTTTGAGCGCGGCCATGGCATGGTCTGCGCGCCATGCCTGAACGAAACCAATAGAGGCATTGATGGCAATGATCACCAGAATAGCCAGCGTGTCGATCAGCTCGCCCATGACCCCCGAGATCACTGCGGCGCCAATCAGCACCAGCACCATGAAATCCTTGAACTGGTCAATGAACTGCCCGCCCAGGCTGCGGCCAGGCCGCCCGAGGATTTCATTGGGGCCATGGACCTCAGCACGCCGACTGGCCTCATCGGCGTGCAGGCCCAGTGCCGGGTCTACGCCATGCTGGTTTGCCAGATCCTGGGCATCTTGAAGATGCCAGTGAACTTCCGCCCCTTGGGGCCCTGGTGTTTTCATCGTTTCGCCGTCATCGTCATTTTGACCCCTGACCAGAATGTGCGCAGAACCACCCTAGCTTAGGCAATCTCGCAAGCAGCGCCTTGTTTTCGGTCAAGATAGGCGGGTCGCTTTCTGGAATACTTTTGAATGACCCAACTCCTGTTGCTGCCCGGCCTGGCATCCAATGACATCATGTGGAAACACCAGCTGGCCGCTTTGCCATCACACCGGCACGCCACGGTCACTGATGTTCACTTCCGCTTTGGCACGGTACCGGCCATGGCGCAGGCGCTACTGGCAGAGAACGCAGGTGAACTGATCTTGTGTGGTGCATCCATGGGCGGTATCGTGGCCATGGAAGTGGCACGCCAGGCCCCTGAGCGCATCAAGGGACTGGCACTGTTGGGCACCAACGCCCGGCCGGAAACACCCGAGATGGCCACTTTACGTGAGAACGCCATTGCCTGGTTTGAACAAGGCCGCACCAAGGAGCTGTTGCTGGCCAACACCCTGCTGGCCTTTCACCCCAGCCGGGCGCGCGACACTGCCCTGACGCAAAGCTACCTGGACTTCGTGCTTGAAGCGGGCGCGCATCAATTGATCCGGCAGAACCGCGCCATCATGGCACGGCCCGATGCGCGTTTGCATTTGCCCCGTGTGACCTGCCCCACGCTTGTGGTGTGTGGCGACTCAGACCAGCTCACGCCGCCAGAGTGCTCGCGCGAAATCGCGTCGCTGATCCCCAAAGCCCAGCTTCATTTCGTCGCGCAGTGCGGCCATATGCTGACCATGGAGCGGCCGGAGGAAGTGAATGCGCTGTTGCTGGATTGGCTGAATCGTTTGTGACAACAGAAGCAGGTATGACATCAAATTGCTTCTATTTTTATAGCAAACTATCCAATTTCTATGTGGGCTATATGCCAAATTCAATCAATCACTTGTGGCCTTATCGGCATCTGTGGCTATCCAGATTTCGCAAAAGTCAACCTTCTGGGTTATCGTCAAGTGCCAAAACCAATTCCAGAAAACTCCGCGCCAATGATGCTTTGGTTCTGTCCGAGAGCAGCATCTCGTGCATTGTGAAGATGGCGTGGGAAGATCGTACGGCCTTTGAGGCGATTGAAGCCCAGTTTGGCTTGGATGAGTCCGCTGTCATTGACTTGATGCGAGGGCACATGAAACCGTCCTCTTTCAGGATGTGGCGAAAGCGGGTTACCCGACGGCGCACGAAACACGCGGCATTGCGCGGAGCCGTTTTTTTGCGCCACCGCGCCATCAACTCCCGCAGGTGATCTTCTGCTCCGACTCTTTATTGTTTTAATCGCATTCGATCTGATCGGGTATGACGCCCCTTAATCCCTAAGGCCAGCGCGGGTGGTGGTGTTGCGCTACAAACAGTTCTCCAGTATGTTCTGGCAAGCCTGAGGCCGCTCATCATGACTGCTACCGCACCCCCTGCATCCGCCCCGAAAGACTTGCAACTAACGGCACCACCTGTTGCGTGCGACGCGCTCACCGTGATGTTTGATGGAGCCTGTCCGTTGTGCCGGCGCGAGATTGGGCTGTACCAGTCGCTTACACCGCTGGAGAATGTTGCCTGGCTGGACGTGAGTGACGCCACGGCCAACCTGAATCCGAGTGATCAGGTCCGATTCATGACCCGCTTTCATGTG
>JANPAZ010000190.1:0-1584 GCA_031430225.1 Rhodoferax sp. | reverse complement strand
GGCTCAAGGCAAAATCTCTGCCACCTCATCCCAGGCTTCCGGGGCCACACGGCCCTCATGGCGCGCCACCACACGGCCTTTGGTGTCGAGCACCAGGGTCAGCGGCAGGCGCTGCGACAGGGGCTTGCCAGTCCAGATGGCCGTCAGTGCCTGGGTTTGGGTAACGGCGGCAATTTTCTCGTAGGACTTCCAGTCGGCCATGTTGGTATCGACGTTGACCGTCACCAGTTCAAACGGCTTGCCGCGCCAGCCCGCCTGATTGAGGCGCAACTCCGGCATGGCCGACAGACACACACCGCAATTGGTGGACCAGAAAAACACCAGCACCACCTTGCCTCTGGATTTGGCCAGATCAAAGTTGGCCCCTGACAGGCTGGTGCCTTGCAGTTCAATCGGCTTGGTATTGGGGCCCACCGGCTGGGCAACCACCGCGGATGCCCACAGGGCAAAGGTCAGCAGGAGCGCCTGAGAGAAGGAGGAACATCGCTTTGTGAACATGGGTCTTGATCTCATTCAGTGCGGGACAACGTCCCGATAAGTCGTTCGGGATACGAAAATCTTACAAAACCAGACTCTGCCGAACCTGCGCAGCGCCGAGCCTCATGGGGACTGAATCGACGTCAGGCCCCAAAAAGATCCGGGCTCGTCTTGGGCGGCGTCACACCCAGATGCCGGTACGCCGCCAGTGTGGCAATACGCCCGCGCGGGGTACGCTGCAAATAGCCCTGCTGGATGAGATAAGGCTCGATCACGTCCTCAATCGTCTCGCGCTCTTCGCCAATACTGGCGGCAATGTTGTCCAGCCCGACCGGGCCGCCGTCGAAGCGGTGGATGATGGCTTCCAGCATCTTGCGGTCCATCACGTCAAAGCCCTGCGGGTCCACGTCCAGCATGGCCAATGCGCGGTTGGCAATGTCCAGCGTGATGCTGCCGGTGCCCTTGACGTCGGCATAGTCGCGCACACGGCGCAGCAGGCGGTTGGCGATGCGGGGCGTGCCGCGCGACCGGCGGGCAATCTCGAAACCGCCCTTCTCATCAGTGGGCACATTGAGCAGGCCCGCACTGCGGTGCACGATGCGCGCGAGTTCATCAGACGTATAAAACTCAAGCCGCGCCACAATGCCAAAGCGGTCCCGAAGCGGGTTGGTCAACATGCCCGCGCGGGTTGTGGCGCCCACCAGCGTGAAGGGCTGCAAATCAAGCTTGATACTGCGCGCGGCCGGGCCTTCCCCAATCATGATGTCGATCTTGTAGTCTTCCAAAGCGGGGTACAAAATTTCTTCGACGACCGGCGATAGGCGGTGAATCTCGTCGATGAACAGCACATCGTTTTTCTCAAGATTGGTCAGCAGAGCCGCGAGGTCCTTGGGCTTTTCGAGCACCGGGCCGCTGGTCTGGCGCAGATTGACCCCCAGTTCGTGCGCAATGATGTGAGATAGCGTCGTCTTGCCCAGGCCCGGCGGGCCGAACAGCAGCACGTGGTCAAGTGCCTCTTCGCGCATTTTGGCGGCACTGATGAAAATCTCAAGCTGCTCGCGAATCTTGGCCTGGCCCACGTATTCGTCCAGCAGCTTGGGGCGCAAC
>JANPAZ010000189.1:0-4600 GCA_031430225.1 Rhodoferax sp. | reverse complement strand
GCAAACCGGCGACAAAGTCGATCGTAACTATTACCTGCAATATGACCGTGCCGAAGACTCGGCAGGAAACTTCTCTGCAACGGCCAACGCCATCACGGCTAATTACGCGTGGACACAACGCAATTTCGACAGCCTTCCTTTTCCATCGGACGGCTATGGGCTGGGCGCCGAGCTGGGCGGCGGAATGACCTTGGGCGACAACAGTCAACCATTTGTCCGCGCACAGGCACGCTGGCTCGGCTTGTGGTCATTGGTGGGGAGCCGCGCAAGCTCCCGCACGGTGGCCAGGGCCGGGCGTGTGGCGGTACGCGCCGAGGGCGGCGTGGTGCTGGCGCGCGAGGGCGCCGAGTTGCCCAGCACCCAGCTTTTTTTGACGGGTGGCGACACGTCGGTGCGCGGCTATGCCTATCGCAGCATCGGCAGCGGCCAAGCTGACGGAACCATCGCAGCAGGACGCTACCTCGCGGCGGGCAGTATTGAATGGCAACGTCCCATCGTCGTCAACGACAGAATGACCGACTGGGAAAGCACGGTCTTCATTGATGCCGGATCGGTAGCCGACAAGCCCTCCGAGTTGAGTATTAAATTCGGTGTCGGTGCAGGGGTACGCTGGCGCAGCCCTGTCGGCCCGCTGCAAATGGATATCGCCTATGGTGTCGCCACCCGGGAATTCCGCCTGCATCTGAATGTGGGGTTCAACTTCTGATGAAGCTGGCCCGCAATGTACTCCTGTGGTCCACCGGCGTCTTGGCCATATTGATGGTGATGGTCATTGGCGGGCTCTCAGCCTTGTGGGTTTGGACCGACAGCAACACGTCTCTGGCGACCGCACTCACGCAGGCGTCACGCTACCTGCCCGCTGGGCAGTCACTGCGTGCGGAAGATGTGCGCGGCACCCTGCGCCGGGGCGGGCAGATTGGTCTTCTGCGCTGGGAGAAAAATGGCCTGGTGGTTGAGGCCCGGCGAATCGACCTGGTGTGGCAGCCTATGGCGTTGCTCGACCGGCGCCTGCAACTGGACTCGGTACGCATAGGACAGTTGGGTATTGATGACCAAAGGCCCGAGACCAATACGACGCCACTGGACAACCTGGTGCTGCCGTTTCACGTTGATCTGACGTTTACGATTGATTCCGCGCGCTGGGGAGACAAAGGTATCGCTCAAGTCAGTGATCTGTTCGGCCACTACCAGTTTGACGAAACACGCCACTTATTGAAGCTCAATGGCGCGCGGCTAGCGGCTGGCCAGTACCGCGCTCAAGCGAGCTTGCTGGCACGAGCACCGCTCGCGCTGGACGTTCAATTGCAGGGCGATCTACAGGCATCCATCCCCGGAAATATTCAGCCGCTAGCCCTGACTGCCACAGCATCTGCAAAAGGCAATCTGGCCGGTGGCCCGGAAGCCCTGCTGGAAGTGCGGGCTCAAATTCAACCAGCCACTGCGCCTGCAGGGCAAGCAAAGGGCATCGATGCGGATAAGGCTGGCGCCGCGACCCGTCCCATGAAAGCGACGCTTGACGCCCACATCAGCCCGTGGGCAGCACAACCTGTTCTCAAGGCTGATGCGAGCTTCACGCATCTGAATCTGGCTGTGCTCTGGCCAGACGGACCCGCCACATTGCTCAACGGAAATGTGACGGTCCTGCCGGATTCGGGAGCCGTGAGCCCGGGTAAACCCAATACCTCTTTGTGGCGCGCCGGGGTGAAGTTCACCAATGGCTTGAGTGGGCCCTGGAATAGGGAGCGCCTGCCCGTTGACGCTGCAAATGCACAACTGGTGTTCAACAACGGGCAATGGCTATTGGAGTCACTTAACGCTGAAATAGCGGGAGGACGGATTACAGCCAAAGGGCGATTGGCAGCCGAAGTGCCAGGGGGAAAATCTGTGGGTAATTTCAATGCTTGGGTGGCTGAGGCGAGTCTGCAAAACATCAATCCCGCTGCGTTGCATTCACAAATGGAGGCCGCACGGCTGGACGGCGAGCTCAAAGCCAATGCGGCACCAGACGGCGTGAGGTTTGAAACCACACTGCGGCCTTCCGCCAGGCAACCTGATGCGTCGCGTCTCAAGGGACTGCACATCAAGAACGCATTCGCCAAGGGCCGATGGACACAAGGCAGCTTGAATCTGGACATCTTGAAGGTGCAAACCAGTGACGCGCTTCTTGAGGGGAAGCTTGACGTGACGCTGGCTCTGAAAGCGTCCCGCGGCGAACTCAATCTGTCACTGCCCGGTGGACAGGCCCGCATACAAGGCCAGTTGAGCGCAGCCGCAGGTGGTGGGGATTTTTCTCTGCGCGTTTCGGATGCCTCCAAAGCTTCGCTCTGGCTCGAGTCTCTGCCCGGTGCACCCAAGCTTTTCAATGGGCAATCAATTCAAGGACACGGTGAGTTGACCGGCAAGTGGGCGGGAGGCTGGCAAGGGTCAGGACCCGACTTGCAATTCAAACTGCGCCTACCGCAGCTTGCCCGTCAAAACCCGGCCAAAAACACAGGGTCGGTTTTGACCTTAAGAGAGATCGAAGCCGACGTGTCCGGCCGTCTGAGCGATCTCACCGTAAAGGCAACTGGCCAGCTTGAAAGGGGCACGCAACGCTTCACACTGGCCACGCAAGCAACGGGTGGACGCGGCGCAGGCCCAATCGCTGACGAGTGGCAGTTTTCGCTCAGCGAGGTTCTACTGCAAATGAAAGACGGTGAGCGAACCGGTAGCTGGACGGCTCAAATTCAGCAGCCCGTCCAGGTCAACTGGAAAAATTCTGGGGTAGACAGCGTGCTTCGGCTAGGTGGTGGCACATTCAGCCTCAACGGACCCCTGCCCGGCACTGCGACTGTGGTGTGGAAATCGGTTCGCTGGCGTAGTTTGGGCCAGCGCAGTGAACTGAGCACCCAGGGACAAATGCAGAAAATACCGCTGGCATGGATCGATCTCGCTGGAAACTTCCAAATGGCATCAGCAGGTCTGCGAGGTGACCTGGTATTTGACGGTGACTGGGATGTAGATATGGCGGACACCCTGAAGGCAAGGGTGTCGCTGGTGCGCAGTAGCGGTGATATTGCCATTCTGGCGGAAGATGGAAATGGGCGCACGAATAGCTCACCCAGTGGCTCAACGAATGGCTTGACCACGGGTGCCGGCGTCAGAGACGCGAGGATCGACCTGAGGGCTGAAGGTGACAGTTTGAGCGTCAGCGCACGGTGGGACAGTGCACGAGCAGGTGCTGCACAGGGTGAAGTGACGACGCGCATCGCGAGCAGCATTGGCGGATGGCACTGGCCAGATGACGCCCCCTTGTCTGGGTCTCTTAAAGCCCAAATGCCGCAGGTTGGCGTCTGGTCAGTTTTGGCACCTCCGGGCTGGAGAATCCGTGGCACGCTCGAAGCCAGCATGGCACTGGCAGGCACACGTCAGGCGCCTCAATGGAGCGGCACCTTGAATGCGGACAGCCTGGCTTTGCGGTCAGTCGCGGACGGCATTGAGTTCAGTAATGGCAAGCTGCGCACCGTGCTGCAAGGTCAACGTCTTGAGATCAAGGAGTTCAGCCTGCAAGGAGCGTCTGGGGGAGGAACAGGAAGCGCTGGCGGAACCTTGTTCGCCAGTGGGTTTGCACAATGGCTGGCAGCGAGCCCAGGTCAGGCATCTGCATTGTCCAAAGTTCGGATCGAACTGGATGCGCAAGCGACAAATTTGAGGGTGAGCGCGCGGGCTGATCGGCGAATGGCCGTCTCGGGAAATATTCAGGCCAGGCTTCAGGAGGCAAGGCTGGATGTTCGCGGGGCGCTTAAATCCGATCAGGCGCTATTTGTACTGCCCGATGAAAGTACCCCAAGTTTGGGGAACGACGTGGTGGTTAAACCATCGGTCAAAAGGCCACTTGCGGTCGGCGCGCCAAGCCCCGCCAGCAGAGGCAACGTGGCCCCCATCGCCACCGGAGTTCGCATCGTTCCTGACGTGGCGATCACACTCGACATGGGTCCGGATTTTCGGGTTCAAGGCCGCGGCCTGACGACGCGGCTCGCTGGGACGTTGAGCCTTTCAAGCTCTGCAGCCACCCAAGGAATGCCGCGCCTCACGGGAGTGCTGAATACGGTCGGCGGCAGCTACAAAGCGTACGGTCAGGCACTTGATATCGAAGAAGGCGTGCTCCGTTTTGTGGGTCCGTTTGACAACCCCGCGCTCGACATTCTGGCCGTACGACGCAATTTGGCAGTGCGAGTCGGTGTTCAGATCAGTGGTACTGCCTTGCTTCCCCGCGTGCGCTTGTACGCCGAGCCGGAGCTGCCTGAGGCCGAGAAGCTCGCCTGGCTCGTATTGGGACGCTCCGGCGCCAATGGGGGCGCAGAATCAGCCGTTTTGCAGCAGGCCGCGATGGCTTTGCTGGGCGGCAACGGCAAAGGGCTATCGGGGGGGCTGGCCGAGGCACTCGGGCTGGATGAATTGTCATTCCGCGGATCGGCGGGCAATGCCGATGGCACCACCAGCGCAGCAGCCGTTACGCTGGGCAAACGGCTGTCGCGCAATTTTTATGTCGCTTACGAACGCAGCGTGGCTGGAACGCTGGGGACTGTTTACGTTTTTTATGACCTCTCCCGGCGATTTA
>JANPAZ010000188.1:0-2822 GCA_031430225.1 Rhodoferax sp. | reverse complement strand
GCAAGCCTGTCGCCAGTCAGTGTTTCTACTGAGAGCAATGTCGTGGCGATCACCGTCGACTCCGGGCCGGCCGGAACCGGCTACAACGCCAACCGGCTTTATACAAGCGTGACCATTTGCCAGCCAGGAAGTACTGCGGTTTGCCAGACCATTGACTACGTTCTGGTCGATACAGGGTCCGTTGGGCTGAGGCTCCTGAATTCGGCAGTGGCGGCTAACCTGAATTTGGTGTCGCAAACTGCCGCCGGCGGATTGCCTCTGCTGAATTGCGCCCAGTTTGTCGACAATACGTTTGCGTGGGGTCCGGTGGTCACGGCCGACGTTTCCCTGGGCGCAAAACGCGCTTCGTCAGTACCCATCCAGTTGATTGCCGACCCTGCCTTCAGTCATCTTGGCGCATCGTGCTCTACTTCCGGCACCGCTTTGACATCGGCGGCTGTGCTGGGGGCCAACGGGATATTGGGTGTGGGGTTGTTTCAGCAGGACTGCGGTCAGCGTTGCACAAGCACGTTGGCAAACGGCTACTATTTCACCTGTTTCAATTCGTCTTGTGCGGCAACTGCCCGAACCACCGCAAGCATCAGCAAGCAAGTCAAGAATCCAGTTCCGCTGTTTGCGGCTGATAACAACGGTGTCTTGATTGACTTGCCGGCCGTCAGTAATTCTGGCGCTACCAGCGTCACTGGTGCCATGATTTTTGGCATTGGCACACGGCCGAATAACCAGGTGAGTTCGAGCAATGTGTTAACCACCAGTTCGTCCGGAACCATCACGACGGTTTTTTCGGGACGGCAATTGACAGACAGCTACCTGGACACTGGTTCTAACGGGCTTTACTTTGACACCACTTTATTGCCCGGGTGTTCCGGCAACGCCAGCGGTTTCTATTGTCCGCCATCCCTCACAAACTTGACCGCGAACCTGGTGGGCACCAACGGAATCGGCATGCCCGTGAAGTTCGCCGTTGACAATGCCTTGAATCTTTTTGCCGGCGTCGCCAATGTGGTTTTACCCACCTTGGCAGGCAGCATAGGCAGTGCACGCACATTTGATTGGGGTCTGCCGTTTTTCTTTGGGCGGCGCGTTGCCTTCGGTATAGAAGGACAGTCGTCAAGTTTGGGTACCGGGCCTTACTACGCCTTTTGAGTTTTCGGTGTTACCGGGTACCTGACGCTGTCCCACAAGCGACGGCAGGTGGGTAAAACCCTTCTTCCTTAAATCAGTGAATTGACCTACTCTGCACGAGTCAAATCAAAATGATTGACTCAAGCAAAAACTGATTTACCGGAGACAAACATGCATTCATTTTCAACACTTCGTCTGGTCGCAATAAGCGGCACCGCAATGCTCGTGGCCTGCGGCGGCGGCGGCAGCGGCGGCAGCTCGGCACCAGTTGCCGTACCAGAAGAGACGAGGTTGCAAGACAGCCGTACCTTCACGGCAGATGCCACAGCGACTACTTTTGCGGCGATGGCGGCCGTAGCCACAGACACGGTCGCCATGAGCACCACCAGTCGCTGGGCTGGCGTGCTCAATGGTGCTGGCTATCGCATCGAGGTACCCGCCAACTGGAATGGAAAGCTTGTGATGTATGCGCACGGCTTCGCAGGTACCGGTGCGGCGCTGATTGTGCAGAACCCATTGATCCGCCGTTACTTCATCCAGAACGGCTACGCCTGGGCGGCATCGAGTTACAGCAAAAATTACTACGACGTGCGCGCCGGAGTTGAAGACACCAACGCGCTTGCACTTCAATTTACGAAGATCGCCGCCGCCAATGGTCGCACTCTTGCAACACCGAGCAAGTACTTCATTACCGGTGTGTCCATGGGTGGCCACATCACCGGCGCCGCCATTGAAGATGAAGCAGCAGCCACAGCCATCAACAAGGTGAAATACAGCGGTGCAGTGCCCATGTGCGGTGTGATGGGTGACACAGAATTGTTCAATCAGTTTGCTGCGATGCAGGTGACCGCCCAAGCACTGGCTGGCGTCCCCAGTTATCCCAGTGACAAATGGTCAGAAATTTCGACGCTGGTCACCAGCGCGCTGTGGACCACGTTTCCGACAACGCCAACTGCCACAGGCGCCAAATATGTCT
The DNA here is from genome assembly GCA_031430225.1 of Rhodoferax sp. Taxonomy (GTDB): domain Bacteria; phylum Pseudomonadota; class Gammaproteobacteria; order Burkholderiales; family Burkholderiaceae_C; genus JANYCG01. The sequence continues at coordinate 721 of JANPAZ010000188.1, read as the reverse complement.
CGGTATTGCAGAACATCACCGGTGGGCCCCGTCCCCTGTTTGCTCAAGGGTTGGCCTTTGGGGGCAGTTTTCCTTCAGCCTATGGCACGTTTGGCTCTGACGGCACCGTCACCGGCATTCTCAACAAGAATGTGCTCGACACGACTGCCTACACTTACACCATCGATGGTGATGTTGCAGGCACGACGGCCTTAAACGCTGCCGTCTTGAAGCTTAGCCCGACGGCAAATGCCAACCGGCTGCGCACAGATGGTCTGCGCTGGGTTCCCAAAATAAACGGTGAGTTCAAGATCCCGGTGGTTTCAATCCACACTCTGGGGGACCTGTTTGTGCCGTTCAGCATGCAGCAGGTCTATCAAAAGCGGGTAGCCGCCAAAGGTAACAGTGCGTTCTTGGTGCAGCGTGCCATCCGGGGTGCCAGCCACTGTGACTTCACGGTCGCCGAGGCAAGTGAGGCCTTTGACGCCATGATCAAGTGGGAGGGTGGTGGTGCCAAGCCTGCAGGCGATGATGTGGTGACACCAGCCACCATAGCGGCGGCGACCTACGGTTGCACTTTTACCCGCAATACGCTCGGTGCGGATGACGGCGCCTCGACTACCCAACTTCGGGCCGGAATTGCCGCCAGTACCGTGCCGTGTCCTTGAGTTTTTGCAAAGTATTCTGACGGTACAGGGGCCTGCGGGCCCCTTTTTATTGGTCCTCGACAGGAATCACATGT
>JANPAZ010000187.1:0-4563 GCA_031430225.1 Rhodoferax sp. | reverse complement strand
GCCAAAGGCATTTGCGCCACTGGCGAATTCATTGGCACACCCGATGCCCGGGCCTTGTCCACTGCGTCAGCCTTTAGCGGCAAGCCCGTTCCCGTCATCGTTCGCTTCTCTGTGGGTGGTGCCAATCCCAAGGCGGCCGATAACGCCAAGACCCAGCGCAACCTGGCGCTGCAGTTCAACCTGCCTGATGGCGAGCAATGGCAGATGGGTAATATTTCCGCACCCGTGTTTGGCGCGTCTTCGCCGCAACAGTTCATTGGGCTGCTGGCCTCACGCCAAGCGGATCCGGCGACCAAGCAACCCGACCCCGTCAAAGTCAAAGCCTTCAACGATGCCAACCCGGACGTGCTGCTGATAGGCAAGCACTTCGCGTCACAGCCCGTCCCCGCGAGTTTTGGGAGCGTGAACTACTGGGGAGTCCACGGCTATGGTTTTGTGAATGCCAGTGGTGCAAAACAATTTGGCAAATGGGTTTTCGAGCCCGTGGGCGGCCAGCAGGGACTGACGGATGATGAAGCCAAGGCCAAAGGCCCGAGCTTTTTGTTTGATGACTTGCGCCAGCGTGTGAAGGATGGCAAGGTGGCCTTCAATTTCAATCTGGAGCTGGCTCAGCCGGGCGACAAAATCGACAATGCGACCGTGCCGTTGCCAGAGGGCCGCAAAAAAGTCACGCTGGGCACGCTGAAGGTGACGTCGGTGTCTGAAGATGGCGGTGGCCCTTGCCTGACAATCACCTACAACCCGCTGAACATGCCCAAGGGTGTGGAGGCATCGGCTGATCCGATGCTGGCCGCTCGCGCAGCGCCTTATGGCGTTTCGTTGGGTCGCCGTTTGACCGAGGGTGCCAAGCAGCAATAGTCCCAATGCTGCGGGGCTAAATCTTCCTCACAAACCCTTGGCGCAGCGAAAGCCAATGTAAACCACAGCGGTGTCTGCCGCCTTGGTTTGGAAATGGCTGCTGTGCATTTGCGCAGCCCCGTACCACCACGAGCCGCCACGGGTGGGGCGGGCCGAGTCGTCACCGCCATCCGTCCACTCCCATACGTTGGCACCCATGTCCCACAGGCCGTTGACACCCACCCGGGTGCTGCCCGTGGGTGCATGACCTCGCCCACGCGACGTGATGGCGGGGCTGGCATAGGCCACCGAAGTGGGCGATGTGCCGCAGTCTCCATCGCAGTTTGCGCCTTGGGGGCTACTGCCTGTGGGGTAGGCATAGCGTTGTCCGGTGACAAAGCCACTTGGGGGCTGGGTGCGGCGCTCGATATAAGCGGCCTCCATCCATTGGGCATCGGTGGGCAGGTGCTTACCCGCCCACTGGCAAAACGCTTTTGCTTCGTGAAACGTGATGTGAACAGCGGGCTCCTTGCCGCTGGCGGGCAAGCCAAATGGTGAGCGCCACGTCCAGCCCTTTCGCTGCACCCAACCCCCTTCAAACGTGCTGCCACCACCAGCTTTTTCTGCGACCGTCAGACTTGCCGTGGCCTGCGCATAGCGGGCGAATTGCTCAATGCTGACTTCAGTGCGGTCCATCTGGAAGCCGCGTATGGGCTGCATATCTTCTGGTCTGGCGTCGGTACTGGCTAGTGCGGCAATGCTGGCGAATAGAGACCCCAGAAGAAATGAGCAGAAGTAACGCATCCGTCCATTCTGCGCATTGAACATTAACCCTGCTGAGGCCAAGGCAAGCTTCGAGCGCAGGGATGCTGTGGTGGAGAAGAAAAAACGTGGCCCATTTGCCACTTGGATCACAAACCTCTGACAGGTAAATCGCGCAGCCATAAGACCATATTCCGATCAATCCAAACCCGGCTCCCAGTGCACTACCGCCCAAAGAGCCCTTTCAACACCCCCCCAATGCCGGGCAACAGGCTGGGCGCTTTGTCGTCACCTTGTTGTTGCTGCGACTGACCCGTCTGCTCCGGTTGATCCGGCCGCTGGCTGCGCGAACTGGCGGACCGCCTGCCTGCGTTCGCCTCCTCACCCAGTGCATTCATTGCCATGGATTTAGTACGGACCCGCACCACCCAGTCTGGCGCCCAGGGCGCATTGGCACCCAAGTTGGCGGGCCGGGGCGGGTGACTGAAGTTGGCTTCATTGCCGTAGGCAATAGCGCGCAACATGGCGCCGTCACTTTTCGCAAAAATGCCAATGGGAATCTCGCACTGCGTCTGGCTGGCGGGCAGCAGGACTTTTTCGCCAAGCCATTTATCGATATTGGGGTTGCTCACATAGTCCATCAATCCCATGCCCGACTCAGGTGGTTCGGACGAGCTCCAGATGATCAGCTCCGGCCCGCCAGCCTTGCCCTCAGAGCCGCTCATTGCCGTCAGCATGTAGGCGCGGGCGGTCGAAATGCTTTGCCAGCTCACGCGGATGGAATCCGTCAGCTTGCCGGCTGTGTCCACCTGCAGTGCGGGCATGAAGTCTTGCCCTGGGCCGAGCGTGAAGCGCATATTGGGTGGCACGCCGTCCCCGGAAATGCTGTGCTCGCCCACCATTGATGCACTTCGCACCACTTGCGAGTTTTGTTTGTCATTGGGCCAGATGGCGTGGCCGGGCTCTGCACGGGCGCCCCGGTCGCGTACGCTGCGGCCCTGCATGAAACTGCCGTATTCCTGTGCAGAAAACCGCGACATGTCGAACACGCGAGGCTGCCCGGTTTTAACCTGCGCGCTGCAACCCCAATAAAACAGAATGCGGCCCTGTGGGCGCTCAGGGTAGTCCACCTCATCGCCACTGCTGCCTTTCAGGCCTTCTCGCGGCGGTGTGATGAGTTGCAAGGGCGACGCGCCGACATTGGCGCCGGGTGGTATTTGGTGAATGGCCTCTGTGCCGCCTGGCTTGCGTGTGGTGTAGAGCGCGGTATCGAGCCAGCGGCCCATCATCAGGTTCTTGGTCATGCCGAAATTGCCGACACCCTTTGCCTGTTTGCCGTCGCGCCCGGTTGGCCCGGTCATGCCGGGAATCAGGCTGCCCATGCCCGGCGGCATCTGTGGCATTTCGTCCATCCCCATCAGGGAGCCCGTGGCGATATCCATCCAGTATTGCGCGATGGGTGCCCTGGTTGCGGTCTGGGCCTGGGCCGCAGTCTGGGCTGCGAAAGGCAGCACCAGAATGGCCATGATGGCGGCCTTTGTGCTCGCGGTGAAGTTGGCGTTGGCGGGGCGAAGTTTGAAAGCTTTCATGAAAAGATCTCCCTGTGGAAAAAGGTGACTTTGCTCATACAAAGTCTATTCCTGTCGCGCCGGTCATGCCGGCCAAATACCTTGTTGCGGATCAAAACAACGTCACAAATCAAGTTGACATCGTGGGTCGAGTTTCAAAACCGGCGTCTGAAGCCCACTGCAAAAAAGTCCTCACCATTGGCACCAAAGTCGTTGATCAAATCGTAAATCGTGCAGCGGTGGTGCAGCCGCATGAAAAACTCGTTTGACTTGTCGCCCGGTCGCGAAAACGCCAGCTCCAGAAACAGCCAGTTGAGTGTGCGGGCACCCAGGCCATCGCGGCCACGCTCCAACGGGCTGACCGACGTGGTGTACGAAATGCCGAATGGTGCAAATGCAAAACTGGTGTGCACGGTGTTGTTCCACGGAAAGCCGCTCCAGCGCAGCGCCGGTGCCACCGCGATTTCAGTCAGCGAGGCCACGCCGCTTTGTTGGCCGATCATGGCGTCGATTTCCAGCGCCAAGGGCCAAGAGGCGGAGCGCCACACGGTCTTGTTTGCGGTAAGTGCCACCATGTACTGGTCAAGAAAATTGGCGCGCCCTTGCACGAAACCCGCGGGCTCCAGGTCATGGTAACGACCGGCATAGGTGCCGAGGCTCCAGTTCGACTCCTGGGCGTGCGCGGCGATGGGCAGCATCAGTACGGCTAAAAGGACGACGCCGTTCAGCAACCTGAAGCACAAAGCAATCGGTGACGCGAATGAACGCATGGTGATGACATCCCGAGGTTGACAACGTCCGAACAACGTCTGTAGTGCTCCATGCTAACGATCAAACCCGTGGCTGCCAATATGCCACCTGGAAAACCATAGAGGAATTGCGGAAAAAAGGTGGTGTTTGCAAGTCGGGTGGCTGGTGCAACTGAATTGCTTCTAAATATATAGCAAACTATTCAATGAATACGTAGGCCATTGATCATTTTTGGTATCCATTGCCCCAGAAGCGTCAACGTAGCTCCCGCTGCGGCCACCCAAACTGTAGGGGCGCCCTGCGGATAGTCCACAGGGTGCAGGAGCAGCCATAAAGCGAGCCCAAAGAGCAGTGCACCCAACACGCGCTGGTTTCGCACCGACTGCCACAGCGCAGGGTAGCGGCGCGTGACCCAGGCGCCACTTAAGCCTGCCAGCCAGCCTCCGCAAGCGCCCGCCAGCACGTCTGCAGGCCAATGCGCGCCCACCGCCACACGAGAGAAGGCCACCGCACTTGCGGCCCCCACGATCAACACAACCCAAACAGCAGATCGCGTGGTGGTACGCGCTGTAACGACACTGGCCAACACGGCACTGGCGGCCGCAAACGCGGTGATGGAATGGCCCGACGGAAAACTGTGATTGCT
>JANPAZ010000186.1:0-7137 GCA_031430225.1 Rhodoferax sp. | reverse complement strand
ATCACCCAGGCAGGCCCAAAGGCCTTGACCGTGATGGGTAAAAATACATTCCACTTGATACCCGGATCCAGACAACGCAAACCCAACCGGGTCTTGCCCCACAGACGGGTACCCGCTGGAACGTAGGGTTCGATCTGATTGCAAGCAGCGAGTTTGAGCCTGGAATCAAGTGCACCCACATTCACCTCCATGCGCAAAGGCATCCCTTTAGAAGGCAGATTGCCCAACACGGCGGTTTGCAGCCACTGTTGTGCAGCTGCCAGCATATCTGGTGGCATGCTGCCAACCGGACCGCCGGATAAGGCCTGAGCCTGGGCAGTCGGCTGGGCACGCAATGTACCCACAGGAAATATCCACATCGCGATCACCAGACAGAAGAGTCCCATCACCGAGATGGGGCTGCCAATGTAGGTAGTGCGGGTCGTGCAGTTGGTTAGCGAGGTAAGCATGATGGAAGACTATAGGCAAGGACCACTGCAATCAAATCACGCAAAAGGCAGGCCTTTCCCCGTCTATTCCACACTTCGCCAGCCTAAAGGTTTTTCCATAATGGATTCATGTCAAAACCCTGGACTGCTTCTATGGGTGTCACGACTAAAAAGCGAGGTGTTTCATGTTTGCACAAATGACCAATGGACTGGACTTCCACGCGAAGGCACTTGTTGTGCGCGCAGAACGCCAACGCATCATTGCCAGCAACATTGCAAATGCAGACACCCCTGGATATGTAGCCCGTGACATCAACTTCAAAGACGCCATGGGTGCCGCCCTGGGCTCGTCCCAAGCCCTTAAAAGCACGTCTGCAACGGCTTCCCGCAATGGCACAACCCATACCGGCCATATTCCGCTAACTTCGGGTTCCGGCACGCTCGGTAACGCATCTGGTCTCGCCTACGCCGTGCAGACCCAGCCCAGCATGGATGGCAACAGCGTTGACATGGACCGCGAACGCGCAAATTTTGTTGACAACGCAGTGCGATACGAATCGACCCTTCGCTTTATTAACGGCCAATCCAAAACAATCTTGAGCGCTATTCAAGGTCAGTAATCCGACAACAACGAAGACACCCTCGAAAGTTCTCTATGTCCATGTTCTCAATATTCAACGTGTCCGGCAGCGCGATCAGCGCCCAGTCACAGCGCCTGAACGTCGTGGCCAGCAACCTGGCCAATGCCGACGCTGTCGCCGGGCCTGATGGTCAGGGCTACAAGGGACGGCAAGTGGTTTTCGAGACAGTGCCCATGGGCTCGGACGCTTCTGCGGGAGTCCGTGTCAATGCCATACGGGAAAGCAGTGAGCCTCTGCGCAAAGTTCATAACCCGACCCATCCGTCGGCAGATGCACAGGGTTACGTCACGCAGTCCAACGTCAACCCGGTGGAGGAAATGGTCAACATGATTTCTGCCTCACGCTCCTATCAGAACAACGTGGAAGTGATGAATACCGCCAAGACACTGCTGCTCAAGACCCTACAGATGGGCCAATAGGCCAAGAAAGAATCGGCCATGCTTAGTTCCACCAGTCAAGTCACATCAAACGCGGCAACCGCCGCATCAACATCCGCCACATCAGGTATTGCCAATGCCGATGCGTCGCAGGACCGCTTCCTCAAATTGCTCGTGGCACAGCTGAACAATCAGGACCCGATGAACCCGATGGACAACGCGCAGATGACATCACAGATCGCGCAAATCAACACGGTCACCGGCATCCAGCAGGTCAATGACACTCTCAAAAGCATGGCTGATCAATTTGCGGTGTTGCAGGTCTTGCAAGGCAGTGCCATGGTAGGTCGAAATGTCCTCATCGAAGGCTCGACACTGGCAGTACAGGATGGCAAGGCAGGTGCAGCGATTGACCTCGCTACCAGCTCAGACACCACCAAAGTTGAGGTCGTTTCTCCGGGTGGCCAAATTATTGACACGATCAATCTGGGTGCGCTGGCTGCGGGCAGGCACTCTTTTGAATGGGATGCCACAGCCTACATGGGCACTGGCGCTCCCACCTTTCGGGTTCTCGCAACCAGTGCGGGTCAGCCTGTCACGGCAACGAACCTGGTGCGTGACAAGGTCGTCTCGGTGGGCAGTGAAAACGGTGCCATGCTGGTCCAGTTGCAGGGACATAACCCGGTTGGTTACGCCAGCATCAAGGCCATGCTATAGAACGCATTCAACAGACACCGAATAACTATTTCAACTCTTCAAGGAACTTCCCCATGACATTTCAAACTGGCCTCGCAGGATTGAACGTTGCGTCACGAAATCTGGACGTCATTGGTCACAACATTGCCAACGCCAACACGGTTGGCATGAAATCTTCGCGTGCCGAATTCACGGACATCATTGCATCCTCACTTGGCGCGGGCGGGGGCTACAACGCCGGTATTGGTGTCGAAGTCGCCACTGTGTCACAACACTTCTCGCAGGGGAACGTCAACCTCACCGGCAATGACCTTGATGTCGCGGTGAATGGCAACGGCTTTTTCCAAGTAGGCTTGCCAGACGGGACGACCGCCTACACGCGCGACGGCCAATTCAAGCTGGACAAAGTCGGCAACATCGTGACCAATGCGGGTGCCAACGTCAAGGGCTACCCGACTGACACCGCTGGCAAGGCAACCAGTACCACCCCAATTTCACTCCAGCTGCCGACCTCAGCACCCATCGCCGCCAAACAAACCACGGATCTGACCGCAGAGTTCAATCTGAACGCGAATGCGCCTGTCTGGAATTCAGTCACACCCAATACGCCGCTGACTTCCTATGGCACATCACTGACGGTGTTCGACTCCCAAGGCGTTGGCATCCCCATGTCCTTTTACATGCGAAAGACAGCCACGGACACATGGGAGATGTATACCGACCCCACGTCAGCAGCCACCGCGACCACTTCGAATGTCGCGACATTGAACTTCAGCACCGCTGGCGTGCTAACGACTGGCTCTCCGGCCACGATCAACGTCACATCTCCCAACACAAATATTGGTGTATTTCCGGTCACTGCAGACTTCTCAAAAGCCACCCAATACGGATCCGCGTTTGCCGTGTCGAACTTGACTCAAAATGGCTATGAGCCGGGTGAGCTCACGGGTCTGAAAATCGGCACCACAGGCGTCATTACGGCCACCTACTCGAACGGCCAGTCCCAAGGCGCAGGGCAGCTGGCGCTGGTCGATTTCAGGAACGTTCAGGGACTGTCAGCGGTAGGAAATGGCAACTGGATTGAAACGACCACATCAGGTCAACCTATTTTAGGATCACCTGGCCAAGGCAAATTCGGCGTCGTGCGCTCAGGCGCACTTGAAGAGTCAAACGTCGATCTGACCGCCGAGTTGGTCAATATGATGACGGCCCAGCGAAATTACCAGGCCAATGCGCAGACGATCAAGACGCAGGATCAGGTGATGTCCACCCTGGTCAACATGCGCTGATCCGTCTTCAACAGTAGTCACTTCACACTCAACTGAGCAGGCCTTCCCATGGACAAACTGATCTACACGGCGATGACAGGCGCAAACGCGGCTGCCAACCGACAGACCGTTCTGTCCAACAACCTGGCCAACGCCTCGACAAACGGCTTTCGCGCCGAACTCGCCACCTACAGGGCTGTGCCCCTTCGCGGCGATGGGGCTACGACCCGAGTCTTTGCACTTGAAGCGACAGCCGGACACCTCGATACACCTGGCCCTGTTCAACGCACCGGGCGCAGCCTGGATGCCATGACAACCCGCAATGCGTGGTTTGGCGTGCAAGGGCTGGACGGCGTAGAGGCCTATACCCGAAATGGCTCATTCGAGATTTCGACTGACGGGACACTGATGACCAGCAACGGCTTGACAGTCATGTCTGACGGGGGTGGACCCATCACTGTACCCGCCGGTGCCCAAGTCACTATTGGTTTTGACGGCAATCTGAGTGCCAAGGTTGGCAGCCAACCCGCCAACACCATTGGGCGCCTGAAGATGGTGACGCCCACGGCTGACGACCCTCTCAAACGCAGTGATGATGGCCTGTTTCGCAGCGTGTCGGGCGACCCACTACCCAACGATGCAACCGCCCGCCTAACTACGGGCGTGTTGGAGGGCTCCAATGTCAATCCGATTGAAACCATGGTCGGCATGATCCAGACCGCGCGCCAGTTCGAAGTACAGATGCGCCTGCTTCAGACCGCCGAATCCAATGACCGTTCGGCGGGTCAACTTCTGACCATGCAGGGCTAGCCCGACACCACTATCTTTGAGGACTCAACATGATCAACTCCCTCTGGATTTCAAAAACAGGCATGGAAGCCCAGCAAATGCAGCTGGACGTCATTTCCAACAATCTGGCAAATGTCTCCACCACCGGTTTCAAGCGCGCCAATGCCGTATTCGAAGACCTGATGTACCAAAATTTGCGCCAGGTGGGCTCCAGCAGTTCGGAGCAGTCGCAGTTGCCTACGGGCCTGCATCTGGGCCTGGGCGTGCGTACCGTGGCAACCAGTCGCTCATTTTCCCAGGGAAGCCTGCAACAGACCAGCAACAACCTCGATGTTGCCATTCAAGGCAACGGCTTCTTTCAGATCACCATGCCAGATGGCACAACCAATTACACACGGGACGGATCGTTTCAGGTTGATAACCAGGGACGCCTCGTGACCTCGACAGGTCTACCAGTGGCAAACGGCGTCACCGTGCCCGCCAACGCACGCAGCCTTGCCATTTCAGCGGATGGAACAGTGACAGCCATGGTGCCCGGCAACTCGGCACCCCAGTCTGTCGGCACGATTGCACTGGCAAGCTTCATCAATACTGCAGGTCTGGAGCCGCGCGGACAAAACCTGTTTGCCGAAAGTGCCGCATCGGGTCAACCCAACAGCGGTGTGCCCGGAGCCAATGGGCTGGGCACGTTGTCGCAAGGATTTCTGGAGACCTCCAACGTGAATGTTGTCCAGGAGTTGATCACCATGATCCAGACACAGCGCGCCTATGAAATGAATTCCAAAGCCATCCAGACTTCCGATCAGATGCTCCAGAAACTGGGTCAGATCTGAACCACAACCACTTCGCGGCCATGATCACCCTTTGCGCTTCACAAACTCTTCCAAAACGGCTTTGCCGCGGCATTTCCGTTCTCGCCGTTGCCTGGGTCTGCTGCGCCTGCGCCTCTCTGCCACAACCCGTCAAGGTAGATTTTGCTGAACAGAAAGTTGCCTTGCCGATTGCACCTGCCACGCCCATCGCCAGAACAGCCGCCAACAGTACCGGCAGCCTGTTTCAAAGCGCCAGCTACCGCCCGGCGTTTGAGGACCGCCGTGCCCGGCTGGTCGGTGACACAGTGACCATCCAGATTCTCGAAAATGTCACTGCGAGCCAGAAATCGACATCAACGTCGAATCGAACAACGTCCATGGACGCAGCCATTAGGGCTTTGCCGTTCCAGACGGTCGAAGGGCTGACCAAATTGAGCGTGGGCACGTCATCAGCCAACGATTTTTCAGGCAAAGGCGGCACCGAAAGCGCGAATACGTTTTCAGGCTCCATCACGGCAACCGTTATCGAGGTACTTCCCAACGGGCACCTTGTGGTTTCTGGCGAGAAGCAAATTGGCGTGAACCAGAACGTTGATGTCCTGCGATTCTCCGGCACGGTGGATCCACGTGTCGTGCAACCTGGCAGCGTTGTGAACTCTACCCAGGTCGCCAACGCGCGAATTGAATCCAGAGGTCGCGGTGCGCAGGCTGAAGCCCAAACAGTTGGTTGGTTATCACGCTTCTTTTACAGCTTTCTGCCCTTCTGACGAAAGGCAAAAATGGATCTTATGAACCGCCTATCCCCATCCACCGCAAAGACGCACCCTTTCTGGTTTGCAGCCCTGACGCTGCTTGTGTGCGCGCTGACGACTGCGCCAGCCTTTGCGGGGCGCATCAAGGAAATAGCGGCAGTACAGGGTGTGCGAACCAACCAGCTCACCGGCTTTGGCTTGGTCGTGGGGCTAGACGGCACCGGCGACCAGACCACCCAAATGCCGTACACATCTCAAGGCTTGAACAACTATCTACAACAGCTTGGCATCACCCTGCCCGCTGCATCGATCTCTCAACTTCAGCTCAAAAACGTGGCTGCAGTGTTGGTAACGGCTCAGTTACCCGCGTTTGCGCGACCCGGTCAGACCATCGATGTCAACGTGTCATCGGTTGGCAATTCAAAGTCGCTCAAAGGTGGCATGCTGATTACTACGCCACTCAAAGGCGCCGATGGTGAGGTTTACGCGCTCGCCCAAGGCAACCTCATAGTGGGCGGTGCCGGAGCGTCTGCCGGTGGCAGCAAGGTTCAGATCAATCACCTCAGTGCCGGACGAGTGCCGGGCGGTGCACAAATTGAGCGCGCCGTACCCACCCCCCTGCTGGAGGGCGACAGCATCACCCTGGGTCTTGAGGCCTCGGACTTCCAGGCCGCTCGCAAGGTGGCGCAAGCCATCAACAAGAAGTTCGGCGATAACTCTGCACGCGCGCTGGATGGCCGCACTGTTCAAGTTAAAGCCCCACGGGATGCCGACGAGCGGGTGTCCTTCATTGCTGAAATGGAAGAGTTACAGCTTGAGTCTTCCGTGCCATCTGCCAAGGTGGTCATCAATTCGCGCACCGGATCCATTGTGCTCAATCAGTCAGTCACCCTCGGACCCTGCGCCATAGCCCACGGCAACCTGTCGGTCAGCATCAGCTCCACACCCGTTATCAGCCAGCCCAATCCACTGTCAACCGGCGGGCAAACGGTGGTGGCTGAGAAGACCAACATCCAGATCAGGCAGGAGCCTGGCATCCTGATCCAGGTGCCCGCTGCGCCCCAATTGGCAGATGTCGTTCGGGCCTTGAATGCATTGGGCGCAACGCCCCAGGACCTGCTGGCCATTTTGCAAGCGATCAAGGCGGCTGGCGCGCTGAACGCCGAGCTGGAGGTCATCTGACATGAGTCGCATTCAGCAAGCCACATCGGGCGCTCTTGCCGCAGATGCCCGCTCGCTCAACGCACTCAAGTTGCAGGCGGGCAGTTCGCCCGAGTCCATCAAGGAAGCAGCAAAGCAATTTGAAGCGCTGTTCATGCGGGAGTTGATCAAAAGCATGCGCGAGGCCACCATGAAGTCAGGCCTGCTCGACAG
>JANPAZ010000185.1:0-5152 GCA_031430225.1 Rhodoferax sp. | reverse complement strand
GCGACCACCATGTAGGCAATCGTCTTCTCGGCCGGATTCTTCATCAGGATCGGCAGCCCGAGGTACACCAGATAGAGCGAATAGAGGGCACCCAGAATCGCCAGCATCGACATGCCCGGGATGGCATGGAATACACCCGCCAGCATCGCGGGGGTGCTGGCATAGACCGACAGCTTGACCGCGTTCAACAGGTTGGGCTGACCGCCAAACGTCGCGGCCAGCATGCTGATGAGCCAACCCCAGACAAACACCATCACCAGGGTCATCACATACTGGCTGACCATCAAGCCTAAACCTGTGAGCAGCGGAATCCGCATGGAGAATCCGAAACCGCCGAATCCAAACACGCTCATGCCTATGAACCCGGCCACTGCAGGAATGGTGGCCAGGACCACCAGGTAGGGCACATAGAGCTTCTGGAAATCGGTACTCTCTTGCTCAACGGTGAGCCAAGTGGCCGCCGGGCTGACGAGCATGCTACGCGCGCGTTCGACAATATCCATGGTGCAATCCTCTGCGTGATGTGGGGGGGACATTTTGCAACTGACAGTCTACCGAGGATGGGGGTCGCCGTGTGCCGAAGCGCCGCAATTCAGCAGTCACCGGCGAATGGTCCTTAACGGGCTATGCGCGTGGCAGCGATTGTTGCTCGCACAGCGTTTCGTGAAACAACTTGAGCAACTGCCGGGCGAACAGGTCCATATTGACGGGCCGATCTGACAGACCTGTTTCAATCGTTCGAGTCCTTGAGTGCGGACCAACGACTGCAATGCACACATGACCAGGCAAGTCACCGTAGGGACTCCCTGAAGGGCCTGCTGCTCCGCTTTCGCTGAGTCCCCACGTTGCGCCCAGCTTGTCGCGGATTTTGTTGGCAACCATGCACGCGTAGGGTTCCGTTTCTGCGCGCATTCCAACGACATCGTCAGGAGTCAAACCCAGCAGCCCTTTGCCCGCCTTGCGGGTGTAAATCACTGCGCCGCCAACGAAGTAAGCCGACGCACCAGGTATGGCCAGCAATGCGGCAGAGACAAGGCCACCGGCTGAAGACTCGACGACGGCCACGGTCTGGTTGCGCTGGCGCAAGGAGTCAGCAATGCGAGCAGCAAGTGTGGGGAGTTGGGCAACGCTGGATAGGTCTGACATAGAGAATCCTTGGGCAGGAGCCGCCTATTGTCGTCAATCAATTGCCGCAATTGCATGTGACGTGTGTATGTCAACTACATCTCCATTTTTACGGCATTTTTACGGTGCGTTAGCCACTCTCTTCCCCATCTTTACGCCCACAAAAATATCCTTCTCCTATCGCTTTGACAGGAGAGAGTTCATGGATTTCTTATTTTTGCTGGGTGCCGCCCTTCTTTGGGGTGCCACCGTTTTGTTGGTCACCGGTTTTGCGCGGCTGGATCAGCCCGCCAAGGGGCAATCATGATCAGCCTGCAAGTCATCTACGGTGCGGCTGGGCTGTTTGCTGCCCTGTTGCTGGTCTATCTGGTTTACGCGCTCCTTCGCGCTGAGGAGTTTTGATGACCACTTCCGCCTGGGGCCTGCTGGCCCTTTTTCTGACCGCCCTGCTGGTCCTCTCGTGGCCACTGGGCATCTGGCTGGCCCGCATCAGTGCGGGGAATTTGCCGGGCTGGATGCACAGGGCCGAGGCACCTCTGTATCGCCTGGCTGGCACGTCGGCTGACCGCCCCATGAGCTGGTCACAGTATGCCTTTTCACTCCTGGCTTTCAATGCGCTGGGGGTTTTGGTGGTCTACCTACTGCAACGCTGGCAGGCATTGTTGCCGCTCAACCCGGCAGCCATGGCGGCAGTGTCGCCAGATTCTGCCTTCAACACGGCCATCGCCTTTGTCACCAACACCAACTGGCAGGGCTATGCGGGCGAATCCACCATGAGCTATTTCACACAGATACTTGCGTTGGCGGTGCAAAACTTCTTGTCGGCTGCCACCGGCATTTCGGTGGTGTTTGCGCTGTTTCGCGGCTTTGCGGCCAGGTCCACCGGCGTGATCGGCAACTTCTGGGTCGACATCACACGCATCACGGCATGGGTGCTGTTACCGCTATCCCTTGTGTTCGCCGTGTTTCTGGTGGGCCAGGGCGTCGTGCAAAACTTCGATGCCTACAAGGATGTCACCACCCTGGAGGTCAACAAGTACCAATTGCCGAAGTTGGGCACTGAAGGCCAGGCGCTGAAGGATGACAAGGGCCAGCCGGTGATGGAAGATGCCCAGACGCCCACGCAGACCCTGGCCATGGGACCGGTGGCCTCTCAGGAAGCCATCAAGATGCTTGGCACGAATGGGGGCGGCTTCTTCAATGCCAACTCGGCACACCCTTTTGAGAACCCGACCGCGCTGACCAACTTCCTGCAGATGCTGGCCATCCTCCTGATTCCGACAGCACTGTGTTTCGCGTTCGGGCGTGAGGTGGGTGACATCCGCCAGGGCTGGGCCGTCCTGGCGGCAATGACGGCGATCTTTGTGGTTGCGGTGATCGCCATTACGCCTGCCGAGCAGGCGGGCAATCCGCTGCTTGCCCCCTTGGGGGTTGACCAGTCCAGCAGTGCGATGCAAGCGGGCGGCAATATGGAAGGCAAGGAAGCACGTTTTGGCATCAACGCATCCACCCTGTTTGCGGCCATCACCACGGCCGCGTCATGCGGCGCAGTCAATGCCATGCATGACTCTTTCACCCCGTTGGGTGGCATGGTGCCCATCGTGCTCATGCAACTGGGCGAAGTGGTGTTTGGTGGCGTGGGTAGCGGGCTCTATGGCATGCTGATCTTTGCGATCCTGGCGGTGTTCATCGCTGGCCTGATGATTGGCCGTACGCCGGAGTACCTGGGCAAGAAGATCGAGGTGCACGAGATGAAGCTCACGTCGATCGCCATCCTCGTCACACCCATCCTGGTGCTGGCCGGCACCGCCATTGCCGTCATGGCAGGGGCTGGCAAGGCAGGCATTGCCAATCCTGGCCCGCATGGATTCTCGGAAATCCTGTATGCGCTGAGTTCGGCCGCCAACAACAACGGCAGCGCGTTCGCGGGCCTCTCAGCCAACACACCGTTCTATAACACGCTACTGGGCGTGGTCATGTGGCTGGGCCGGTTTGGGGTGATCGTGCCGGTGCTGGCCATTGCCGGTGCATTAGCCTCCAAAAAACGCCTGCCAGTCACGACGGGAACCATGCCTACCCATGGTCCTTTGTTCGTATTCCTCCTGATTGGCACCGTACTGCTGGTGGGCCTTTTGAACTATGTTCCCGCGCTGGCGCTGGGTCCGGTGGTCGAACACCTGATGCTTTGGCCAGCAAGTTGAAGTCCACCTACCCAAGAATCGAGTGACTTTATGAAAACAACAACTCTCACCCTGCTGGACCCGGCCCTTCTCAAGCCCGCGGTCGTTGCATCTTTTACCAAACTCAGCCCGCGTGTGCAGTGGCGCAACCCGGTGATGTTTGTGGTCTATCTGGGCAGCATCGCCACCACCTTGTTGGGATTGCAGGCGCAGCAGGATGCTGGCTTCATCCTGGGCATTTCGGCCTGGCTGTGGTTCACCGTGCTGTTCGCCAATTTTGCGGAAAGCCTGGCCGAAGGTCGCAGCAAGGCGCAGGCGGCATCGCTTCGCAGCCTGAAGACCAGCACCTGGGCCAAGAAGCTCAAGGACCCGCTTCATGGGTTCACATGGCTTCCAGAGCAGGCAGAGAACTTGCGCAAGGGCGATGTGGTGCTGATTGAGGTTGGGGAAATGATCCCGCTGGATGGTGAAGTGATTCAAGGTGTGGCCACCGTGGACGAAAGCGCCATCACCGGTGAATCCGCACCGGTCGTGCGCGAGTCGGGTGGTGACTTTGGTTCGGTCACGGGTGGCACACGCGTGCTGTCGGACTGGCTGGTGGTGCGTATCACCGTCAACCCCGGCGAGTCGTTTCTGGACCGCATGATCAGCATGGTGGAAGGCGCCAAGCGCCAGAAAACACCGAATGAAATTGCGCTCACCATTCTGCTGGTGGCGTTGACCATCGTGTTTCTGGTGGTCACCGTCACGCTGCTGCCGTTTTCCATCTTCAGTGTGGACACTGCGGCGTCATTGGGCAACAAGGGTACGGTGGTCAGCATCACCGCGCTGATCGCCTTGCTGGTGTGCCTGATTCCTACCACCATTGGCGGCCTGCTGTCGGCGGTCGGTGTGGCGGGCATGAGCCGCATGATGCAGGCCAACGTGATTGCGACATCGGGCCGGGCGGTAGAAGCGGCGGGCGATGTGGATGTCTTGCTGTTGGACAAGACCGGCACCATCACGCATGGAAACCGGCAGGCGTCGGCTTTTTTGCCCGCGCCGGGGATCACGGAACTACAACTGGCCAACTGTGCAACGCAGTCCTCCATGGCCGACGAGACACCCGAGGGGCGCAGCATTGTGACGCTGGCGCAGCGCCTGGGTGCCAGCGAGCCCTTGACCGGTGAAACCCTGGAAGTAGCGTTCACCGCCCAAACCCGTATGAGCGGCATGGACGTCAAGAATCCGGATGGCACCACACGCCAGTTGCGCAAAGGTGCGGTCGATGCAATTCGCAAGCACGTTGAAGCCATGGGTGGCCAGGTTCCCCCTGCAGTCCTGCGGGCCTCCGATGACGTGTCGCGCCGTGGCAGCACGCCCCTGGCGGTGGCTGATGGCAACCAGATTTTGGGCATTGTGGAGCTGAAAGACATTGTCAAAGCGGGCATCAAGGAACGCTTTGGCGAGTTGCGTCGCATGGGCATCAAGACGGTGATGATCACCGGTGACAACAAGCTGACCGCCGCGGCCATTGCCGCCGAAGCGGGGGTGGACGATTTCCTGGCCGAAGCCACGCCGGAAGACAAGCTCAAACTAATTCGTCAATACCAGGCAGAAGGCCGCCTGGTCGCTATGACCGGTGACGGCACCAACGACGCACCCGCACTGGCGCAGGCCGACGTGGCCGTGGCCATGAACAGTGGCACCCAGGCCGCCAAAGAGGCGGGCAACATGGTGGACCTGGACTCCAACCCCACGAAGCTGCTGGAGATTGTGGAAACCGGCAAGGCGCTGCTGATGACGCGCGGCTCGCTCACCACCTTCTCCATTGCCAATGATGTGGCCAAGTACTTCGCCATCATCCC
>JANPAZ010000184.1:0-3872 GCA_031430225.1 Rhodoferax sp. | reverse complement strand
CAACGTTCCAAATCCTGTGATGACCCCGGGTGCCAGCACCGGGCATGTCGGACCGGACCAATTGGCCTTGCTGCTGGAGTCCACCGGCGAGGGCATCTTTGGCATCGATCTGGACGGGCATTGCACTTTTATCAACCGGGCGGGCGCCCGCATGCTGGGCCACGAGCCGGCCGCTGTGCTGGGGCGCAACATGCATGAGCTCACGCATCATTCGCATGCAGACGGCAGCGTGTACCCAGCCCTGGACTGCCCGATCTTCAATGCCTTTCGTCAGGGGCTGGCCTGCCGCATTGACAGCGAGGTGTTTTGGCATCGCGACCGGCACAGCTTCCCTGTGGAGTACTCCAGCCATCCACTGATGGATGGGCCTCAGGTGCGCGGTGCGGTGGTGACCTTTGTGGACATTACGGGGCGAAAGCGCGCAGCAGATGCACTGCAACGGGCCAAGACTGACCTGGAGTTGCGCGTCAGTGAGCGCACGCACGAACTGTCGATCGCCCTGGGCCAGCTGCGGGAGCTGGCGGCCTATTCTGAGAAAGTGCGTGAGGACGAACGCACCCGCATTGCACGGGAAGTGCACGACGAACTCGGCAGCCTGCTGGTCGCCTTGAAGATGGACGTGAACTGGATGGACAAGCGGCTGAGTGAGCAGCAGCGACGCACAGCGCCCGAGGCTGAAGCCGTGCGCGAAAAGCTCAGGGCTAAATGCAAGAACATGAGTCAACTCATCGAAAGCGCAGTGGACAACGTCGGGCGCATCATCACCGACCTGCGCCCCAGCATCCTTGACCACCAGGGCCTGTGGGCCGCGCTGGAGTGGCAGGCGCATGACTTTGCCCAATCTGCCGAACTGGCGCTGGTCTGGGACATGCAGGGCACGGAAGATATTGAGTTGCCGGAGCCCATGGCCATCGCCGTGTTCCGGATATTTCAGGAGATGCTCAGCAATGTGGGTCGACATGCGAGAGCCAGTGAACTCAAGCTGCACATTCAGGTGGCCGACGGGTCCCTGCTGATTTCAGTTCAGGACAATGGCTGTGGTGCACCTGCCAACGCGTTTGAAGCCCCTACAGCCTATGGCGTGATGGGCATGCGGGAGCGGGCACGTCATTTTGGCGGTCAGTTGCAAATCAGAAGCGAAATCGGCCATGGGTCCACGTTTCTATTGCATATGCCGCTACTGAATGAATAGCATTAAAGGCATGAAATGATCAAGGTTCTGATTGGTGACGATCATCGTATCGTGCGTGAAGGCCTCAAACAGGTTCTGGCTGACGCGCCCGACGTGACAGTCATTGCCGAGGCACAGTCAGGCCTTGACGTGCTGGAGCGTGTTCGCGCGCTGGAGGGCGCAGCCGGATTGAGCCTGGTGTTGCTGGACATTGCCATGCCCGGTCGAGACGGACTGGAGGTGCTGCAGACCCTGCGCCGTGAATATCCCGCATTGCCTGTTTTGATGCTCAGCACCTACCCTGAAAACCAATACGCCGTGCGCTGTATCCGGCTGGGTGCCGGTGGCTATCTCAACAAAAGTGCCGACCCCGACGACATGCTGGCGGCCGTACGCACTGTGGCATCCGGGGGGATGTATGTCAGTGCTGCCACGGCGCAGGCCCTCGCAGCCGCGGTGGGTGGTAGCGCAGCCCGTGCCGGCAGTACGTCCCGATCGGGTCCGTTGGGCAGCCCCGCCGGCATGGATGCACTCTCACACCGTGAGCATCAGGTGTTCCGGCTTCTCACGGCAGGGCAAACCGTGACCGAAATTGGTGCACAACTCAAACTGGCACCCAACACTGTCAGCACTTATAGAGCGCGTATTCTTGAAAAGACCGGCGCGAAGAATGACGTGGAACTGGCCTTGTATGCCGAAAGACACAGCCGCGCGCTGCCAGACGCCTGAATCCGGCCTGATTTTGTAGGGTTGGCCCTACACGGGGTCGACAAGGGTGGCGCGATTTGGCGCAGAGGCAGCGCAACAGGCCAAACTGGCCCGGCCTTTGCGTCGTGACTGGCATCCATTCAATTGAGGTGATGCCATGACCGACTACTTCGACCCCTACAACGCCGACAGACCCCTGATGCTCAAGTGCAGTTGCGGGCGCGAGCATTCAGTGGCAGACCACCATGCCGAGGCGGCAGCGGACCGCGCCGCCATCGAGCTACGCCGGCGCAGCCTGACCAGCGAGTTCGAGGCCTACAGCAATGAATTCATCGAAGCCACGCTGGTCAAGGCGTTGTTTCCGCAGGATGCCGTGCGCCGCCGTTTCCTGAAGGCAGTGGGCAAGAGCACGGCCATGGCGGCCATTGCCAGTGTGTTGCCAGTGGCCAGCATGCAGGCCATGGCCCAGGAGAAAGGCGCGCTGGAGAAGACCAACCTGAAGATCGGCTTCATCCCCATCACCTGCGCCACGCCGCTCATCATGGCGCATCCGCTGGGCTTTTACGGCAAGCAGGGGCTCAATGTGGAGGTCACCAAGACGGCAGGCTGGGCGCTGATCCGTGACAAGATGATCAACAAGGAATATGACGCAACCCATTTCCTGTCGCCCATGCCGCTGGCGATCTCGATGGGTCTGGGGTCCAACGCCACGCCAATGAATGTGGCCACCATCCAGAACGTCAATGGCCAGGCCATCACGATGAGCCTCAAGCACAAAGACATCCGCGACCCCAAGAACTGGAAGGGCTTCAAGTTCGCGATTCCGTTTGAATACAGCATGCACAACTTTTTGTTGCGCTATTACCTGGCTGAAGCCGGCCTGAACCCCGACACCGATGTGCAATTGCGCGTGGTGCCACCGGCTGAAATGGTGGCCAATCTGCGCGCGGGCAATATCGACGGCTTCCTCGGGCCAGACCCGTTCAACCAGCGCGCCGTGTTTGAAGAGGTCGGCTTCATTCACACCCTGACCAAGGACCTGTGGAACGGACACCCCTGCTGCGCCTTTGGCACCAGCACTGAATTTATCCAGAAGAATCCCAATACCTTTGTGGCCCTTTACCGCGCCGTGCTCACGGCGGCAGCCATGGCGCGCGACCCGAAGAACCGCGAGCTCATTGCCAAGGTGATTGCGCCCGCGCAGTATCTCAACCAGCCCGAAGCCGTGTTGCAGCAGGTGCTGACGGGCAAGTTTGCCGATGGCCTGGGCAATGTCAAGAATGTGCCCGACCGCGCCGACTTCGACCCCATGCCGTGGCAGAGCATGGCCGTGTGGATGCTGACGCAAATGCAGCGCTGGGGCTACGTGAAGGGCGAAGTGAACTACAAGCAGATTGCCGAGAAGGTGTTTTTGTTGACCGATGCCAAGAAGCAGATGAAGGCGCTGGACCAGAAAGTACCCGACGGCGCATACCCCAAGTTCAAGATCATGGGCCGCGAGTTTGACGCCGACAAGGCCGCCGCCTACGCCAAGAGCTTTGCTATAGCCAAGGCGGCCTGACATGCCCTGGCTGCGAACGATTCAATTTCGCGCCGGCGTGCTGTCGGTGCTGATACTCATTGTTGTGCTCGGCATCTGGTATGTGGCGACCAACGCAGGCACGGTGGGCGCCGCATCCACCGGCATGACGGCTGAGCAGATTGAATACGCCAAGATGATGGGCAAGGACCCCGGTGTAACAAAGAGCTCGGGCTTTCCCACGTTGGGACAGATGGGCAAAACCGTGTGGGGTCACCTCACGAATCCGTTTTATGACAATGGCCCCAATGACAAGGGCATCGCCATCCAGTTGGCGCATTCTCTCGGGCGCGTCGCCCTTGGGTTTGGCCTGGCTTGTCTGGTGGCGGTTCCACTGGGCTTTGTGATCGGCATGTCGCCGCTCATGCGCCGTGCGTTTGATCCGTTCATCCAGATCCTCAAGCCCATCAGCCC
>JANPAZ010000183.1:0-1591 GCA_031430225.1 Rhodoferax sp. | reverse complement strand
GGCAGCCGCACCGTGGCGTCCAGGCCGGTCACCCGGCCGTGGTCAGTTCGGTTGTCAAGGCTGATGCTCCCCCCCAGCGCCAGAACGATTTCCTGGCAGATGGCCAGACCCAGCCCGGAGCCCGAGCGCTGCTCGCCTGCTGAAAACGGCTGAAACAACCTCTCCCTCAGCTCTGACGAGATGCCGGAGCCGCTGTCGCTGATCACCAGCGCGCCGTAGCGGTCATCGCACACCATGCGCACTGCCAGCGTGCCACCCGACGGGGTATGGCGGATCGCGTTGTGCAACAGGTTGCGGCACAGCTCACGCAGCATCCACTCGTGAGTGAGCACCGGGGCTGGCGCGGTGATGATCTCAAAGTCAATGTCCTTTTGGGCAATCAGCGCCGACAGGTCCAGTGCAATCTCGCGCATTACGATTGCCCAGTCCACCACGGTAGATACCATCTGCTGGCGTAACTGCTCCACCTTGGCCAGGGCCAACATCTGGTTGGCCAGCACGGTGGCGCGGTCTACCGTGTCGCTGATTTCGGCCAGTGCCTGTGTGGGGGCCACGTCGCCGCGCAGGGCAGACTGCACCTGTACTTTCAGCACGGCCAACGGTGTGCGCAACTGGTGCGAGGCGTCGCGCACAAAGCGTTTCTGGAGCTCCAGCAGGTCGGTCAGTCGCGCCATGATGCCGTTAGTGGCCTCGACCAGGGGTACCAGTTCGCGGGGTGCGCCGGGGGCTTGCAGAGGTGTCAGGTCTCCTGGGGAGCGGGCTTGCAACTCGGCGCTAAGACGGCGCACCGGTCGGGTGGCACGCTGCACCACGACGATCACCACCAGGGCAATCACGGCCACCAGGGCGGCTTGACGCCAGAGCGTGTCAATCAGAATCTGGCGCGCCAGCGTGCGGCGCAGCTCCAGCGTTTCGGCCACCTGCACAACGGCCATGACACGGGCACGCTCCATGGCCACGGGTTGTAGCAGGACGGCTACACGCACGGGATCGCCCCGATAGGTGTCGTCGTAAAAGTCGACCAGCGCGGCGTAGGGCCCCCGGTCGGGCAGTTTGCCAGCCCACGCAGATAACTCGCTGAACCCGTCAATCAGTTCGCCCTTTGTGCTGGAAATCCGGTAGACCATGCGGCTGCGGTTATCTGCCTCAAAGGCTTCCAGCGCGGCATAGGGCACGGTGGCCCGCAGTTGCGCAGCGCTGCCCTCCCCAGTGGCTTCGATGTGCTCGCCAATCGACTTGGCAGAGGCCAGCAGGGTTCGGTCGTAGGCTGTGTTCACGGCGGCGAGTGCCTGGCGGTACAGGCTGATCGTATCGACCAGGATGAACAGGCCAATGGGAATCAGGATGCCCAGTAATAAATAGCGTCTGAGGGATATGGCCCCCACGCCACTCATGTGGCCACTTTCAACAGGTAGCCCAAGCCGCGCAGCGTCATCAGCGTGGTGCCTGTGTGGGAAAGCTTCTTGCGCAGCCGGTACACCACCACTTCGATGGCTTCAAATTGCACGTCGACTTCGCCGGGGAAAACCAGCTCAAACAGCCGCTCTTTGCTGACGGCATGGCCCGGACGGGCCAGCAAGGCCTTCAGCAA
>JANPAZ010000182.1:0-1962 GCA_031430225.1 Rhodoferax sp. | reverse complement strand
CCACCGGCGACCATCAGGTCTTCCATGCCCGACATGATGCTGGCCGCACACAGGTTCACAGACGTAATGCCCGAACCGCAATAGCGGTCCAGCGTGACACCACTGCTGCGCACGTCATAGCCCGCGTCCAGCGCCGACATGCGGCCCAGGTCGCCGCCTTGCGCACCGCGCTGCGAGCTGGTGCCCCAGATGATGTCGTCCACGTCGGCGGTGTTGATGCCATTGCGCTCGGCCAGTGCCTTGAGCACGGCCGCGCCCAAGTGCTGCGGATGCATGTCGGCCAGCGCACCTTTGCCAAACTTTCCAATGCCGCGCGGGGTTCTGCAGGCGTCGATGATGAGCGCTTCTGTCATGGGAGTCTCCTGAATAAATTTTGCAGGGGCACCCAGTGGGGTGCAAAGTGAGTGCCGTCAATTCTGTACCAAAACGATTTGAGGCGGCTGTCCCAAACAGGTCAACACCGCACCGTGGCGCCCGCCCATAATGTTTGCGGACAAGAATTCAAACCAAAGCGCAGGAGACAGACACCATGCATCCATTTCACCACGCAAAAAAGACCCCGGACAAAGCGGCCTACATCATGGCCGACACAGGCGAGGTCGTAACCTATCGCCAGCTTGATGAGCGCTCCAACCAGGTCGCGCACATGCTGCGGGCATTGGGGCTGGTGGTGGGCGATCACATCGCCATCCTTCTGGAGAACCATCCGCGTTTCTTTGAGATCTGCTGGGGAGCCCAACGCGCTGGCATTATCTACACCGCCATGAGCACGCGCCTGACGGCGGGTGAGGCGGCGTATATCGTCAAGGACTGCGCGGCCAAGTTGCTGATTGCGGGCAAGTCGCTTTCGCTTCTTGCGCAGGAGCTTCTGGCGCAGGCCCCGGACGCCCGCAAGCGCCTGATGGTTGACGGCACCATTGCCGGTTATGAGGCCTATGAGGCATTGCTGTCCACGCACCCCGTAGGTCGCATTGCCGATGAAACGGCGGGCACTGACATGCTGTATTCATCAGGCACCACCGGCCGACCCAAAGGCGTTTTTGTGCCGCCCGAGTCGCCCGCCATTGATGCGTCGACGTCACTGATTGAAATTTGCCGCAATGTGTATGGCATCAACGAGAACAGCATCTACCTGTCGCCGGCGCCGCTCTACCACGCGGCGCCGCTGCGCTTCAACATGGTGAGCATGCGCCTGGGGGCTACGTGCGTGATCATGTCGCACTTTGAACCGGAACGGTTTCTGGCACTGATTGAGAAACACCGCATCACGCACACGCAAGTGGTGCCGACCATGTTTGTGCGCATGCTGAAGCTGCCCCAGGCCGCACGTGCAGCGCATGACATGTCGTCGCTCAAGTTTGCCATTCATGCCGCAGCGCCCTGCCCCATTCCCATCAAGGAGCAAATGATTGCCTGGTGGGGTCCGGTGATCTGGGAGTACTACGCCGGCACGGAGGGCAATGGCATGACGCTGGTGCAATCCAAAGATTGGCTCACCCACAAAGGTACCGTGGGCAAAGCGGTGGTGGGCAAGCTCAGAATCTGTAATGAGTTTGGTGAAGAGGTGGCTACGGGTGAAACTGGCACAGTGCACTTTGCTGACGGCAAGGTGTTTGAGTACCACAACGACCCCCAGAAAACTGCAGACTCGCGCAACGCGCATGGCTGGACCACGCTGGGAGACATTGGTCATGTGGATGCGGAAGGCTTTTTGTACCTCACGGACCGCAAGGCCTACATGATTATTTCGGGCGGCGTCAACATCTACCCGCAGGAAGCAGAAAACCTGCTGGTAACGCATCCCAAGGTCATGGACGTGGGCGTGATTGGCGTGCCCAATGAAGAGTTTGGCGAAGAAGTCAAGGCCGTGGTGCAGCCACGCGACATGGCAGACGCCGGTCCGGCACTTGAAGCCGAGCTGCTTGCGTTTTGCCGTGAACAACTGGCTCACTACAAATGCCC
>JANPAZ010000181.1:0-7533 GCA_031430225.1 Rhodoferax sp. | reverse complement strand
GCTGCCTGAATCATCGCAATCAGCTTGTCTTCAATCGGCAATCCCAACTGCCTGTGAAACGTAGGGTGTTTGGTTTCGGGGTAGATTGCAATCTGGCGGCCAGTGGCGGCACTACGGGCCTTGACGAGGTCCACAATTTCTTGAAGGGTAGGCACCTTGTACAAGCCGTTGAACTGCTGGGGCCGCTCGGCGTCAGTAATCAATGCGCCCAGAGTCTTGATTTCAGCCAACGTGAAGTCGCTGGCAAACCAGCCGGTTTCATCGGCGCCGTCTACCTTTTTGGTGGTCTTGCGGCTGGCAAATTCCGGCTTGGTGGATACGTTGGTTGTACCTGTCAAGTTGGGTTCGTGGCGGGCAATCAGAACGCCGTCTTTAGTCACAACAACATCGGGTTCAATCACATCTGCGCCCAGCTCGATAGCCCGTGCGTAGGACTCAAGCGTATGTTCGGGCAAGTAGCCGGACGCACCGCGGTGGCCCACCACCAGGGGCGTCTTCCCGTCCAGCGTTAGAAGGGGTGCCGGGCCATTGCTGCCGCCGCCACAAGCGGTGAGGCCCACTGCCAGTCCGCCGATGCTCAACAGTTTGCGCCACACAATGGCTTTATCGAAATCGTGCATTTTTTTCCTCTTGGTTGGTATTGCGAACTTCAGGTTATTCGTCTGATGTGACAGGGCCAAGACAAATGGCAAGCGCGCACACTTACTCACTCATCTCGCGCTCGCGGAAAAAAGTGAAGGCAAGCCGGTCGACAAAACAGGTATCCATGCGATGGCCAGAGTGCCCATAAAGATGGCAAGGAGGGCAGGCAGGACAGCCACTGCGACGTAGCGCACCGGTTTGTCAAACATGGCAGAGGCGAAATAGATGTTCATCCCCGCAGGCGGGCAAAGAAACCCCATCTCCATAGCGGCCAGAAAAATGATGCCGAAGTGAACCGGATCAATGCCGTAACTCAGGGCAACAGGCAAAAGCAGCGGCACCAGCACGACGATTGCTGCAAAGATCTCCATCAGGGCTCCGGCCAGCAGCAAAAACAAGCAAAGCAGCAGCAGAAAGACAAATTTGTTGGGAATGACGTTTTGCGCCCAGGTGATGGCCGCATCGGGAATACCGGCATCCACCAGATAGTTGGTCAGGCCCAATGCCATACCCAGGATCAGCATTACGCCACCGATGATCTGCGCGCAGTCGCTCAAGACATGTGCCAGTTTTGACCCGCTCATTTCACGGTGCGCTATGGCCTGTGTCAGTATGGCGTAGGCCGCCGTCAGTGCCGCACTTTCGGTGGGGGTCGCCAGACCGCTGACCAGCGAGCCTATCGCCACTATGGGTGCCAGAATTTCCCATTTGGCAGCCCATATCGCGATCAGGATCTGGTCAAAACGGCCTGACCGGCCGCCGCTCATAGCGCTGGCGACAATCTTTGCGGACGACATTTCCGACCGCTTCAAATACCCACCAAAAACCAACAGAAAAAATACCATGACCACGGCAGGCACCAGACCCGCCAGAAACATGGTGTTAATGGGCACGCGCGCAATGATGGCCACCATGATGAGTGGTACCGATGGCGCCAGCAATACCCCTAAAGCGCTGGCGCTGGTCACCAGGCTGATCCCCCGCCTCTCCGGAAAGCCCGCATTGCGCAGCAACGGCAGCAACAGGCCGCCCAGGGCCAGAATTGTGACGCCGCTGCCACCTGTAAACGCTGTGAAGAATGAACACAGTACGGCGGCTGCGCACACCGTGCCAGTCACGCCGCCCCCAAACAGAGCGACAAAAACGTTACCAAGACGCTGCGCCGCGCCCGTGCGGGCAAACACCAGGCCCGCCAGGGTGAAGAGAGGCAATGCCGGAAGTGACGGGTTGACCGTGATCTGGTAGTGCGACAGCGCGATAGACGCCAGTGGCAGCCCGTCCTGCCAAAACAACGCCAAAGCCAGTCCCCCCAAGGCGGCAAAAATGGGTGCACCAGCCAGCAAGACTGCCACAACCCAGATCGTGACGGGCCAAAACGGCAAGGCCGCACCATCGAACTGACCCGCCAGCATGAAGCCGGACAAAGGCAGATACATGGCAGTGGCCACTTTGAGCCACATGGCGGTGAAACACCGTGCGCCGAGTTTGACCCCGAGCAGCGCAAAGCCCAGTGGCAAAGCCACTTGCACCCACCACACTGGAATGCCGTACGCCAGTGCATGCCCACCCTGCATTTCGCTGCTGACAAAGCGCCAGCTCGCCCACGTCAGCACGCCACAAATCAACGCCGAACTGCCGTTGGCAAATATCGAAACGAAAACTTGAAACCGCGCTGTCCCCAATGCTCCCAGACCGCTGCCCAGTGTGGTCAGGTGTCCGTACCGTTCTGCAGCCACAGCCCCAAACATGGCCAGAATCAGACCGAGATGCTGGGTAAGTACCGCGGAATTTTCTATGCCTTTGCCCATGAAGGGACGCGACAATATTTCTATCAGAGGAATCAGCGTCATCAACACCAGTGCGGCGGATGAAAGCAATTCGTCAAAACGCCACAGGCCGCCTTGGCGGGATGGCGCAGCCAATGGCGTGCCAGACGGTTTGGTCGGCTGTGCAGCCGAGTGTGGGACTTGCGGTTGCGCTACCACCGCTACTTGGCCTTGCCTGCCCGATACGCCTTGAGGTGTGTGAAGACTTCGTCAAATGTCTCCGCGGGCACCATCACACCCCGTATGCGCGGGTAAAGCTTGTCGGCAAGATCATTCCACTCCTGCATTTGCGCTGCACTGGGTCGATTGACTACCAGTCCGCGCTTCTTCATGGCGTCTACCGCTTCATCCACTTCCTGGCGGGCCTTGGCGCGAAGTTGCACACCGGCTTTGTCGCTGGCCACTCGCATGGTTTGCTGCAGCTCTGGAGACATTTCGTCCCAGGTTTTCTTGGTGATGACCAGCGCTCCCACAATCGGTGCCCAGTTGATGTCCAGCATGTTGCGTGCGGTGCTGAAAACCTGGCTGGCCAGTGCAAAGTAGGGCGTGGAGGGCACCACATTGATCATGCCAGTCTGGATGCTGGGAAGAATATCGGTGGTTTCAAGGGGCACCGGCGTGTAGCCAAGGCTCTTCATGATTTCTTGCTGTTCGGGTTCAGACCCCCAGGCAAAGAATTTCATGCGCTTGAAATCATCAGGTCGAAATGCTGCTTCTTTGGAGAAAAACCGCACCCAACCCGCGTCGCCCCAGGCCAGCACCACAAAGCCCTTGTCCAGAAACTTCTTCTCCATCGCGGGGCGCATCTTTTCGCGCACGTAGTCCACTTCTTCCCAGCTTTTGAACAGCAGCGGCATGTTTTGCAGTGCGCTGATGGATGGCTCGATCT
Organism: Rhodoferax sp.; assembly: GCA_031430225.1. Taxonomy (GTDB): domain Bacteria; phylum Pseudomonadota; class Gammaproteobacteria; order Burkholderiales; family Burkholderiaceae_C; genus JANYCG01. Next base: position 4,176 of record JANPAZ010000181.1, on the reverse strand, counting down.
CTCGCAGGCCCACCACAGACAGCAGTGCACCTTGCAACTGACCGATGCGCATGCGCCTGGCCAGCTCGGTCTCGCCACCCTGGCTGCCGTCGGGGTAGACCAGGTACTTGGCACCAGCACCTTGGCCTGCACGCCAGACCTCGCCCAACTCCATCAACTGGCGGTGATACAGCGAATTCTTGGGTGCCAGCGTGCCAATGCGAAGCTGCTTGTCTGCGGCCCACGCCGATGGGGTCGAGCTCAGCATCAGGCACACCCCGAAAATGACTGCCAGCGGTTTTTTGATCAGTGCGTTGATTACATTCATGGGGGCTAGCTTCAAAATAGGTCGTCTGCGGTGTCAAGCAGCCAGATGGCGCGCTCACGCATGACTTCATTGGACAAGTCGCGTCGCAAAAGGCTTGCGGCGATCGCCTGGCGCAGCAAGGCTTCAAACGCGGGACGGTCACGGGCTGGCAGTGCAATGCTTTCGGCTTTGCCAACAAAGGCGCTGGCATTTTTACCGTCGCCCATGGCAATGGCCTCGTCAAAGAATGCAGTTGCCCGGGGCACTGTTCCACCAAGGCGTGCGGCTTCAAAGCTGCCCAGCAGGCTGGCCAACGCGCCTTCACCATGAGCCGGCTTCACGTGGTAAGCCAGAGTGGCCAGGCGTACCGCCAGAGGCAAATCCGCAACGGTGTCGGGGCTGTCTTTGGAGAGTGAAATATGGCCACCCCAGGACGCAGCTGCCCAGTAGGCCACCCCGACCTGGTCTTCTGTCAAGCGTGGCCACTGGGCTGCATCGCCCTGCGCAAGCGCTTTCGCAAAACCCGGTGCTGTGGCCTCCAGCGCGGCCATGCTATGCCGGTGCGCGCGCAGGTAGAGGCGGGCTGCGCGTTCACGCAATTTTTGTGCTGCCCTGATGTCTTTGGCTTCCACACGATCTGCTTCAGTGGCAACAAACGCAAAAGCGTACTGGGTGAACCCGGAGCTCACGGCTTGCGCGAGCTTCAGGTTACCCGGGGTCTCACCCAGCAACGATTCAGAAAACTTGAGGTAAAACGCGCTGGCCTCGCGCGCCAGCACCAGATCGTCTTCGACGGCATTGGCCTGGTTGGCAAGCTCATTGGCTACGCCTTGAATGATGAGGTGGCGGGGCGAGCACCCCGCCATGAAAACCACTAGGAGCGACAGGGCCAGTGCCCTGGTCGCCCGTGGAAAGGTGCGTGACAGCATGGCGTTAATCTAGCGCCGGTTTGTGAAGCCTCTATGACACAGGCAAAGCTGTCCGCGACGACGCTCGCTTGTGCAGGCTGCAGGTTTTAAGTTGCCGCGTCAGCCCATTGCGCCGTTGTCGATGACGTCTGCTTCTTCGTCTTCCGGGCTCTCGCTGTCCATGACCGCGATTTCGGCATATTGAACCGCATTGAGCTGGTGGCGGTAGGCGAGAAAGGCCCTGCGTGCAGTCTCTTCCTCGTCGCCGTCATCGTCTGCAGCTGCGGCGGCCAGGTGATGTTTGGCGGCCGCTGCGAAATGGTGAGCTGCCATGCGATGGTGATCGCCAGTCGTCTCGAATTCTTCATCAAAATCTTCTTTGAGCAATTCGGCTGCGTCAACGGGAATCTGGGTAGCAGTGTCGTCTGTCATGGTGGCCTCACAAGTAATGCAAACATTGAAAAGCGGCGACATGCCGCGCTACCAGCATCGGCCCAATGTGTGAAGGCTGGGTGACAAAAACCGTGTCAGCCAAGAAAGTTTGATAAAAATCGGCTAAGCCCCACGTATCTATTCAATAGTAAGCTATATATTATGTAGCAACAAATTTGAGGTTTCTGCCGTCTTTGTCGGGCCTTAAGGGGTCGTCACGAGTCTGGAGAGCTCGGCGACGCCAATAGGGGGTTGCGTGAGCCACGGCAGGATGAATGTGCGCCTGGCCAGTCCGCCGCCAATGCGTGCCATTTGCCTGCGTTCACCTGCAAGCCGCGCCACCAGAAGCGGGTCTGCCGTGCCGGCAGCCAGCACACTTTTGTTCAGCACCCAGGCGTAGGGCTCAATCTTTGCGCGACGCAGGTCCTCCTGCAGGGCGGCTGCCTGCGATACGGGCGTGGCTTCGGGCAATGTGACCAGAATAATCTTTGTGTAGTCGGCGTCCTGCAGGCGCATCAACGGGGTGACGATGTGGCTGCTGCCACGGCCTTCAAACTCACGCACCATCTGGCGGTGGTAGGCGCCGGTCGCGTCCATCAACAGCAGGGAGTGGCCTGTGGGGGCCGTGTCCAGCACCACAAACGCGCTGCGGGCTTCGCTGACGATGCGTGAGAACGCATGAAACACGGCGACTTCCTCGGTGCAGGGCGAGCGCAGGTCTTCCAGCAGCAAGGCTTGTTCCTGGGTGTCCAGCACCGGCGATTTGGCGGCCATGATTTTGTTGATGTAGGCTTGGGTCTCTACCTTGGGGTCGATACGGTCCACGCGCAGGCCGAGTACCTCGCCATTGAGAGTCTCGGCCACGTGGGCGGCCGGGTCGGTGGTGCTCAGGTGCACTGTTTTTCCGCGCTGTACCAGGCCGAGTGCCAGCGCTGCAGCGATGGTGGTTTTGCCCACACCACCCTTGCCCATCACCATGATCAGCCCGTGCCCGGCTTCTGCCAGTGCATCGGCCAGTTGGTCCAGACCGTGCAGGTCGGTCGCTGGCAATGCCGTACCAGAGGCTGGCGGTTTATCTGCCGTCAAGTCGACCGAAAGCAGGGCGCGCAAGGCTGGCAGGCCCACCGTGTCAAAGGCGCGCAGGGGTACCAGGTCTTGCGGCAAGGCGCGCAAGCTGGCGGGCATGTCGGCCAGGGCCTGTTGCTCCAGAGCCTCTATGGCGCAGGCGACGGCATCATGCGCATCGCTGGCGTGAAAGACGCCATTGACCGCCAGCCGCTGATTGTTCAGACCCAGCGTGTGCAGCTCTTCGGCCGTGCGCGCCGCTTCCGCAATGGCACCCTTGTCCGCGCGCGTCACCAGAACCACGGTGGTCTGTGCCGGGTCGCTCAAGGCATCCAGCGCTGCTTTGAAGCGCACCTCCTGCATCTTCAGGCCAGAATGCGGGCCCAGGCATGAGGCCCCGCGGTCATTGCCTGCCAGGAACCCACTCCAGGCTTTCGGCAGGCTCAACAGGCGCAGCGTATGGCCGGTGGGAGCGGTGTCAAACACGATGTGGTCGTAGGGCGCCGTGGCGTCTGACAGCAGGGAAGCGAATTCATCAAACGACGCGATCTCTGTGGTGCAGGCACCGGACAGCTGCTCGCGCACCGTGTTGCGTTCATCGTCGCTGGCAGCGGTGTCCATCTGGGCCAGTACCCGTTGACGGTACGACTCTGCGGCCGTGTCAGGGTCAATATTCAGCACCGACAGGCCTGGCGCGCCCGGCACCGGCGTGGGTGTGTTGCGCAGCTCGATACCCAGCATTTCATCGAGGTTGGAGGCGGCGTCGGTACTGACCAGCAACACGCGTTTGCCAGCGTCAGCAAGCGTGATCGCGGTCGCTGTTGAGAGCGATGTCTTGCCGACGCCGCCCTTGCCAGTGAAGAACAGGTGGCGGGTGGGGTGGCTCAAAAAGCCTTGTGCGATCTCGCCTGTAGTTGTCTGCATTTATATTGCTCCCTGGTTCATCCGCTTCATCAATTCCTCGGCGCTTTCCTTGCGCTCACTGTAGCGGTCCACCAGGTAGGGCGATACATCACGCGTCAGCAATGTGAACTTCATCAGTTCCTCCATCACGTCCACCACGCGGTCATAGTAGGGCGAAGGCTTCATGCGGCCCGCGTCGTCAAACTCCAGAAACGCCTTGGCCACCGACGACTGGTTCGGGATGGTGATCATTCGCATCCACCGGCCTAGCACCCGCAACTGGTTCACGGCGTTGAACGACTGCGAGCCCCCGCACACCTGCATGACCGCCAGAGTTTTGCCCTGCGTGGGCCGCACTGCTCCCTGGCTGAGGGGAATCCAGTCGATCTGGGTTTTCATGATGCCGGTCATTGCGCCGTGGCGTTCCGGCGATGTCCACACCATGCCCTCGCTCCACGCAGCCAGCTCGCGCAGTTCCTGCACCTTGGGATGCGTCTCGGGTGCGTCGTCAGCCAGTGGCAGACCGTGCGGGCTGAAGCTGCGGGTCTCGGCGCCCATCGCCTGCAGCAGGCGGGCGGCTTC
>JANPAZ010000180.1:0-3391 GCA_031430225.1 Rhodoferax sp. | reverse complement strand
TATCACGCCTTGCCAACCACCACGACCTTGTGTGCCAAGTACGACGATGAGGTAGTAGGCACCTTGTCCCTGATCCGTGACAGTGTCTTTGGTTTCCCGCTGCAAGCCATTTTTGACTTGAGAGCGGTGCGTGCAAAAGGCGGGAAAATCGCCGAGGTATCGGCATTGGCCGTGCATCCGAAGTTCAGAAAAACGGGTGGGGCCATCCTGTTCCCGCTGATGAAGTTCATGTACCAATACTGCACGACTTTCTTTGACACCCGGCACCTCGTGATCGCAGTCAACCCGAACCGCATCGAGATGTATGAATCGCTTCTGTTCTTTCAGCGGCTGACGGAAACCCCTGTGGATAACTACGACTTTGCCAATGGCGCACCAGCGGTTGGAGCGTCCCTTGACCTGCGAGATATTCCAACACTCTTGAAAGATGGGTATGAAGGAAAGAGTCGCCGCAAAAACCTATATTACTATTTCATCAAGCTTAAATTGCGCAACATTGTCATTCCGAGCAGGCGTTATCACACTACAAACGACCCGGTCATGACACCCGAGCGGCTGGACTACTTCTTCAACCAGCGCACCAAAGTGTTTGCCGGTCTAGATGAGCGAGAGAGGACTCTGATTCACTCCATCTACAACCTCCCCGAGTACAAGCCCTACCTGCCCGCCAGTTTCTCAGAAACCAGTCCGCAACAAACGCTGCGCCAGCATCAGCGTTACTCCATCAAATGCTCAGGTATTTTTGAGGTTGATGTAGATGGTCAACCTCAAGCCCATCAGCTCACAATTGTTGAATGCTCACGCTACGGCTTTTTGGCGCACTCCAGAACACCGCTGGACACCCAGGTTTGGGGTGATGTAACGATTCAACTGGGTACATCGGAACGATCCAAAGTACGGGCACTTGCCGTGGGCGGCAAAAAAGATGCCGGTTTTTACGGGTTCAAGCTGGCTGAACCCGACCTGGCTTGGAGAAAATTTGTGAGCGCATTACAGTCTGGAACCACCCATACCGACATGGACAACGCGACCAAGTTCCTGACCACCTGGACGACCTAGGCCCCTGCCATGCTCATGCCCGCCGAATTTCACACCAAGGTTGCAGACGTTTTACGGGCCAGTCCGGTGTTTGGCACGCTCGACGAGGCGGTCATTCAGGACTTAGCCAGTGTTCTGCGTCCGGAACAGGTTTACGGCGGCAGCACAGTAGTGCGAGAAGGCGACCCATCCAACAGCATGCATTTCGTCATCAGCGGCGGTTTGCGAGTTTTCAGACGTAGCGCAGGTGGCCAGTTGATGCTTTACAACGAGATCCGTCCCGGTTCAAGTTTTGGCGAAACGGGTTTGATACTCGAACAAGCGCGTACCGCGTCGGTCACGGCGGTGCGCGATTCGATCTTGGCCGTTTTGCATCGCAGCGAGTTTGAAACGTTGATAGCGCGCCATCCCCTCGCGCTAAACCAGGTGTTTGTGCGGGTGATCTATGACTACCTTCGCCATTCGGAGCAGTTGTCTGAACGGCGTCACGCGCGCTCCTTTGTCGTGGTCCCGTTACATGACGATGATTCTGCCCATGAAGTTGCATTGAGTCTGACGACGGCTTTTTCAAAGATAGGGCGAGCCCATCACATCCATCCACCCTCTGGCACCGATTCAAGTCAGGGCGAGGAGCTTTCTGGTCAACAGATTGCACACCAAGACGAACTGGAAGCAAAGTTTGATTTTTTGGTTTACGAGGCTCAACCTAATGCAACCCCATGGACACTACGGGCTTTCCGCCAGGCAGATCAGGTGATTTTCGCCACTGCTGGCAGTACCTCGAGAGCCAAGGGGGTACTAGAGCAACGGCTTGAAAAAGAACCCGACTTTTCGGTCAAACGCTTGCACTTGGTGGCACTTCACCCTGCGGGCACGACTGTCCCTGGCAGCATGGAATCCTGGCGCAATGGCAGAACAATTGAGCGGATCTATCCGCTGCTCAGCGAGCGCCAAAGCGACTATGCCCGCCTGGCCCGGTTTTTGACCGGAACTGCCGTTGGGGTGGTTCTAGGGGGTGGGGGTGCGCGGGGCTTTGCCCATGTGGGGGTGCTTCGAGCCTTGGCGGAATCTGGCATTCCGGTTGACCTGGTGGGTGGCAACAGCATGGGAGCGCTCATTGGTGCCCAATTCGCCTGTGGCGTTTCACTCGATGACATCATCCATCGCACGCGCGAGTTTGCGTCGGGCGGTGAGCGCCTCACGCTCCCACTGATTTCATTGGTGTCTGGCAAGCGGGTTGAACGCGACTTGCGCAAGATGTTCGGCGAGACCCCCGTTGACGGCCTTTGGTTGCCGTTTTTTGCCGCCACCTGCAATCTCACCAAGGGCTGTACCACCGTACAAGACACAGGCCCATTGTGGCGCGCGGTGCTGGCCAGCAACTCACCGGCAGGCCTTTTCCCGCCGGTGCTGCACCAGGGTGATTTGCTGGTCGACGGGGCTATTCTGGAGAACGTGCCTGTGGGTGCGATGCGCAGGCGCTTGGGTACGCCCCTGGAAACACGGCGGGGCAACGGCACCATCATTGCCATCGACGTCGATGTGCGCGAGGATCTGGGCGTAGACCCGAGCCTCAGCCGGTTGTCGGTCTGGAGCACCCTCAAAGGCATCTTCATGCGCGATGGACAGGCAACGCCGGGCATTGCAGACATCCTTTACCGGGCCGGCCACATCGGCGGCATCAACCAGCGTGCAGGCACCGTGGCCCAGTCTGACCACTACCTGGAGCCGCCCGTCGCGGCGTATTCCATGATGAGCTACCGTCAGGCCGACGAAATTGCAGATGTGGGTTACCACTATGCAATGAAACACATCGGGCAATGGAAGCACCCCGATCTGCTGGGCAATTAGTGCCCCCAGCCAACCTGACGTCTGGCTTGTCACTGAGCCAGCGCGAGGTCTGGCTGGATCAACGTGCCTGGCCTGACAGCCCGCACCTGAACATTGGCGGTGGCGCTTTCTTGGTCGGCCACTTTGACCTGGCACTTTTCAAGACAGCCCTGGCACACCTGGTTGCGGAACATCAGGCATTGCGCCTGGTGCCTCATGACAATGGCACCCAGACGCTTCTATCCAGTTTTGAGCCGCACCTGGAAGAAATCAGCTTTGCAAATGAGGCAGATCCCAAACAGGCCATGCGTCAATGGTGGCTGAGCCGAATTGCCGAGCCCTTTGTCCTGGGGTCAAAACCACCGTGGCGGTTTGCGCTGCTGCGGGCCAACGATCAACTGCACGGGCTCACCATCCAGTTTCACCACCTCGTGATGGACGGCTGGGCTACATCGCTGGTCATGCAGCGCTGGGGCGACATCTACAACGCGCTGGCTGAAAACCTGACGCCAGTGCCATTGAA
>JANPAZ010000179.1:0-6454 GCA_031430225.1 Rhodoferax sp. | reverse complement strand
TGGGTCGTTGATGCCCAAACGCTTGAGCAGGGTGTCGGCTGTGTCGCTGGAGCGGGAAATCTCGGAGCGATAAAGCGTCAATACCGGCGCCTCTTGAGCAGCCACGGTGTCTGGATCGATCGAGGGCAGCGCCGACAAAGGCTGCACGGCTTCCAGCACTTGCCGCACAGGCAGATCGGACGCGTCGGGTGCCAATGAAGCAATAGCGAACGCCCCGCCCGCCCCGCCCAGCGTCAGAACGGCAATAAGAGCAGTGAGCCGCTTGGGATGCTTTTGAATGGCTTGCCCGACTGAACTCAGAAGGGCGTTCGTTGCGAATGACGAATTGTTTGGCAAAAGATTGGGTTCCAAAGATCGCCCGTTTTTGGGAACAGGCCATCAGACGTTTTGCAGGGTCTGACCAACAACTAAAATCCGGGTTTTGCTCGGTTCGCTAAGTGTCGTAGTGCACGGACAACCGGGCGAGAGTAGCGAGTATATCTGCCCCGAACCCCGTGGCATCTGGAAAAACCCTTATGAATCAACCCGTAGCCCCGGTGGCGCCCCAGTTTTCTGTAACAGACCGCGTCATTGATGCCATGGCCGTGTCACTTCGCGGCTGTGAGGAGCTCATTCCGCAGGAAGATTGGCTGAAAAAGCTGGCCCGCTCCGAGGCCACGGGCACCCCGCTGCGCATCAAACTGGGCCTGGACCCTACAGCGCCCGACATTCACATTGGGCACACGGTGGTACTCAACAAGATGCGCCAGTTGCAGGATTTGGGGCACACGGTCATCTTCCTGATTGGCGATTTCACGTCGTTGATTGGCGATCCCTCCGGTCGTAACACTACCCGCCCACCACTCACCCACGAGCAGATTAAGGCGAATGCCGAGACTTATTACAAACAGGCTTCGTTGGTTTTGGACCCGGCTAAAACCGAAATTCGATACAACAGTGAATGGAGCGATCCGCTGGGTGCGCGCGGCATGATCCAGCTGGCGGCCAAATACAACGTGGCGCGCATGATGGAGCGCAATGACTTTCATGACCGGTTCAAGGCAGGTACGCCCATCAGCGTGCATGAGTTTCTGTACCCATTGATGCAGGGCTATGACTCAGTGGCCCTTAAAAGCGACCTGGAACTGGGCGGCACCGACCAGAAGTTCAACCTGCTGGTGGGCCGCCACCTGCAACAGGAGTACGGCCAGGAGCCCCAGTGCATTCTGACCATGCCGCTGCTCGAGGGGCTGGACGGCGTTGAAAAGATGTCAAAGAGCAAGAACAACTACATCGGCATCAGCGAAGACGCCAACACCATGTTTGCCAAGGTGCTTAGCATTTCCGACGTGCTGATGTGGCGCTGGTACACGCTGCTGAGCTTCCAGAGCGAATCGGCCATTGCAGTGTTGAAAGCCGAGGTGGACGCTGGCCGCAACCCCAAAGACGCCAAGGTGGCGCTGGCCAAAGAGATCACCACGCGTTTTCACTCCGCTGCGGCTGCAGACGCAGCCGAACAGGACTTCATCAACCGCAGCAAAGGCGGCGTACCGGATGACATCGCAGAAATGGCGTTGCCCTTGGGCGATGGCGGGGCAGCCGTGGGCATAGGTGCCCTGCTCAAGATGGCCGGCCTGGCCGCATCCAGCGGCGAAGGCAACCGCCTGATCGACGGCGGCGGTGTGCGGGTTGACTCCAGCGTGGTGAGCGACAAGGGCCTGAAGCTGGGCGCGGGCGTTTACGTGGTGCAGGTGGGCAAGCGCAAGTTCGCCCGGGTGACGCTGCAAGCTTAAAACTTTCGACCTATTGGCAACTTGTGCCACCCGTCACTGCGAGGCCGCAGGCCGTGGCAGTCCATCAGTGAACTACTGAAGCTTTGGATTGCCGCGCTGCGCTCGCAATGACAGGGATGTCGCGATGAATGCTGCAAATCGCAATGGTCTCTACTTGGCCCCCGCCTTCTCCAGCATCTGCACCATGGCCGCGTAACCCCGGCTGCGTGCCAGCGCCAGCGGCGTGGTGCCTTGACGGTCTGTGAGCCGGGTACTGGCTCCCGCCGCCAGCAGGGCACGCAGCACTTCCTGATGCCGCAGCCCGCCGTTGCCCAGCACGATGGACTCGATCAATGCGGTCCAGTGCAGGTTATTCACATGGTCCAGCGGCGCACCGGCGGCTATCAGTTGCTTCACCACGCCGTCGTGGCCCAGATGCGCAGCGGCAATCAGGGCGGTGCCGTCATAGCGGCTGGTAGTGAGCCTGGCGCTGGCGCCCAGTGACAGCAGCAGTTTGAGGGTGTCGTCGTCATCGGCCACAGACGCAATCGTTACCGCGTCATAACGGTCACTTTCCAGCAGTTCCAGATTGGCACCGGCTTTGGCCAAAGCGCGAATTGCATCTCTCTGGCGGGCGAAAGTTGCCACATGGATTGCGGTGCGGCCATACGGGTCACGGGCGTTCAGGTCGGCCTTCGCGGCGAAGAGCTTTTCAAGCTTTGCCGTATCGCCCTTGTGGGCGGCAGCATGCAATGCGGAAAACTGCGAGACCTCGGATGCTGATGGTGGCACCTGCGCCCACGCGCCGTGGGGCAGAACCAGGCCACCGGCCAGGGCGCAAGCCATGGCGAGACCCGATAGCAGACCCGATAACAGGGGCGATGGTGCGCCGGGCCGGTCAGGGGCGTGGGTTTGTTGTGTCATGGTGGTGTCCTCAAGTGTGTCGTGGCAGCGGGCCTGCATGCTGCGCGGCTTACTTCAGCAGTTCTTTCACCTTGTCGATGCCGGCCACAGCGCACTGCTCGTCGAGATGACCGCCGGGTGCGCCGCCCACGCCAACAGCGCCGATCACTTCGTTGCCGACCTTGATGGGTACGCCACCGCCGACCAGCAAGAAGCCGGGAATATAGACCAGATTGGCGGCAGCGGGGTTCTTCTGGGCACCTTCCATCATGGCCAGCGTATTGTTTTTGGCCGATGCAGAGGTAAATGCTTTTTGCTGGCTTGCACCCAAGGTATGTGGACCGGCATTGTCAGCCCGCTGCACGGCGCGCACAGTGCCTGCGCGGTCGACCACGGTCGCCGTGACGGCATAGCCGCCTGCGGTGCAGGAAGCCACCGTGGCACTGGCGATCTGGTTGGCCAACTCCAGCGACATGTTGCGTTCAGTGCGCACCGTCTGGGCGTTGGCGGCGGTTGCGAGACCGAGGGCGACTGAGAGTGTGAGTGCGGTCGTGTGTGTCAGCGCGTTAAGGGTAAGTTTTGACATGATGTTCTCCACGTGAGGGTTTAAAAACGGTTCAATCAACCGTGTGAGAACTGTAGGTTTCAGACCCCGAAAAGACCATGCGTAGCGTTACGCGCGGGCCTGCGTAAAACTACTGAGCACCTTCGTCATTGCGAGCGTAGCGCGGCAATCCCCATCTTCAGTGGTTCACGATGGACTGCCACGGCCTGAAGCCTCGCAGTGACGGGCTTCGCTAACTACGGGAAGATCAACGAGTAGCCGATTGCTCGTCCACCAACTCCGCATACTGCCGGATCATCTGCGCCAGCGAATCCACTTCGAGCTTGGCAAACAGGTTGGCGCGGTGGGTCTCCACGGTGCGCGGCGAGAGGTCAAGCGCACGGCCAATTTCCTTGTTGGTCAGGCCGCTCACGATAAGCCCCAGCACTTCACGCTCCCGCTCCGACAGCTGCGCAAAGCGTTCGCGGGTATGCAGGTCCGTGCGGTGGCGCTGGCGCGATTTGACATGCTGGCGCACGCCGTTTTGCAGTGCCTCCAGCAGTACTTCATCGTTCACCGGCTTTTCCAGAAATTCGGCCGCACCTGCCTTGAAGGCGCGGCGACACATGGCCACTGTGCCATGGCCCGTGAGCATGATGACGGGCTGATCCACACCCTGACCGATCAGATCCTCCAGCACCGTCAGGCCGCTGATGCCGGGCATGCGTACATCCAGCACGATGACGCCAATGCTCTGCCGGTCAAATTCGGCCACGAAGGTTTGCGGATCAGCCCACGTCTGTACGCGCAGGCCCACCGTGCCGATCAACAGCGCCAGGCTGCTGCGTACCGCCTCGTCATCGTCGATCAGGTGAATCAGCGGAGACAGTGGCGGGCTCATGGGCAAAGTCGCATTGAAGCTGGTCAACGCCGAGTCACGGTGCCAGCGGCAGGCTAAGGCAAAACTCTGCGCCGCGCGGCACGCGGTTGAACGCATGCAGCGTGCCGCCCATGCCGCTGGTGAGCGTTTCGCACAGGCTCAGGCCCAACCCCAAGCCACCAGGGCGGGTGGTGAAGAAAGGTTCAAAAATATGCGACACCACATTGTTCGCAATGCCCGGGCCGGTATCTTGCACGCTGAGGCGGCCACGCTTGTCGTCGATGTCGAGCTTGACGGTGAGTGAACGTTCGGCAGGCGGCACCAGTTCCAGCGCCTGCAATGCGTTGAGCATCAGGTTGTGAACGACTTGTTCCAGCGCGACAGGCTCGGCCAGCACGTGGAAATCTGGGCCCACTGCGTTCACCGCGGGCACTATTCCCAACCGTCGGAGCTCAGGCTCCAGCAAGTAGATCGCATTGCGTGCAGTGCCGATAAGGCTCACGCGTTCGAGTTGCCCGGCAAGATCAGGCTGCTCAACGGCCCGTCGAAGCCGGTTCACCACATCTGATGCGCGCTTGGCCTGGTCTGCCGCCTGGTTGATGGCGGTCTGGGCAGTGGCCAGGTCGGGCGGGTCGTCAGCCAGCAGGCGGCCCGCTGCCTGGGTGGCCGCCAGTATGGCGGTCAGCGGCTGGTTGAGTTCATGCGCCATGCCCGCTGCCAGTTCACCTAAAGTGTTCAGCCGCCCGATCTGCCCGAGACGCAGCAGCTCTTCGGCCCGATGCCGGTCATGGCGCTGGCGCAGCAGGGCACGCACTGCCAGAAGCAATACGGCTACCAGCAAGGACCAACTGGCCATCCAGCTCCAGGGTAATTCCCGCCAGCCCACGTGCCGCACGGCCACCAGGTCAAACGGCTGGCTGTCAGCGCTCAGGTGTTTGTGAAACTCAAAGTCCCAGCCGCCCGACACGGGGCCACCCGCACGACCCGGCTGGACAACAAAGGTTTGCTGCGCATGCTCCAGCGTGACCCGCACCGGGCTGGCGTCGGGCACCATCGGCCATTCGTTCCACGGAATCATGGCGCGAATGTCAATCTGCAGTGCGTAGCTGGTGGGCTCGCCGCCCAGCACGAGCTGGTAACGGCCTTTGGCAAGATTGACATCCGCCAGCGCCGGCCGGTGTACCCGGCGGGATTCGACTTCTGCCGCGCGCAGATTTTCAGCCGACCAGGACGCATCGCGGTCGCGCCGCTGCACGGACAGTATTTGGGGGTACACCGAAGGCAGACGTTGTTCGGGCCGCAGCTTTTCTTCTTGCGAGCGCAGTAGTGCGAGGGTGGACAGCACAGCATCATGCTGAGAGGCCTTTTGGCTAAGCAGGCGGTGGGCAATGCGGGAGTCGGTTTCAAACGCATCCTGGAGGCTGGTGAGCTCACTGCGCGCCATCAGGTAAGCGCCCAACAGGGATACGACGAACCAGGCCAGTGCCCAGGGGGCATGACGTTTCAGATTGGATAGCCTGCGTGCCAGCATTGCCTCATTGACCCTGTGTAAACCTGCGGGCCATTCTGTCACAGACCTGTTGGGCACAATGGCGCGGTGAACAACCCCTTCAATTTTGTCCCATGATCGCGTTGCTGCAACGTGTGAGCGAGGCCCGTGTCGTGGTGGGCGGCCAGGTCATCGGTGCAATCGGTGCGGGCCTGCTGGTGCTGTTGTGTGCGGAGCAGGACGACCTGGAGACGGTGTGCGACAGGATGCTGGCCAAAATATTGAAACTGCGCATCTTCAGTGATGTGGCGGGCAAGATGAACCTGAGCCTGCAAGATCTGGACGGCAAAGGCACTGCGGGCGGGCTGCTGGTGGTGAGCCAGTTCACATTGGCCGCTGATGTTGCCAGTGGCAATCGGCCAGGGTTCTCAGCCGCCGCCACGCCAGTAGAGGGCCGCCGACTTTATGACTATTTTGTGGCGCAGGCCAGGCAAGCCCACCCCATTGTGCAAACTGGGCAATTTGGGGCTGACATGCAGGTTCACCTGGTGAACGACGGCCCGGTGACGATCCCTCTGCGAATGGCATCCATTCAGTAAATACTATAAAAATAGTAGCAAACTATTGAATAAATACATGGGCCATTGACCGATTTGACGATCAACTCTTGCCTTGATGCCCGCTGACCTCTGCCCCATCGGCCGGCTCCAGGCGGCCAAAGCCCGCCACGCCAACGAGCGCCAGCGCGCCCATGACCCCAAACGCCACCCTGAAATCAACAGCGGCCAAGGCGGTGCGCCCGTGCGCCATTTGAGATACGGCCAGCACCAGCGCGCCCACCGCGGCGCCCAGAGCCGAGGCCATTTGGGCACACATGGTGGACAGCG
>JANPAZ010000178.1:0-6042 GCA_031430225.1 Rhodoferax sp. | reverse complement strand
CCCGCCAGATCAAACTCGAACCTGCCCAACAGCGGGCCCATCACCACGCCTTGCAGGCCGTCGGCACCGCCCGTGAGCCAGTCGAGCTTGTTGGCCAGCTCCATCAGGATCAGGCCCACGCCCAGCGTGACCATCAGGCGTGTCAAATCGCTGCCGCGCATGATGCTTAGACTGCACACGGCACCCAGCGCGGTGGCCACCAGCATGGCCACCAGGAGACCCAGCAAGGGGTCGGGCATGACCAGCTTGGCAAACAGCGCGGCCGTGTAGGCCCCCATGCCAAAGAAAGCCGCGTGGCCCAGTGAGACGATGCCGGTGTAGCCCAGAATAAGATCAAGCGACACGGCAAACAGCGCCACAATCGCGATCTCGTTGATGATGAGCGCGTGCGAGCCCAGCAGAATGGGTGAGGCCAGTGCCAGCAACCAGAGCACGATTTCCCATGGCCGCCAGCGGCCATGGATGTTGAGTGAGTCTTGCAGATTCATCACGATTTGCCCCCCTGGCGAACAAACAGGCCTTGCGGACGCCAGATCAAAATAACGATCATCAGGCTGTAAACAATGAAGGCCCCCAGCTTGGGGATGTAGTACTTGCCCGCCACGTCCGCAATGCCCAGCAGCAAGGCAGCGAGAAGCGGCCCGGTGATGCTGGACGTGCCACCCACGGCCACCACAATCAAAAAGTAGATCATGAACTTGAGCGGAAAGGTCGGGTCCAGCCCCAGCACCTCAGCACCCAATGCGCCGCCCAGGCCCGCCAGGCCCGAGCCCACGGCGAAGGTGCTCAAAAACACAATATTCACATTGATGCCCAAGCCGGCCGCAACGCGCTGGTCGTCCACCGAGGCACGCAGGCGGCTGCCAAACCGGGTTTTGGCCAGCACGTATTGCAGTCCCACTGTGAGCGCGGCGCACACGGCAATGATGAAGAGCCGGTAATGCCCCATGCCGAGCATCCAGGCGCCATCGCCAATTTCAGTGCGGCCCTTGAGCCAGGCGGGCAACTGGATGATTTGCTGTGAGGAGCCAATGAAATAGTCTGCACTGGCCACGGCCATGAAGGTCAGGCCAATGGAGAACAGTACCTGATCCAGGTGAGGCTTGTGGTAAAGCGGTCGGTATAACGTGCGCTCCAGCAAGCCACCCAACAAGGCCGAGCCCAGAAATGCGATCGGCAGACACACCAGAAAAGGCACGCCCAGGCGTTGCATCAGCAGCACGGTGATATAGCCGCCCACCATGGCGAACGCACCATGCGCCAGGTTGATGAAATTCATCAACCCCATGGTGACGGCCAGGCCTACGGCAAGTATGAATAACAGCATCCCATAGGCGATGCCGTCAAAGAGGATAGTTAGCATTTTTTTTTGTCAGGCAATCATTGGTCTGGGATGGGTCGCTGGCGTCAAGGCAAGGTATTTTGCTGGCGCTTGAAGACCTGTGGACTATCGGGGCAAACTGGCATGGACGCAAGCGTCATTGCCCACTGGCAGCTATAGCGAATGCGCATAGCGCGGCAACATTTCACAGGCCGCTAGCGCATTAAGGCAAAACAGATCCATGGATGAGAAAACGGGCCTCGCGCCGCGCTATGCGCCAGCCCTGTTTGCCAAAGCGAAACCAGTCGTCAAACTCACCCAGGACCAGTGGCTGGCTGAGCGGCCTGCCAAGCGGACCAGCGGGCACACGACTGTCGCATACCCACAGGGTCACCTGGCTGACGGCGCGGCAATCGGTGTCTGATACGTCTGAAAACAGTGCGCCAGACAGCACATGCCGCGTCAAGCGATGGGCGGGCCGACTTTGGTAAGCCGCCAATATGGCTGCAGGTCCCGCCAATGAAGTGCCATCGGGGCGCACCAGGACCCCATCAAGATCAAACAGATTGGCAAACGCCGCGTGGTCGTTTGCGTCTGAAAACGCAGCGGCACGGGCCACAAGATGCCTGCATTGGTCTTCAATGGCCAGCCGCTGCGAGCCCGACATGTCCATCACGCCCCCTATTTGGTCTTGGCCGGGTCTTTGACGTCCTTGAGCACGTCAATTTCCACGTTGTACAGTTGGCCATTCACCCGCTCTACCCGACGGATATAGACGTTTTGCACGATATCCCGCGTCTGGCCGTCGATGTAGATGGGGCCGCGCGGGCTCTCAAAAATCTGACCCTTCATGGCGTTCACCAGTGCCTGCCCGTCGCCCTGCCCTTTGGTGGCCTTGACGGCTTCATAAATGACCCGCATGCCGTCATAGGCTGCCACGCCAAAGAAGTTGGGGCGAATGCCCTTGCTCTGCTTCATGAAGGCCGGTACAAACTTCTTGTTGGCCGCTGAATCGTGCGATGCCGAGTACGGGTGCGAAGTCACCAACCCCAGGGCCACATCGCCCATGTCGTTGAGAATTTCGTCGTCGGCGACGCTGCCTTCGCCAATGAGTTTGATACCGGCCTTGTCCAGGCCCCGCTCGGCAAATTGCTTGAGCAACACCGAGCCCGCACCGGCCGGCACAAACACAAACAGCGCATCAGGTTTGAGATCGCGCACTTTTTGCAAGAAGGGTGCGTAATCCGGATTGCGCAACGGCACGCGCAACTCGCCCAAAATTTGCCCGCCATTGAGGATAAAGCGGTCTTTGAAGGTTTTCTCGGCGTCGTAGCCAGGGCCGTAGTCCGTCACCAGGGTCACGACCCGCTTGATATTGTTCTTGGGCGCCCACTCTGCCACACCCAATGTGACCTGCGGCAGGGTCATGCTGGTGCGCACAATGTAGGGTGAAGCTTCGGTGATGATCGAGGTGGCTGCTGCCATCACCACCATCGGCGTTTTAGCCTGTGTGGCGATGGGTGCCGTGGCCAAAGCCAGTGGCGTGAGGCCAAAACCGGCCAGCACATCGACCTTGTCGGTCACGATCAGGTCTTGCGCCATGCGCTTGGTGATGTCCGGGACGCCCGTGTCATCTTTCAGGATGATTTCAATGCTTCGCCCGGCCACCTTGTCACCAAACTGCGCCATGTACAGCCGCACGCCGTTCTCGATCTGCCGACCGGTTGACGCGAACGGGCCGGTCATGGGCAGCAACAGCCCGATTTTGAATGGCTTGCCCTGCGAAAGGGCCAACCCCGCCTGCATTGACAGTGCTGTAGCGGCCGCTGCCTGTAAAAAATTCCGCTTACCTGAGTCCATGGACGTCTCCGTTTTGTTGAAAATTCATGTCGCAAGCAACTCTTCGCTTGCACTACTTCAAATCAGTGCGATAGGCCGAGTCCAGTGTGATGCTGCCCACGGCGCGGGACACACACACACATATTCGCTGATTTTTGTCTTTTTCTTCGTCGCTGAGGAAAACATCCCGGTGGTCGATTTCGCCGTCAACTGCCAGCACATCCATCGCGCAAAGACCGCATTCGCCACGACGGCAATCGTAAAGTGACTGCACCCCCTGCATCTCAAGCGCATCCAGCAAGCTGCAATCGGCCGAGACCGTGATGTCCAGCTTATGGCGAGGAATTTTCACATTAAAGGCCTGCGGCGCAAACCGGCCACTGCTGCCGAACGTTTCATAGCGAAGATCTGCCAGGGCCCGCCCCGCCTGCGACCAGGCGCGCCGGGCGCCGTCGAGCATGGGCACCGGGCCACACACATACATTTGTGCACCCGCTGGCAAATTGGCAATTTCACCCGCAAAGTCGATCATTTCACCGCGCTCTGCAACGGCCGTGACGAGGTTGCTACCGAGCGCCTGCTTCAATTGCGACAGGTAGGCCAGTTCAGCATCTGAGCGGGCACCGAATACCATGCGCGTCCGCGCGCTGCGTTGCGCCAGCGCTTGCGCCATCAGCACCATGGGTGTCACACCAATGCCGCCTGCCACAAGCAAGTAGGCAGGTGAGGCCAGATCCAGCGGAAAGTGGTTTTGCGGCTCGCTGATTTGCAGGCGGTCACCCACTGCAAGCCGCCACATGGCCAGTGAGCCACCACGCCCGTCATCCAGGCGCTTGATGGCCACGCGGTAGGTCTGGCCGTCCGGCTGTCCCACCAGGGAATAAGAGCGGGTGTGCACCTTGGCGGCCGGGCCTTGACCCACCAGCACCTGCATTTGCAGGTGGCCACCGGGCTCGTGTGGGACAACGCCACGCTGCGGCCGCAGCGTGAATTCGCGCACAGTGGGGGTGACATCGCGCAGGGCCTCAACGATGGCTTCGGTCCAGTTCTGGGTACTTCTCATGGTCAGTTTCTCTTGCGAATAAGGCGCACACCTGGCATCTGGTCGAGGTGCTGGCTCTGCACCGCCTCGCGCAGATTGGTCTGGGCAAGACGCGAATGTTCCCGCATCAGGCTCTCGGCGCGCGAGCCCTCGCGGTTCTCTATGGCGTCCAGCACCTGCCAGTGCTGGTTTTGGGCCACCACAAACATGTCGCGCGCCTTGGGGGTGTTGGCCTGCACCACGACAAAACCAGACGGCGACGCAAACGGCATGCTGCAAACGCGCTCCAGTTCCCGCCCGATGACGGTGCTGCCAGCCATTTCAATCAGGCGCGCATGGAAGGTCTCGTTCAGGGCGACGTAGCGTGCAAACGCATCGTCATTCAGGGCTGTCTCGCTCAGCAATCCATCAATTGCGCGCAAGCATTCACGTGCTTCGGCCATCACCACGGGTGGCGCACCACGCTCTGCCGCGAGACGGGCCGACAGCCCCTCCAGCGTGCCACGCAATTCAATGGCGTCTGAAACCTCACGCTCGGAAAACGTCTTGACGGCGTAGCCGCCATTGGGCAGGGCATCCAGCAACCCCTCTTGCTCAAGCCGCATCAAGGCGGCGCGAATGGGTGTGCGCGAGAACCCGAGCTTTTCCACAATGGACAGCTCCGCAATGCGGGCACCGCCGGGCAGGTCCCCCGCCAGGATCATTTCACGCAGTCGCAACTGCGCCTTGAGCTGCACGCTTTGCTGCGACCCATCAGCATAATTTCGGCTATCTCCCCTCGTATCCATTGGGCTTATAGCTATTGATTTTGTAGCAACCTTCATCAGGCGCTCTGTCGGATGGGTATCAGCTGTGCAGTCGGCTTCTCTTTGGCCACCAGGCCGTCAATCAGGCGCCGCGCCCACATGGAGCCGGCATCAATATTGAGGTTGTAGAACTTGTGATCCGGGTGGTCGTCCATGGCCCGCTGCTGCGCCTCAAGCACGTGCTCGTCTTCGCGAAAAATGGTAGCGACACCCTCGCGCAATTGGTGGGTCAGGCGCTGCTCACCCAGACTGTAGTTGCGCGCAAAGGCCCAGAAATACAGGCAGGTTTTGTCGGTCTCGGGCGTGATGGTGTTGAGCACATAGCCGTTCACGCCTCGGCTGCGATCGCCGGTACGGCTGTCACCGGCATTGCCGCCTTCAGGAATTGCGCCTGTGCCGGTCTCGGCCACGCCAACGTCAATGTTCACGGTGCAAGGTGCCTCAAAGCGGATGATCTGCCAGCGATCGACGGGACCTTTGTACCCCAGTGACTGGTTGATCTGCCCAGCCCAAAAGGGTGGCGCGTCGATGTTTTCCATCCAGCGGGTGACGGTGGCGGTACGGTCACCATGGGTGGCCACAAAGGGCGCTTCGGCGACTGCGCGCTGGCCGATGCTCGAGCCGTGCACAAAGGTCTCATGCGTGAGGTCCATGAGGTTGTCCACCACCAGGCGGTAGTCGCAGTTCACACGGATCATCTTGCCGTCGCCGGCCCAGTCAGGGTCGTCGTTCCAGTGCATATCCGGTACCAGGGCCGGGTCGGCTTTGGCAGGGTCGCCGGGCCAGATCCAGACGAAGCGGTATTTTTCAGTGACCGGAAAGCTGCGCACGCAGGCTGACGGATTTAGCGTTTCCTGGCTGGGCATGTGGGTGCAACGACCTTGCGCGTTAAAGACCAGGCCGTGATAACCGCAGGTCACTTCGTCACCCTCAAGATGCCCCAGCGACAGGGGCATCAGCCGGTGCCAGCAGGCGTCTTCCAAAGCGGCGACCGTGCCGTCAAGCCGCCGGAACATCACCAGCTTCTGATTGCA
>JANPAZ010000177.1:0-6438 GCA_031430225.1 Rhodoferax sp. | reverse complement strand
CACGCGGGTAAAGACAACGGGTAACCCGGCTTGGCGAAAGGCCGCAAGCAATGGGACCGTTCTTTCAACCGCAGCGGCAATGGACGGACCACCAAACAGGGCCTCATCCACAAACCCATTGACGAAGTCAACCAGAATCAGCCCGCAGCGCTGACCCATACCGGACGCATTGCCCATGTTTTGCCGGCGGTAAATATCTTCTTTGCTCACCGCTTGATCTCGTCTGCAGCATGCGCCTTGTCAAAGTCTGACACCCAGTCGAACCCCATCATTTTTGAGAACGTCTGAAAGTCATGCAAAGGGACTTTGACCTGTGCGCTTGACCCAGTCTCCTTGATCGTGCCGTAAACGCTCTTGAATACCGCACCGGCTGCCAGGAATGCAGCCGAAGGGAAGATGGCCAGGCCGTAGCCAATGCGCAGCAATTCTTCGGCACTGAGCACCGGCGTACGCCCACCTTCGACCATATTGGCAACCAAGGGCAGATCAAACGAACGCCCAATTTTTTCCATTTCTTCAACCGACTCCGGACTCTCTATAAAGAGGAGGTCGGCGCCAGCGCGAGCGTATTTTTCCATTCGCCTGAGCGCTTCGTCCAGACCCAGAACGGTACGGGAGTCGGTGCGGGCAATGATGAGAAAATTTTTGTCGCTACGGGCTTCAACAGCCACCCTGATTTTGGCGACCATATCGTCCGCAGGTACCACCCGGCGCCCCAGCATGTGACCGCATTTTTTGGGGAACTCCTGATCCTCCAGCTGGATGGCGCAGGCCCCGGCAGCCTCGTATCCGCGCACCGTGTGCATGACATTGAGCAGGCCGCCATACCCCGTGTCACCATCACAGATCAGGGGCGTATCGGTAATCGCGGCATATTGGGCGACACGGTTGACCATGTCGGCATAACTTGCAAGCCCGGCGTCTGGCAGCCCCAGGTAGGAGGCCACCGTGCCATAACCGGTCATGTAGAGGGCCTCAAAGCCCATCTGGTCCGCCATTTTTGCCGAGACCATTTCAAACACACCGGGCGCTGAAACCAGGTGGCCCTTTTTGAATCTGGATTTAAGCTCTGCGCGGCGCTGGGTACCGGTTTTCGTGCTCAGACCTTGTTTCATGTTATGGACTCCGCGCGTGCAAGCGCATCAATCATGGATGTTTTGCGAAGGTAGTCTCTCGCAGCGATGGGGTCGGCCGCGATGGCACGCAGCTCGTCCTGTGTTTTCCGGCGCGCCTCGGGGTCGCGTTCTTCAATATTTTTCTTGTTGCGGGCCGTATTGGCATTGATGTATTCAATGGCGACTGACCGCCGCTGGCGCTCGTAGCGATCCAGCAGATCGGGTGATGCCCCCAAGGTCAGGATGTCGACCAGCTTGTCTGACAGATTGAATGCATCCTGCACGCCACCATTCATGCCCATGCCACCCAGCGGGTTGTTAATGTGCGCGGCATCGCCTGCAAGAATCACCCGCCCTCGACGGAACTCCCGGGCGACCCGCTGATGCACCTTGTACAAGGTACGGTGCACGGTCGTGTACGGGGTTCCTTTGGGCAACAGATTTTGCAGCCGCCGTTGAATGGATGCATCGGTCAGAACTTCTTCGTCCGATTCGTCCTGGCGGGTAGGAAATAAGACACGCCACATCGAAGGAACACGCAACAAGACACACCACTCATTGGGGTCGGACACATAGTTCACATAGGACAGCTGGGGCAAGTGGTCGGCAAACTCAAACTCGGTAGAAACCACCAGAAATCTCTCCGGATAGGTAAAGCCTTCAAACTCAATGTCCAGCGCTTGCCGCACCGAACTCCAAGCCCCGTCTGCGCCAATCAGGTACTCTCCCTTGAACAATTGGATTTCATCGCCGTTGCCATTTTCATTGCCACTGCGATTTCCAGTTTTGACTTTGACCTCAACACCGTCCTGGTTTTGAGACACCGTTTGCAACTCGGCCCCCAGCAGTACCTTGGCATGCGGAAACTCTGCGATCCGGTCCAGCAGCAACTTATTGAGCTTCCACTGCTCGCATTGCAACCGGAACGGGTGTCGGGTCTCCCCTTCAAGCAGTGCCATGTCGAATTCGGCAATCAAACCGCTCTGCCGGTCACGTTGTTGGGTGTACCGCGCAATCAGCCCCTGCGACACCAACGCCTCAGTGATGCCAAAGCGGGCGAGCATGTCCAGCGTAGGGGGGTGAAAGGTTGACGCACGCAGGTCTTGCGGCGCTGTGGTGTTGCGTTCAAACACAGTGACCGCAATGCCAGCCTTGGCAAGAGTCAGGGCGCTGACCAACCCGACGGGACCTGCACCGGCGATCAGTACATGAGATGGAGGCATTGAAAATTCTTCAAAATGAAATTGCTGTTCATGGTTGCCCAACACGATTCAATTGACAAGCACAGAAATTGTGCGCTATGCCCAAAATATATTGAACCATACGCTTAGGCATATACCTTGATGCGCTAATCGCCCGCATGCGTACGTAGCCCATCCATAAAGGCTTTGAGCATGGGCGACTCGCTGGTCTCACGCCGGCGAATCACCCCCACACTGCCCTCACGCAGGTACGGCAGGGCTAAGGGAACAACCTGCTTGAGTCCATGAAAGTAGTGCATCAGCCTGGCCGACATGGGCGCGACGAGGTCGCCATCTTGAAGCATGGTCACAATCACCAAAGTGGAGCCGGTTTCGACGCGGTAACGCGGTGACGGCTGGCCAGCCAGCGCCAGCTCGTGTTCAAGCTCGCGCCGCAGCGGGCTGACCTTGGGCGGAATGATCCATGGGTAGCGCAACACATCGGGCCAATCGACCTTGCGTTTTTTGGCCAGCGGATGGTTGGCACCCACGACCACGCGGATTTGTTCTGGGTACAAAATGTCGCAGCGCACGCCCGCATCCAGGCGCGCCTGATCGGTACGCGTGATGACCAGATCCACCCGCCCTTCCTGAAGCTGTGGCAGCAGGGCGTCCAGCGGGCTCTCAATGATATTGAGGTAAGCGTCAGGAAACCGCTTCCTGAAATAGCCTGCTGCTTTGGGTACCAACCCGGTTGCAACTGTGGGTGTTGTTCCCACCACCAGATTGCCGGACGCGCCAATCGACATCAGCCGTATCGTGGCCTGCGTGCGGTCCAGTTCGCCAATGACGGCTCGGGCGTGGACAACCAGCGCCGTGCAGAATTCGGTCGGTGTCAAGCCACGGGAGTTGCGCTTGAACAGCTTGACGTTCAGGTCTTCTTCGAGCTCACTGAGCCATTTGGAAAGTCCGGGCTGGGTCACACCCATCTGCGTCGCAGTGCGGCTCACATTGCGGGTCTCGTGGAGCGCCACCAGCAGGTACAGCTGGCGCATGCGAAGGCGTTGTGTCCATTCCATATAGCTATATCCAAATTGATATGAATCAAGAAATTAATATCATTTTAAGGAAATACCATCGGACTCCACAATTGCCTGAGGTCAATTGATGGGGTGCGTTTTGACAAGTGTCCAGTGTCACTCAATGGGCCGGGTGATCCGGCACATTAAATGCTTGGTGTGCTAAGGTCCCTTTCTTCACAGGAGTCGCTATGCGCCGTCAATTTTTGATTACCCTTGCTGCCGTTTGCGGATCAGGCCTGCTGCCACAGTTTGCGATGGCGCAGCAGTACCCGATCAAACCGGTGCGCATCATCGTGCCGGCCACCCCCGGTGGTACTTCAGACATCTTTGCGAGGGCCATTGCGCTCAAGCTTCAAGACACCCTGGGAAAACCGGTGGTCATTGAATACAAGCCGGGCGCAGGCACCAATATCGGCACCGACTTTGTGGCCAAGTCGGCACCGGATGGCTATACCCTGCTGATCAACGGCATCACGCTGTCTGTGAATCCGGCGCTGTATTCGAATTTGCCGTTCAGTCCCACTAAAGACCTGACGCCCATCATTGAGGTGGCAGAGATGCTCAATGTGGTCACCGTGCATCCCGGTGTCCCGGCCAATTCCATGAAAGAGCTGGTTCAGTTGATCAAGCAGGAGCCCGGCAAGTACAACTACGGCACGCCTGGCGTGGGTAGTTCGGGGTTTCTATCAGCCGAGCTGCTTGCACTCAAAACGGGCGCCAAAGTCACCCACATTGCCTATCAGGGCAACGCACAGGCGACCACAGATCATCTGGGGGGCACCTTGCAAGTTGGATTTGTCAACCTGCCCGTTGCACTCCAGTTTGTGAAGAATGGCAAGCTCAAGGCATTGGCGGTCACGTCATCAAAACGGTCACCCCTGCTCCCGGATGTACCCACCGTGGCCGAAGCACTGGGCATACCTGACTATGAGCTCAATGGCTGGTTCGGGATTCTTGCCCCGGCCAAAACGCCGCCAGACATCATTGCCCGTTTGCAAGAAGAAACGAGCAAGGCCCTGCGAGATCCTGCACTGATCGAAACCATCAAGGTGGCCGGTGGGGAAGTCGTTGGCGGCACCAGCGCGCAATTTGAAGCGCGCATCAAGAAGGATACAGAACGCCTCACCGAAGTCATCAAACTCTCAGGCGCCAAAGCGAATTGACGCAAAGCGTTACAGACCTGCGCGCGGGCAGTGTTCAGGCGGCGAAAAGGTTGCGCCCGCTCTTAAGTCGACCGGGTTAGCACGCATGGTGATCTACAAATTCGGTGCCAGCAGCCGCTGCAGTTCCCGCTCTGACACGCCGCGCCGGGCTGCCAGGTCCTTGAGCTGATCCTCGGCGATCTTGCCCACATTGAAGTACACACTGTCGGGGTGACCCAAATGGAATCCACTGACGCTGGCGGCGGGCAGCATGGCCAGGCTCTCGGTGAGTGACATGCCGATTTCATCGCATTGCAGGAGTTTGAACATCTCCTGCTTCACGCTGTGGTCCGGGCAGGCCGGGTACCCGGGGGCGGGACGAATGCCTTTGTATTTCTCGGCAATCATCTCTTCATTGCTGAGCGCTTCAGTGCTGGCGTAGCCCCACAGATCGGTGCGCACGCGGTGGTGAAGGCACTCGGCAAAGGCTTCGGCCAGGCGATCAGCAATGGCCTTGAGCATGATGCTGGAGTAGTCGTCCAGGTCATCTTGAAACGCTTTTTCTTTCTTCTCGGCACCAATGCCGGCGGTCACGGCAAAGATGCCGGCGTAGTCGGCCACGCCACTGGTGCGCGGTGCCACAAAGTCGGCCAGGCAGCGGCTGGGGCGCAAAAACTTTTCACCGTTCGGGCCGTCAATCACCTGCTTCTCGGCCTGCTGGCGCAGGCCGTGCCAGGTCAGTGCCACCTCGGAACGTGACTCGTCGGTGTAGAACTCAATATCGTCATCATTGACGCTGTTGGCCGGGTACAGGCCGATCACGCCATTGGCCATGAGCCAGCGGCCTTCTATGGCGCGCTTGAGCATGCGCTGGCCGTCGGCATACACGCGCACAGCCTCGGTGCCCACCACCTCGTCTTTCAGGATGGCGGGGAACGGCCCTGCCAGGTCCCAGGTCTGGAAGAACGGACCCCAGTCGATGTACTTGGCCAGCTCGGTCAGATCAAAGTTTTTAAACACACGTCGACCCAGGAATTTGGGAACCTTGGGCGTGTAGTGTGACCAATCCATCGGGGTCTTGTTGGCACGGCATTTGGCCAGCGGCCACAGCGGAGTCTGCTTTTTGTTGGCGTGTTGCAGGCGAACTTTTTCGTAATCGGCATTCAGCTCGGCAATGAATTCGGCTGCCCTGTCACTTAGCAGGCTTTGCGCCACACCCACGCTGCGCGAGGCATCAGGCACGTACACCACGGGGCCTTCGTAATGCTGTGCAATCTTCACCGCGGTGTGCACGCGGCTTGTGGTGGCCCCGCCAATCATCAGCGGGATTTTGCGAATGCGAAAGTGGTCGTCCTTTTGCATCTCGCCCGCTACGTATTGCATTTCTTCCAGGCTGGGGGTAATCAGCCCCGAGAGGCCCACAATGTCCGCCCCTTCAACCTTGGCACGCGCCAGAATCTCGTGGCAGGGCACCATGACGCCCATGTTCACCACCTCGAAGTTGTTGCACTGCAAGACCACGGTGACGATGTTTTTGCCAATGTCATGCACGTCACCCTTCACGGTGGCAATGATGATTTTGCCCTTGGTGCGCACATCGCGCCCGGCCGCTTCGTCCTGACGTTTTTCTTCTTCGATGTAGGGGATGAGGTGCGCCACGGCAGACTTCATCACCCGGGCGCTTTTGACCACCTGTGGCAAAAACATCTTGCCCTGCCCAAACAGGTCGCCCACGATGCTCATGCCCGCCATCAGGGGGCCTTCAATCACGTGCAGGGGCCTGCCGCCGGTTGCCAAAATCGCCTGGTAGGCTTCTTCGGTGTCGGGCACGATGAAGTCGGTAATGCCATGCACCATGGCGTGGCTCAAGCGCTGCTCCACCGCCACGGGGTGCTCGGGTGTGCCGCGCCACTCGTTC
>JANPAZ010000176.1:0-8443 GCA_031430225.1 Rhodoferax sp. | reverse complement strand
AGGACTATGAAGATGGACGTTACCCAACCGCTTGAATTGCTCGGCAACCTGAGTCCCCAGACCTTCATGAGGCGGCACTGGCAGAAGAAGCCCCTCTTGATTCGTCAGGCCATACCGGGCTTTAAGCCCCTGCTGGACCGCCCGGCGCTTTTCGATATGGCGGGCCGCGATGACGTGGAGTCCCGCCTGATTGCCCAAACATCGGATTCCACGGGCTGGCGGCTCAAAAGCGGCCTCCTGGTGCGGCGGGCCCTGCCCGCACTGAAGCACCCCAACTGGACACTGCTGGTGCAAGGTGTCGACCTGCACCATGACGGTATTCGTGACCTGATGAACCAGTTCCGGTTTGTACCCGACGCGCGGCTGGACGACCTGATGATCAGTTACGCCACGCCGGGTGGCGGGGTGGGGCCACACTTTGATAGCTACGACGTGTTTTTGTTGCAGGCTCAGGGTCGTCGCGAATGGCGCATTGGCCGCCAAAAAGACCTCTCGCTGCAGCCCGATGTGCCCCTGAAAATCCTGGCTAATTTCGAGCCAGATCAGACCTTTGTGCTGGAGCCGGGCGACATGCTTTATTTGCCGCCGCGCTATGCCCACGATGGTATTGCGTTGGACGAATGCATGACCTACTCGATAGGTTTCCGATCTCCCAACCGGGGTGAGCTGGCGCGCGAACTACTGGTGCGACTGGCCGACGACGCGCCTGACGAAGCGGGCAGTGCGTTGTATCAGGATGCGGACCAGCCCGCAGTGGATGCCCCAGGTGCAATGCCCGCCGAGTTGCTGGCCTTTGCGCAGAACGCCTTGCAGCGGGCACTGCAAGATCCGGAAGTCTTGCGGCGCGCGTTGGGTGAGTACTTCACAGAACCCAAGTCCAGCGTTTACTTTGATAGCGGCCCTGAAAGTCGCGCTGCAAGTGATGAAAGCGGCCTTTGCGATAAAAGCATACGGCTTGACCGGCGCACGAAGATGATGTTTGACGACACGCTCCTGTTTATCAATGGCGAAAGCTACTCGGCGTCAGGCCGCGACGCAAAACTGATGCGGCGGCTGGCTGACAGCCGGGTGCTGGATGCGCGGGATGTCGCGCGGGCCAGCGAAGGTGCAAAATCACTTTTATGTTCCTGGATTGATGCGGGGTGGGTACATGAGCGTTGACGAAAGCACCGATGAGAGCACTGATGGAAGCACCGAGGGCGGCACTCAGCCCAAAGATGATTTTGGGCTGGCAGAAGGCTTTGAATTGCCGAGCGGCCGATTTGCCGGGCGTGAGGCATTTCAGCAACTGGTGCGCGACGCGCTGGCCTGTGCAGCCCGCGATGGCTGGCATGAAATCATCCTGAGTGACGCGACATTTGAAGACTGGCCATTGCGTGAGCGCGCGGTGGTGGATTCTTTGCGGGTCTGGTCCAAAACCGGGCGACGACTGACCCTGCTGGCGACACGTTTCGATGGCATTGAGCGGAATCAGCCCCGTTTCGCAGCATGGCGCAAGACCTGGAGCCACATCATTGAATGCCGTCAATGCCGCACGGGTGACCCGCTGGATTTCCCCAGTGCGATATGGACTCGCTCGTGGGTCATGCAGCGCCTTGACCTGGCCCGAAGTACCGGCGTGAGTGGCAATGAACCGGATCGTCGGGTCAACCTGCGGGAAGTGCTGGACGAAAAGCTGCGCGCTAGCAGTGCCGGTTTCCCGGCCTCCACGTTGGGTTTGTAAACAACACGTCAGCGATTCAGTATTGATTTTTAAGGGTTTTCCCGATTTCGGGCTATAATCTGAGGCTGAGCAAAAAGAGCTCGAGTCCTTTTGCTTGGTCACGGCAGTTACGCTGCCATGACAATTTCCGGAAATTGTTTTCAATTATTCTTTAACTCTACTTGGGTATTACAAATGAACAAATCACTCGTCTTGGCAGCCGTTATTGCTGCCGCGGCATTGGCTGCTTGCGGTAAAAAAGAAGAGGCACCGGTTGCTCCTGCACCTGCACCTGCCGTTGTAGCGCCTGTTGCTGAAGCCGCTAAAGATGCCGCTTCCGCTGCCATTGGTGCCGCTTCCGCTGCCGTGGGCGCTGCTACAGCGACTGCTGCTGCTTCCGCTGCAACTGGTGCTGCTGATGTTGCCAAAGACGCAGCATCCGCCGCTGCAGGTGCTGCTGCTGGCGCCGCGAACGCTGCTGTTGACGCTGCCAAGTCGGCTGCCGGCGACGCTGCCAAGAAGGCCGCTGACGCTGCTACCGCTGCGATGAAGAAGTAATCTTCTTCTGTCGATGAAAGGCCACCGCAAGGTGGCTTTTTTTTGCCCTAACGCCGCCCCTAAAGCGTGATCCAGTCGCAGCCCAGGGCTTGATCCGCCACGCCAATATCGGCCACACTGCGGCCGAGCGCGCTGGCCAATGCCGCGCGTGCGAGATCCGGCTGGTTGTTCTGGCGGCTCAGGTGGGCCGCCACGATATGGGCCAGGCCCGGATGGTTCACAGACAACGCAATCTGTGCTGCGTCGACGTTGGACAAATGACCGTGCATGCCGCCCACTCGTTTCTTGAGAAACGGTGGGTAATTTGACGCAGCCAGAAGGTCTGGGTCGTGATTGCATTCCAGCAGCAGGGCATCGCAGGCCTGAAGGTTAGCCAAAACATGCGGCGTGGCATGGCCCAAATCGGTCAAGATGCCCAGGTTTCGGACTCCGTCTGAGCAGCGCAATTGCAGGGGCTCGCGAGCGTCGTGTGGCACCGTGAATGGTGTGACCTGGAGCTCGCCCAGATCAATCGGCTGGCAGTCCTGTGCCTGCCTTTGCAGGCCATCAAAGTCAGGCTCCCGGCAACCTAGCCAGGTGCCGTGGCTCATCCAGACCGGTATACCGTGGCGCAATGAGAACTGGCGGGCGCAGCCAATGTGGTCGCCGTGCTCGTGGGTGATGAAAATCGCGTCGATCTGGCTAGCGGCCAGCCCAGCCTGCGCCAAGCGCGCATCCAGAGCTTTGAGGCCGAGCCCGCAGTCGACCAAAAGCCGCCGCACCTGCATTCCACTGCCGGCTTCGACCACGGTGGCATTGCCGGCACTGCCACTGCCCAGGTTCCTGAATCGCAACACGGGCGTTAACCTGGCCGCAAGCGCACTACCTCAAGTCGTCTGCAATCACCTTCACGATGCGCTGCGCGTTGGCGGATGTCTCCGGCACGCCCGTGGCGTTCAGTACCGATACAGTCGTGGATTCACCCTGGCTCATCACGGCAATACGGTACTTCAGCGGTGTGGCGTCCTTGGTGGCACCGCTGAAAATCTTGGCCAGAAAACCCGGCTCAGACTTGTCGGCGCTTGGCTCCACGTAGCGAACAAAGTAGGTGCCTTTGGCCCGGTCGCGGTCCTCTACGGTAAAGCCCGTGCGGTCCAGTGACAGACCCACACGGCGCCAGGCCCGGTCAAAGCCTTCGTCGATCAGCACCACAGGCTGGCCATTGACCGCCGACAGTCTTGAGGTTGCCTTCACGCCGGTGGCAACAGCGGCCTTAGATTGCTCTTGCGATACACCCAGGCGCACCATCAAACGGCGTAAGAACTCGGTCTCCAGCTCGGGGTCGGCCTGGCGGGGCTGCCAGACGGTTTGGTCTTTGGCCAAATTGCTGTACACCTCAATCATGCCGCGATGACTGATGTAGATTTCAGTCCCGCCCGTGGCGGTGCGCTCCAGCCGAGTGCGGAATTTGTCGCGCTCGCCGGTGGAGTAAAGCCCTTCAAAAATTTTGCCAATGGAGTTGCGGATGAAGTCCTGTGGGAGCTTGGCGCGATTTTCGGCCCAGTCGGTTTCCATGATGCCGAGGTTGTTCTGGTCAATGGCCAGCAGAAAACCATTTTCTTGCCAGAAGTCTTTGACCGGCTCCCAGAGTTGATCGGCCGGACGGCTCACGACCAGCCAGCGCTGATTGCCCGCACGCTCGATGCGGACGTCACCCAAAGTTGAGGCGGCGGTAGGCACAGACTGTACGGTGTTGCCGGCCTGAAAGCCGGTGGCCGTGACGGCAACGCCGGGGACGTTGTAGCGGGTATCACGTGAGAGCTGGGTCAAATCAGGTGGAACTTCCAGAGAGCTCGCTTTGCTGGCGCTCTTGTAGTCCACCCGATCAGGTTCCAGGACCGAACATGCGCCCAGAGTGATGCCAAGTACGGAAACTGAAAGGCCAAGTCGCGCCAGACGGGAGAAATGATTCACTGAGTAATCCTCAAGGGTGTTTTGCTCTATTACGCGGGACGTCAAAGCAGACCAGCGCTGCGCAGGGCGGTCTCGACGACAGGTTGGTTGCCAGGGGTCAAAGGTGTCATGGGCAGACGCATGGTACCGCCACAAATGCCCATTTTTTCCATAGCCCATTTCACGGGGATCGGATTGGGTTCAACAAACAGGTTTTTGTGCACTGGCATCAGACGCAACTGGATTTCCATGGCCCGCTGCGTGTTGCCTGCAATGGCCGCCATGCACAGTTCGTGCATGAGCCGGGGCGCCACATTGGCGGTCACGCTGATGTTGCCCTGGCCACCGCACATCATCAACGCCACGGCAGTGGGGTCATCACCCGAGTAGACGGCGAAAGACTTGGGCACATCGCGAATCAGCCACTGGGCGCGCTCGATATTGCCGGTGGCTTCCTTGATGCCGACAATGCCCGGCACCTTTGTCAGCCGCAGCACGGTGTCGTGCAGCATATCGGCCACAGAGCGACCGGGCACGTTGTACAGCACCATAGGCAGGTCTACCGCCTCGGCAATCGCCTTGAAGTGCAGATACTGGCCTTCTTGCGTCGGCTTGTTGTAGTAGGGCACCACCTGCAACTGGCAATCGGCGCCCACCTCTTTGGCAAAGCGCGCGAGCTCAATCGCCTCCGCCGTGGAGTTTGCGCCGCAGCCCGCCATGATGGGCACGCGCTTGGTACCGTGCGTTTTCGCCTGCTCGACCGACACGCGGATGATTTCGCAGTGCTCCTGCACATTGACGGTGGGCGACTCGCCTGTGGTGCCAACCACGCCAATGCAGTCGGTGCCCTCGACAATGTGCCAGTCGATCAATTTACGCAGTGCAGGGTAGTCCACGCTACCGTCCGGGTGCATGGGTGTGACGAGTGCCACGATGCTGCCCGTGATTTGGCCGAAGGGGGTTGTCATGTCCGGGTCGATGGTAAATAAGTGTTTAACCCGCCATTTTACCTAGAGCGGGTAGCGCTGCGCAGGCTTGGCCTGTTCATTGCCACGTACCTCGTCTGATTCAACGCTGGTTTCTTCGCAGACTGCACACAGCCGTTGAACAAAGCGGGGCGAGTCATCCAGAAATCCGTCTTCATAGGCAACGACCCTCAGCCCTGCGAATTCGCGCAGCAATTCTCCCGGCTGCAGTAAAAAGTCAGGCCTTGATGGCTTTCCCACGGTTTCATTGCCCCTGGCAAAGGTCTCGTAAATCAGGATACCGCCGGGCGCCAACGACTGCCGCAGTACCGCAAACAAGGGCCGCCAAAGGTAGTTGGTCACCACCACGGCATTGAAGGGTTTCACTCGTCCGGACTGAATGAGCGGCCAAGGCCCGGTTTCTATGTCGGCCAGAATGCCTTGGCCAAGGCCGCAGACGGCTTCGATAGCCTCAGGTGATCGGTCAATACCCGTGACAGCATGCCCAAGTTGCCCAAACCACAGCATGTGGCGCCCGTGGCCGCAGGCCACATCCAGCACGGAGCTTTGGGGGGGCACCAAATGCGACCATCGCTTCACCCATGCCGAAGCATGCCCGGAGCCGTGCGGCACCTCAATTGCTATATTATTCATAGCTAACTATGCCCTGTCTATTTGGGCCAAAGACCAAAAATATCATTAGAAGCAGGCCCAGACCTGGTTGGCAAGCGTTACCAGAAAATCCGGACGCATGTAAAGTGAAAAAACCGCTAACAACACGACCAATGCGCCGGCGTAAAGAAGGTATCGATGTGTTGCTTTAAGGTTCATGCTGCTATCAGGCCGTCTGAGCCGATGTTCGCCGCACAATCGCGGCTTCCTTTACCGGCAAGTTGATCAATGCGCCAAAGATGCCCAGTGCAATTGCGATGTACCAGACCACGTCGTAAGTACCGGTGCGGTCATACAAATAGCCACCCAGCCAGGCGCCCAGGAAAGACCCAACCTGGTGGCTGAAAAATACAAAACCACCCAGCATCGACAAATGCGCCACGCCAAATATCTGCGCCACGGTGGCACTGGTGAGTGGCACGGTCGATAGCCACAACAGGCCCATGACGGAAGAAAAAATATAAACGCTCATGGGCGTTAGCGGTGCCCAGATGAACACCGCAATCACCAGCGCCCGGGAGGCGTAAATGAACGCCAGGAGGTTCTTTTTTTGCAGCCTCTGGCCCAGGGCCCCGGCAGCATAGGTGCCAAACACGTTGAACAGACCAATCAGTGCCAATGCATAGCTGGCCACCTGGGGCGAGAGGCCCTTGTCCTTCAGGTAGCTGGGCATGTGCACGCCGATGAAAACCACCTGAAACCCGCACACAAAATACCCGGCCATCAGCAACTGGAAGCTGGGGTATTTGAAGGCTTCTCGCAGGGCCTGGGCAATGGATTGCTCACGTTGGGGCATTTGACCCGTGGCAAACCCGGGCTCGCGCAGGCCCCAGGCCAAGGGCATCATGATGAGCGCCGCAAACCCCAAAATCACCAGTGCTTCCTGCCAGTCAAACTGGCTGATCAAAAAACCTTCGGTGGGCACCATCAAAAATTGGCCAAAAGAACCCGCCGCTGCTGCCACACCCATGGCCCAGGAGCGGCGCTCCAGCGGCACGTTGCGCCCGATCACGCCGTAGACCACGGCGTAAGTGGTACCCGCCTGCGCCATGCCGATCAACACACCCGCACTGAGAGAAAAAAGCAGGGGCGTAGGCGCGTGGGCCATGCCAATCAGCCCCAGCGCATAGAGCGCAGCGCCCACCAAAATCACCCGGAACGCACCAAACTTGTCGGCCAGCATGCCGGCAAAAATGCCCGAAATGCCCCATGAAATTTGCTGGATGGCAATGGCGAAAGCGAAGTTCTCACGCGTCCAGCCCTGCGCCTGGGTGATAGGTTGCAGCCATAGACCGAAGCCGTGGCGGATGCCCATCGACAGCGTGACGATGGCAGCGCCGCAGATCAAAACTTGGGTAGTGGAAAGTGTTTTGGGCGAACTTGTCATGGGTGAAATGTATCGAATCCGGGGCACGGTTGCTGGCGCACCTGTATGGGAGCCAGGCCATCGCCGCAATGATATCTGTACGAATATACAGTCATTTGGCACCAAGAGACTACAATGAAACTTATGGCAGTCAAACCCCCATCAGACTATTCTGAAAGTTCAATCCGCGTGCTCAAAGGGCTGGAGCCCGTGAAGCAACGCCCCGGCATGTACACGCGCACCGACAACCCGCTGCACGTTATCCAGGAAGTGCTGGACAACTCAGCCGACGAGGCGCTGGCCGGATACGGTAAAAAACTCAAGGTCATCCTGCACACCGATGGCTCGGTCACCATTGAAGACGACGGGCGCGGCATTCCGTTTGGCATGCACCCTGAAGAAAACGCGCCGGTGATCGAGCTGGTGTTCACCCGCCTGCACGCCGGTGGCAAGTTTGACAAGGGCAAGGGCGGCGCCTACAGCTTCTCGGGCGGCTTGCACGGTGTGGGTGTGAGCGTGACCAATGCCCTGGGTAAGCGGCTGGAGGCCACCAGTTACCGCGATGGTTCGGCAGCCCGTATTGTGTTTGAGGCGGGCGACGTGACCGAAGCCCTGCAAGTGCGCAAGGCTGCCGAGGGTGATCGCAAATCAGGCACCACCATCCGAGCCTGGCCCGATTCCAAGTATTTCGAGACCAGCGTGCTGCCCATGGCGGAGTTAACGCACCTGCTGCGCAGCAAGGCGGTGCTGATGCCGGGTGTCACGGTATCGCTGCTCAACGAGAAAACCAAAGAAACCCAAAGCTGGATCTACAAGGGCGGTCTGCGTGACTACCTCACCCAAACACTCAACGGAGAGCCCGTGATCCCCCTGTTTGAAGGCGAAGGTTTTGCCGACGCTGGGCACGACAACTTCGCCGAAGGCGAGGGCGCGTCCTGGTGCGTGGCCTTTACCGAAGACGGCCAGCCGGTGCGTGAGAGCTACGTCAATCTCATCCCCACCAGCGCAGGTGGCACACACGAGAGCGGCCTGCGCGAGGGGTTGTTTACAGCGGTTAAAAGCTTTATCGAATAGGGGGTGCGGGCTGCGGAACCCCGGCTCGGCGACTGGCTGGTACCGGCCTCGGTGCAGGAAGGTGAATACCAGCGTGTCGGGAATCTCGACACCACCATACGGGATGGCACGCCCCGAGTTGTTCGCGTGGAGGTGAGCGACGAAGTGGGTCTTCAGCAGCCGGCGGAAGGCCGC
>JANPAZ010000175.1:0-3025 GCA_031430225.1 Rhodoferax sp. | reverse complement strand
GGCGGTTTCGTTGTCATGAATGTCCTGGACGACGCGGCTTGGCTGGCCTTGATGTTTTGTTGATGCCAAGTCATCCGCAAGCGCGGCCAATCTCTTATCGGCGCCACGAGCCGTGCGGCACTTCAACATTTTTTTCTGCAGCCGCTAGCGCCAGCCTCAGATTCGCAGCATCCAGCGGAATGCAATAGGCAGGTTTGGCGCGTTGGAAGCGCCAGCCTTCTGACAATGGGCCTGCGTCAACCACATCAAATCCAAAAGCATCAATCAGTCTGGTAACGATTGCTTTGGCTTCCGCGTTATCGCCAGCTATGGGCAGCGCACGCCTGTTGTCGGTCCCTGCCGGTCGACCATCCCTCTCCAGATCACCTTGCAATATCGCGTTGAACGCCTTGACAACCTGGGTACCTGCGAGGTGAGTGGCCAGCAACTCACTGGTGGTCGTGGCATTGGATTGCAGTTCTTCCATGTCACCGTCTCGCTGTGGATAGTAGTTGTTGGCGTCCACCACAATCTTTCCGCACAGTGGCTCAGGTGCAATGTCTTTGTAGGCGAACATGGGAATCGCTACGAAGATGACATCGCCAAACTCGGAGGCCTGCAGGGCCGTGCCAATCTTGCAGCCAATGGCCACGCCGGTACTGCCCAGGGTTCGAGGATGACGCGAGTTGCTGATCATCACGTCATTCCCATTCTTGACGGCCAATGTTGCCAATGCGCGCCCGATAAAGCCGGCACCGATGATTCCAATTTTCATTTTCTCTCCAATCAAAACGTGTCAATTTGCGGTCGTTAGCCGATATGACTTTTTTTGCTGCCGCCTTCCTCGTCGCTGTCCATCAGGCGGCAACTTTCTTGAGGGCGTCATAGACCAGATCCGGGACTTCGATCGCATTCGCAGCCAGCCGCTTTGCCCGCTCGGCAATCGAACGGTCAAACGGCACGCGAACTGGTTCTCCCGCCTGCACCGGACGGGTCGCGCGCACGCTATCCGCATAGTCGGCTGCCCGCTTCTGAAAATCGTCCGTAGGTCCCAGAAGCGCTGGATTCACGACCACCATGAAGAAGCCGCAATCCTGCAACGGCGCTGGTGCTGTCGCTTGCCCGGCCATCATGCCCAGCAGTTGCACGACCAATGCCAGCCCCGATCCCTTGTGTCCGCCCCAGACGGTAAAGGCCCCTTTTAAAGCTGAATCCGGGTCGCGGGTGGGTTGGCCTTCACTGTCAAAGGCCTGGCCGTCCGGCAGGAGTTCGCCAAGTCGCTTCTTCAAAACCACCTCACCCAGCATCACATTGGAGGTGCCGATGTCCCAGATCACCGGTGTGGTCGTGGTGGGAAATCCGAAGGCAAGAGGATTGGTACTGAACCGGCCTTCCGTGCCACCATGGGGGGCAACCTTTTGGCTGCCACTGCCCGCTATCATGCCCGCAAAGCCTGCCTGGGTCACCATTTCGAGGTAGTAGGAAAACATGCCGGTGTACCAGGTCTTGGATGCGCCCACGACGGCGATGCCGGTCTCTCTGGCCTTGGCAATCGCGATCTCGGTGGCTCGGTGCGCCACAAGATAACCCACCTGATCGCCACCGTCGAGTGAGGCTGAAACCGGTGACTCCTGCAACAGCGTGATGGGGCGACGCGGAGTTGTTGTGTCGCGCAGGCGGTCAATCACCGACAACGCGCGCGGCAATCCCCCAAAGGAAAGCCCCCGCAACTCGCAGTCAATCAAATGGTCGGTGATGATGCCCGCCTCTCCTGATGAGTGGCCTACGGCCACCATGCAGGCTTGAACCAGTTCACGGGCGTCATGGATGGAGAGAATCATGGGGGCCTCAATGTTGTTGATCAATGATTGAGGCGAGACGGTAACTGTAAGTTTGGTATTCTGGTAGTCCCCATATTGAATGATCAT
The DNA here is from genome assembly GCA_031430225.1 of Rhodoferax sp. Classification (GTDB taxonomy): domain Bacteria; phylum Pseudomonadota; class Gammaproteobacteria; order Burkholderiales; family Burkholderiaceae_C; genus JANYCG01. The sequence continues at coordinate 1,118 of JANPAZ010000175.1, read as the reverse complement.
CATTAAATATATGCATAGCGATATGGATGAGTACAAGCTGAATCTTCAGTAGATTTGCCATAGGATTAATGCATGCTGACTATTCCTTTTTGCGCCTAGCGGAATGGCTGACATGCCTCTAAAGTCCTACGATCCAAGGAGACATTGAACATGCATACTTATCCATTTTTCAGACGTGTAGACACGGGCATCAGCCGGGGTGGCCGTTGGGCCATGGCGATCTTCATCGCCATGGCCACGGCTGCGGTTTCCGCCCAGACGGCGTGGCCCAACCGGTCAGTGAAACTAGTTGTCGCGGCCGGCGCAGGCAGCAGTGTGGACGTGTTCGCTAGGGTGTTGGTTGACAGGCTGGCACAGTCGCTGGGGCAGCCGTTCGTCGTGGAGCCGCGCCCAGGTGCCAATGGCGCCATTGCGGGGCAAGCAGTTGCCTCGGCAAAGCCGGATGGTTACACGTTTCTTTTTGCAGGCAACTCGGCGCTGGTGATCAATCCCTTGATGGCGAAAAACCTGGCCTACAACGGCGAGAAAGATTTGGTTGCCGTGGCACCCGTCGTCTATGTGCCGCTGGCCATTGCCGTGCGGGACGATCACCCTGCGCGGACGATTCAGGAATTGCTGGCGCAATCGCGCGGCAAGGAAAGTTTCTTTGCCACGCCTGGCGCAGCTTCCCTGTCCCGCCTGATTGGAGAACATCTCAATGACAAAGCGGGTACAAAATTTATCAACATTGCCTACCCAACCAGCGGCGCGGCGCAGACGGATTTACTGGGGGGACGGGTGCCCATGTTGATCGACGGGCTGGGCGGCATTGCGTCGCAGGTCAAATCGGGAAAGATGCGTTTGCTGGCGGTGTCAACAGCCACCCGTGCCAAGGAATTTCCAGATGTGCCGACCATCGCTGAAGCTATCCCCGGCTTCGTTGTGCCGGGTATCAATTCCATTGTGGCACCGGCGGGCACTCCGCCTGAAATCATGGTTTTATTGAACAAAAAGGTTAACGAGATCACAAGCGACCGCAGCATTGTTGAGCGCTTTGCCACGATGGGCGGAGATGCGGCGACTGGAACACGGGCTGATCTTGACCGGTTGCTGAAAGACCAGCGGGTTACGTTCAAGCG
>JANPAZ010000174.1:0-11216 GCA_031430225.1 Rhodoferax sp. | reverse complement strand
GCATCGACAAAGGCGCGCACTTCAGCACCGAGCGGAATCACGCCCAGCCCGATCTCGTTGCCGACAAGCACCACAGGACCACGTGCGCCCTCAATTGCTATCAAAAGAGCAGCTAACAACGATGGCTCTACCTGGGCCAGTGGCACTTTTTTGTCAAACTCTTCAGCGCAGGCCGGCATGAGCAGGTTGGTGAGCCACAGCGTGAGACAGTCCACCACCACCAGCACATCGCCATGGCTGTGTTGAGCAATGGCTTCGGCCAGCGCCAGAGGTTCTTCCACCGTGGTCATGCCAGGCACGCGCTGGGCACGGTCGGCCTGGTGGCGAGCAATGCGGGCGCGCATCTCGTCGTCCCACGGCTGGGCGGTGGCGATCAGCACGGCGCGGTGTTGGGGCATTGCTGCCAGCCAGTCGCGCGCCAGCAGTTCGGCACGGCGCGACTTGCCGCTTTTCTGGCCCCCCAGAATCAACTCGCTGCGGGCCGTGCGCAATGCCGCCAGGGAGGATTCATGCATGTTCTTGCGCCCATGCCATGACGATACGATGCAACTGCGCCACACCGTCGGTCAACGCTGCCGGGCCGGGTTGCAGGATGTCGGCCGACTTGATCTCGAAAAGTTGTTTGTTTTTAACCGCGTTCACGTTCTGCCAGCCCGCTCGCGCCGCCACTTTCTCGGGCCTGAATTTCTTGCCGCACCACGAGCCGATGATGATGTCGGGGTTGCGCTGCACAATCTCGGCCCCGTCGGCAATGATGCGGTTCTTGCCCATGGGCTCTTGCGCCAGCTCGGGAAAGCAGTCGTCCCCGCCGGCAATACCCATGAGTTCTGACACCCAGCGAATCGCGCTGATGTGGGGCTCGTCCCACTCTTCAAAAAACACACGCGGGCGGCGTGGCAGGGTGCGGGCGGCGTCTTCAATGGCTTGCAGTTGCAGGCACATCGCGGCTATCAGCGTCTGCCCCCGGTCGCCCTGCCCCACCATGGCGGCCACCTGCGCCATCATCGACAAAATCTCGGCCACACTGCGCTGGTTGAAGATGGTGACCTGCACGCCCTTGCGGATCAGCTCGGCGGCAATGTCGGCCTGCAGGTCCGAGAAGCCAAACACGCAGTCGGGTTGCAAGGCCAGAATTTTGTCGATCTTGGCACTGGTAAACGCGCTGACCCTGGGCTTCTCGTCCCGCGCGCGCTTGGGCCGAACGGTGTAACCCGAGATGCCGACAATGCGCCGTTCTTCCCCCAGCAGGTACAGCCACTCGGTGGTCTCTTCGGTCATGCAGACGATACGCTGCGGGCCGTTTGAATAGGCAAAACGCGCTGTCATGGCAGATCCTCGCAATGTGGCAAAAACAGGGCCGCCGTTGCCTGCGGGCTGGAAGCAAACCAGGCGTGAAAGTAGCTGGCCTGGATGGATCCCACCCGGTACACCGCCTCACCCGCATCGGAGGTTGGCTCATGGTCCGGTCGCGCCGTGCGGCGGCTCGCGGCCAGCGGTGTGGCGCATGTGGAATAGTGAAATGTGTGCCCGCGCAGAACGCCCTGGTCCATGGCCAACTGCTGAGGGCCCAGTGCCGCCAGCCGCTTTTGCATCGTGACCGTACCGGGCAGCAGCCCCCACTGAGCATGACTTTCGCCGTCCACCGACACAAGCTGGTCGAACAGCACCATCATGCCGCCACACTCGGCCCACACGGGCTTGCTGTGTGCCACATGCGCCATCAGGCTGTCGCGCAACAATGTGTTGGTCGACAGACGGGCTGCGTGCAGCTCGGGGTACCCACCGGGCAGCCAAACGGCATCGCAGCCGGGCAGCGCGCCATCCGCCAGCGGCGAGAAAAACACCAGCTTGGCACCCAATGCTTGCAGGCAATCCAGATTGGCTGCGTAGATAAAACAGAAACCGGCGTCACGCGCCACGGCAATGGTGCGGCCCGCCAGCGGCTTGAAACCTGGCAGATCCAGCGCGTTCACATCGCCGGCAGAAAATTCGACATCCCAGCGCTTCAGATCGACCAGCGACATTTGCCCCAGCGGCGTGACGGCCAGTGTGTCTGCCGCCGCATCCAGCCGCTCCATCGCATCCGGCAACTCGGTGGCCACGGTCAGCCCCAGATGCCGCTCGGGCAGATTCATGGCGGGGTTGCGCATCACCGCACCCAGCCATTGCGCGGGCTCACGCACGCTGGCTTGCAACATGCCCGCATGGCGCTCACTGGCCACTCGGTTGGCCAGCACACCAGCCCAGGGCAAACCCGGCTGGTAATGCTGCAGACCAAACGCCAGCGCGCCAAAAGTGCCCGCCATGGCAGACGCGTCTACCACCGCCAGCACGGGTAAGCCGAAGCGCCGCGCCAGGTCGGCCGCACTGGGCTCACCATCAAACAGGCCCATCACGCCTTCCACAATGATGAGATCCGCCTCACGCGACGCAGTGGCAAGCCGGGCACGGCAATCGGCCTCGCCGGTCATCCACAGATCAAGCTGATGCACGGGCGCACCACTGGCCAGCGCGAGCCAGTGGGGGTCCAGAAAATCGGACCCGCACTTGAACACCCGCACACGCCGCCCCTGACGCGTGTGCAGGCGCGCCAGGGCTGAAGCCACCGTGGTCTTGCCTTGCCCGGAGGCGGGGGCGGCGATCAGAATGGCAGGACAGACCGGCTGGGTGGAGTGGGCGGGGTGGGTCATACGCGAGCCAGACAGCAGCCAACAGAGGTCAAACTTACATCGACCACGACAGCGACATAAACACGTTGCGCCCCGGCGTGGAGAAGGTGTTGGCCAGCATGTACTGCGCGTCCGTCGCGTTGTTCAGGCGTGCCAGCAAAGAAAGGTCTTTGCGAATGCGCCAGTCCACACCCAGGTTCAGCAGGCCATAGCCGGGCAACACGTCGCGGCCGTTGAATGCCAGGTTGTTGTCTTCCCGGTCACCAGAGAGCTTCAGTTCGCCAAACACATTCACATCCCCCATGCGATGGCTGACCCGTGCGTTGATCAGGTTCTTCGCGATGCGCACCAGGCGCAAATCGTTAGAGGCTGCTGTGCTTGAGAAGGACCGTGGGTCAGCGTAGTCATAAGACACTGCGTAAGTGGTGGCACCCACCTGCATGTCGGCACTCAGCGTCACGCCGCGCAGAACGGCCAGCGCGCTTTGCACGTTGGTGCTTGGAATGATGAAACCCTGAATTTCGTTGTGGTACACCACCGCTCCCAGGTTCATGCTGCCCTGGTTGTAGCGCAAGCCAATTTCCTCACCCCGGTTGCGCTGTGGCGTAAGGGCCGTGTTGCCAAACCCGGGAAAGTACAACTGGTTGAAGGTAGGCGCCTGAAAGCTGGTGCCCACGCTGGCCACCGCGCGCAAATTTTTCGTCAGGCGGTAGCCACCAGACAACGCCCAGTTGGTGAAACTGCCAAACTGCGAGTTGTCATCATTGCGCAGAACAGCCAGCGCGTTCCAGTCTGCACGGTTGAATGCATAGGACACCAAGGCGCTGCGGATGTCACGCGTCGTCACGGTGTAGTTGGTGGAGCTGTCGACCGATTCAGAACGGTTCTCCAGCACCAAAGACAGAACGTCTTTGCCCAGCGAGATGTCGTTCTGCCAGGTGAGCTGCCTGCGGCTGGTGTTGAACTTGCTGCTGCCGCCAAAGGCGCCATCGGCAAAGCGGAAATACTCAGTGGTCGACTCATCGTCGCTGCTGCCCAGCAGCACCGTGGATTTCCATACATCAAGCCACTGGGCCTCCCATTTCAGTTGGGCATTGTTCAGCCGCGGCTTGGCAACCGCATCAGACGTGGCCTTGGTCAGGGCCAGCGGGTTGGGGGACGGCGTACCGTCAAACTGGTAATCGGTCTGGCTTTGCAGCAGGCTCAAGGTCAGGGCGTGGTTTTTACTGACTTTGGCAGCCAGCTTGGCATCCACGCTGGTCGACGTGAAGCTGTCCGCATCGGCATTGAAACCACTGGCAGCCGGGTTGCTGATCACGCTGATGCCGGTGGCTTTCTCGCGCGACACGCCCAGGCTATAGCCAAAAGCCCCTGAACCGGTGCTGCCGCGCAGCGACACCCCCGCCTGCTGCTGGCCGTCTGAACCCACGCCTGCGTTGGCACTGAGCGCCAGGCCTTCCGTGGGCGTGCGGGTAAAAATCTGGATTACACCGCCCACGGCATCGGGGCCATAAAGGGCAGAGGCTGCGCCGCGCAAAATCTCGATGCGCTCAACACGCTCCAGCGGAATGTTTTCCAGCGAAGCCCCGCCTGAAGTAGCCGAACCCACGCGCATGCCATCAATCAGCACAATAGTTTGGCTGGTGGAAGCACCGCGCAGGAAGATCCCGGTGTTCGAACGATATCCGCCATTGGCCGAAAACTGCACACCCGGCTGGCGGGCCAGAAGGTCACGCAGCGACGACTGCCCGGCCTGGTCAAGCTGCTCACGGTCGATGATGGACACGTCGGCAATCACGTCCGTGACCGGGGTGGCCACGCGGCTGGCAGTGACCACGGTTTCCTTGAGTTGAACGGTGGCCGTCTGCGCGTGCAACGACAGCGGAAACGCCGTGGCGATGGCGAATGGCATCGCAAATGGAATGGCCAGCGCAAACACGGCAAAGCGCGCACGGGAAGTACAGATTTTCATGAGGGAAATCAATCAACAAATAGGCCCTCACCGTCGTCCCCGACAGTGCATAGGCAGTAACGGTTGCCAGCGTTAAAAACACGCGTGCAACCACCTTGTTGGCCGGTATCCGGGCTGACGGAACTGATTCCATCGCCTTCCCAGGCGCGTGTTCAAAACGCCCAGTGGCTGATTGATGGAAACTGCACCTGAAAAGCAAAAATTTGCAAATCTCAGGCACGTCCGTTTGACCGTTGCGGGGGCAGCGCAGGTTGAGCTCGCTGTTGCCAGCGCACCGTCCTGCTTCCCGTTGAACTGCAGCATGTGAACCACACCGCGAGCACCAACACCCGCATTCTAGGCCGCAAACCTGTCGTAAACCCTACAATCACTGCGCTATGTCGAACACGACCCAAATCGATCAGATTGCCGAACGCATTGAGCGCCTGCTGTTACGCCACGAGGAACTGCAGCGCACCAACGTGTTGCTCAGTGCCCAGGTAGACAGCCTCACTGCCGAGCGTGACTCCCTGAAGTCGCGCCTGGGGGCCGCGCGCGCGCGGGTAGACGCCTTGCTGGAGCGCCTGCCGAATACGAGCGCGCCTTCAAGCACCAACGGCAACGCCAGCGCAGGCGGTCAAGGGCATGGTCAAGGCGCGCGCTCTGGGGCAGACTCACTCAAAACGACAACATGAAACAGCTTGAAGTACAAATCATGGGGCAGAGCTATCTGCTGGGTTGCCCGGAGGGCGGCGACGCACGATTGCTCGAAGCTGTGGAGCGCGTTGACACGGCCATGTGCAGGATTCGCGACGCTGGTAAAGTGCGTGCGCGTGACCGCATTGCCGTGCTTGCGGCATTGAACCTCGCTTTTGATCTGTCAGACCGCGGCGCACCCGTGGCGCCGGTTTCGACGCCTGCGCGCGCAGCCCAGGAAGAATCCGTAAAGGGTGATAGCGACCTGCTCTTGACCTCATTGCTGGAGCGCCTGGATGGAGCCCTGAATGACGACGGTCGTTTGATTTAGAGCCTACAATCGTTTTTGTCTGCGGTGCTCACCGGGCTTTATATTTCCTTGAACCAATGCTCTTAGAGCCCGGGCCTGGAACATCACTGGTCAGGCGTGATCATCTCGCGTTAGATGAGCCCAATGGCCGGTTAACCTAGCCCACCTGAACCCCGGTTCAGGATGCCGGTCCGGTGGCACTTGCAGACACCTTATTCAGCTTCGTTCAGCGTCAATTTTTGGAAGCTCTTTCATCAATTGCGCGAACGCTTCCGCAGGCAAGGCAGGCGAGCACAAATACCCCTGGAACGCCTCACATTGCTGCTCGTTCAGGTAGTCCCGTTGGGCAGTGGTTTCGACGCCCTCTGCCACCACTTTGAGTTTGAGTCCGCGTGCCATGCCAATGGTCGCACTCACAATGGCCCTGTCGCTCTCATCGCCCGGCAACCCCATCACAAAAGAGCGATCAATTTTGAGTTTTGAAATCGGAAATCGCTTGAGGTAGGCCAGACTTGAATAGCCGGTGCCAAAGTCGTCAATCGACATGGCCACGCCCAGCGCCGCCAGCGCATGCAGCCGCTCCAATGCTTCATTCGCATCGCGCACCAGGATTGACTCTGTCAGCTCCAGCTCCAGCAGTTGCGGGTCAAGCCCGGCATCGTTTAAAACCTTCGCCACCAGATTCACGAAATCAGACTGCTGAAACTGCAATGCCGATACGTTGATGGAAACAGTCACCGGGGTGCCATTGCGTTGCCAGACCACTGCCTGACGCACCGCTTCTTCCAGCACCCAGTTGCCGATGGTGATGATGAAACCTGTTTCCTCGGCCAGCGGTATGAAAACTGCAGGTGACATGCTGCCCAGCTCGGCATCAGTCCAGCGGATCAACGCTTCGGCACCCATCAACTGGCCGGTGCGCAACGATATCTGCGGCTGGTAATACAAGGTGAATTGTCCCTTCGCCATGGCGATGCGCATGGCATGGTCCATCTTCACGCGCGACAGCAGGTCCACATTCATCTGGGGCTGATAGAAGCGGAAGTTTCCGCGCCCACGTTCCTTGACCCGGTACATGGCCGTATCAGCGCACTTGATCAAATCATCCAGCGTCAGACCGTCTTCAGGGTAAAGCGCCACGCCCATGCTGCACCCTACTGAAAGACTCATGCCCGAAATCTGGAACGGACGGGCCAACGACTCCAGAATGCGCCGCGCCACAACCTCGGCACCGTGCACGTCTGCGTCCTGCAGGAACACTGCAAACTCATCGCCACCCAGCCGGCTCAAGGTGTCCACGTCACGCAGGCATTTCTTGGTGCGCTCGGCAACCTCGATCAAGACCCGGTCGCCAAAGGCGTGACCCATGGAGTCATTGATATTTTTGAACCGGTCCAGGTCGAGAAAGAAGACGGCGAAATGCCCACCTTTGCGCTCTGCCATGCGCAGCGCAAAATCGACCCGCTGCGAGAGCAAAAGACGGTTGGGCAGGCCAGTCAGCACATCGCTATAGGCCAGCGTTTCAATGCGTTGCTGGGCCGCGTGCTTTTCAGTCAGGTCACGGAAAAAGCAGATGCTTTGCACCACTTCATTTTTTTCATCGCGCAGCAAAACCCACGAGACCTGCACGGCACCCGGCGCCTGGCCTTCACGTTTACGCCAGACTTCACCCTCCCAGAAACCTTCGGTTAACAGGTGCTGCTCCACGCGCGGGAAAAAACCAAGATCATGGGGGTCAAAAAACAGGTCCCTGGATGATCCGTCCAGCAACGCCTCTTGAGGGGCGCCCGTCAAGCGTCCACAGGCCGGATTGGCCGCGAGAATCTGGAAATCCGAGTCCGTGATGAAAATCGCATCCAGGCTCGACTCAAACACCTTGGCGGCCAGACGCAATCGCGATTCTGTGTCGGTCCTCTGGGTAATGTCATGAAATGAAAATACCCGCCCGGTCGGACGCCCCCGACTGAATTGCGGTAACGTGATGCGTTCCAGAAGCCGACCCGACCGCAGCGCCACCACGTCTGACGCTTCCATCAGCGGCGAAGCAGAGATGAGCGAAAGCCGGTCTGCATACTGGGATGAATCCGCCACGGTGTCGCGCATGTGGTCGTCCATGGCCTGATCGTTGCGCTGAATCAGTAACGCCTCAGGCACCGACCAAAGCTCGGCGAAATGCCGGTTGTAATTGCGGATGCTTCCGTCGTGGTCAATCACCAGGATGCCATCACCGGCGGACTCCAGGGTGGCACGCAACTCAGCCACCATCTTTTCGAGTTCATCCTCTGTCCTTCGCTGCTGGCGCAAATCCCGCAGCCCCACCACATAAAGTGGCTGGCTGGCTTCAGGCCAGACCCGGCTGACCCGACGCTCAACCGGAATGGCGACGCCGCCGACACCGCGAATCAGTGTTTCTGAAAGAATGTTGTCAACCAGGCCCGCCGCGACGTCCTCCCAGAAAAACATGTCCTCCGGTGTTGCTGTGAGCTCCACAGCAGGCCTGCCCACCAGGTCGATCGACGCCATGCCCACCAGGTCGCACGCCGCCTTGTTCACCGCTACGATCCGCAGACTGACCGTGTCAACCAGCCACACCCCCTCCAGCAAGCCTTCAATGAGTGGGGCCCAACTGGCCGGCGTCATGACGCAGCCCCATGCAGGTCAGCATCCAGCGCTCGTTCGAAAAAATAACAGATGCGCTGCCGGGGCGACAAATAATCCATTGACACCTTGGGCAGGCTGGACGGCTTGAGGCTGCGCCTTATCCCGGCGCTGGGCACATTTTCAAGATCGAGAATAAGCGTCTCGTCCTTGGGCACACCAGGCTCATGCACCACAACGCGCGGTTTGAGTGGGCGCGCCGAATTGACCGACACCACCAGGGCATAGCGGTCGTCCACCAGTTGCACCACAGAGCCTGGCGGGTACACGCCCATCATGCGAATAAACGCACCCAACACCAGGGGATCAAACTTTGACTTGAGCTGCGCAAAAATCAGGGCCAGCGCTTCATGCGGCGTGAGGGCGGAAGCAGGCCGGCTCGGGTTGCACAGATTTTCGTAGCGATTGACCAGCGCCAGTATTTTGGCGGCGTGGCTAATTTGGTCCCCCTTGAGGCGGGCCGGAAACCCGCTGGCGTCCATCATCTCGTGGTGCTGCTCTATGGCTTGCAAAACAGGGGCTGACAGACCCAGTTCACGACCCAACTGCACGCCCAGGACCACGTGTTCCTGATAGGCCTTGTACTCGGCGGGCGAAAAGTTTTCCTGAAGCCAGCGCACGCGGTCAGGCAACCGGGTCTTGCCCACGTCATGCAAAAAAGTCGCCAGCCCGAGGTCAACGAGTTCGGCCTCATTCAGGCCGCTGGCCTTGCCCAGCAACAGCGAAATAACGGTCACGTTGACCGGGTGCATGGACGCCCTGTCGCCTATGCCTTCAGACAGAAGCCGGATGGCCGACTCGCCATCACCCATCATGTCGCCCACCAGCCCATTCACCAGCGCCAGGCTGTGCGCCATGGCGGCACCGGAATTGGTGGCGGCCTGATCCACTGTTTTTTTGTAGACCTGGATGGCGTCGCCAAAGCGCTTCTCACAGACCAGCAGGCTGCGCTGCTGGGCCGCAAGCTTGTTCAGATGCTGCTGCTTAAGCGTCTGCGCAGGCTGATCACCCACTAACGCTGTTGGTCCGTCGTCTTGCGACACCACTGGGGAAGTGTGTTGCGCTGCCACCGGCGCATCTGCCGAGTCGCTTTTGGCGGGCACCCAGCGTACCCGCTTCAGGCCAAGTCCGCGAATGATCTCGATCTGCTTGTCGGTCGTGATCTTGAAACTACCCTTGGGAAACGGATGTGACATCCAGCCAAGCTCCAGCTCGACATACATGCCAACACGAAGGCCGTCAAGGGTCGTAAACTGAAACACAGCTTCAGACATGAATATAAAACTTCAACTCGGACCCCCCCTCGCAGCGCTTTGGGCGCCGTCGAAATGTGTTGTTGTGCTGCGCTCTCGTTACGACAAGCTTACAGCTTGAAAACTGAAAGCCTTCCGCACTGAATGTAGTGTGTTGGGTAAATAACACAGTTTCAAATGAATTGACCCAAGACTTGGCTGCGGTTTGCGGCAATATCATCCACACATCAACAGGAACACCAATGCTCGATCTGCATTATTGGCCCACGCCCAATGGCTGGAAGCTGTCCATCATGCTGGAGGAATGCGCCCTACCGTATCGCATGGTGCCTGTCAACATAGGCAAGGGTGAGCAATTCAAGCCCGGGTTTCTAAGCATCAGCCCCAACAACCGCATGCCCGCCATCGTCGACCACGACCCGCCGGGCGGGGGCGAGCCCGTGGCCGTTTTTGAAAGTGGTGCTTGTCTGCTGTACCTGGCCGAGAAGACCGGCCAGTTTTTGCCCCAGCCCCTGCGTGAGCGCTATGCAACCGTACAGTGGCTGATGTGGCAAATGGGCGGTTTGGGGCCTATGGCCGGGCAGAACGGCCATTTCAAGCTGTATGCGCCTGAAAAAATCCCCTATGCGATAGAACGCTACAGCAAGGAAGTAGACCGGCTGTACGGCGTGCTCGATGCGCAGCTGGGGCGTACCCGCGCATTCGTAGCAGGTGCCACCTATTCAATTGCGGACATGGCGATATTTCCCTGGGTGCGCACCCACAAGGCGCAGCAGGTAGCCCTTGAAAACTTCCCGCATGTTCAGCGTTGGTACAACGCGCTTTTTCTGCGCCCTGCGGTGAAACGCGGCATCGACCTGGGCAAAGAAATGCGGGCCGCCGGGCTCACCGAAGAAGCGCGCAAGGCGCTATTCGGCCAGACCGCAGAAACTGTGCGTACCGGTGCCCACGCGGACAACCCAACCCTTACGTGAGCCGACCATGATCGAATTTTTCTTTGACTGCAGCAGCCCGTGGACCTACCTCGCGTTTCACAACATCCAGCCGCTGGCCGCTGAACTGAAGGCACCCGTCAGCTGGCGTCCGATTCTGGTGGGCGGCATCTTCAACAGCATCAACCCCAGCGTGTACGCCATGCGCGAGAACCCGGTACCGGCCAAGTCGGCCTATATGCTGAAAGACCTGCAAGACTGGAGCCGCCACGCAGGCTTGAAAATCATCATGCCGCCCAGGGTGTTCCCGGTGAACAGCGTCAAGGCCATGCGCGGCTGCATCTGGCTGGACCAGCAAGGCACACGGACGCCTGAGACTCCATCGCAGATGCTGCCCTTTGCCACGGCCGTGTTCGAGGCCTATTGGGCGCGTGAGCAAGACATCTCGCAAGATGACGTTCTGGCCGATATTTGTGAAAGCAATGGCATCAGCGTGAAGGCGTTTTTTGAGGGCATTGGCCAGCAAGCCATCAAAGACCAGCTCAAAGCCAACACCGAAGAAGTGATCCGCCGGGGCGGATTTGGGTCGCCCACCCTATTTGTGGGGGACGACATGTACTTTGGCAATGACCGCCTGCCCCTGCTGCGATCAGCGGTGCTCAAACAACGCGGTTGAGAGTTGAGTTGCCAGGAGGCCTGGTGGGCCGGTTCGCCTAGAGTTAGCAGTCAAATCGGCCACAGCCCCAC
>JANPAZ010000173.1:0-3908 GCA_031430225.1 Rhodoferax sp. | reverse complement strand
CCGAATCAACCGGAAAACGCTCGAAAAGTCCATCTGCAATCATGGCCTTGGCGCCCGCGTAGCCCTCTTCTCCAGGCTGGAATATCAGCACCGCAGTACCGTCAAAGTTGCGGGTCTCCGCCAGGTAACGTGCCGCGCCCATCAGCATGGCCGTGTGGCCATCATGACCGCAGGCATGCATCAGGCCGGTCTTGGCAGATTTCCAGGTGAACTCGTTGTGTTCAGCCATTGGTAGCGCGTCCATGTCGGCGCGCAGCCCTATCATCTTGCCGCTGGTTTGACGCTTGCCTTTGATAACAGCCACCACGCCGGTCTTGCCAATCTGCGTATGGACCTCATCCACGCCGCACAGGCGCAAGGCCTCAGCAACTCGCCCGCTGGTGTAGACCTCTTCAAACCCCAGCTCGGGGTGAACATGCAGGTCACGCCGGAAAGCCGTGAGTTCGGGATGAAACTCGGTAATGTGGGCAAAAGCGCGGCCATTCACGGCCAGGCGCGCTGCGGGTCGGGGTGCCAGCATCAATGTCCTCCGGCCTTGCCCAGCCGCAGGCGGGGGTCAACCACAAAATAAAGCAAATCAACCACCAGGTTGATCACCACAAAGATCAGGGCAATCAGACACAGGTAGGCCGCCATCACAGGGATATCGGCATACGTGACCGCCTGAATGAACAGTAACCCCATGCCTGGCCATTGAAAGACAGTCTCAGTAATGATGGCAAAGGCAATCAGGCCACCCAGCTGCAAACCGGTGATGGTCATCACAGGTACCAATGTGTTCTTGAGCGCGTGGCGAAAATGAATCGCCCGATTGCTCAAGCCCCTCGCGCGGGCAAACTTGATGTAGTCAGTGCGCAGTACTTCCAGCATTTCAGAACGCACCAGGCGCATGATGAGCGTGAGCTGAAAAATCGCCAGTGTGATGGCCGGTAAAACGATATGGTTCCAGCCATCTGCCGTGAGCAACCCCGTGCTCCACCAGCCCAGCTTGACCGATTCACCGCGCCCAAAGCTTGGCAACCAGCCTAAACCCACAGCAAACACCAGGATCAACAAAATACCAATCAGGAATGTGGGCAGTGATACGCCTATGAGTGAAATTGTCATGAACACATGGCTTAGAAAGCTGTTGCGCTTGAGCGCCGCATACACGCCCATGGGAACGCCTATGACAAGTGCCAGCGTGGCAGCGACCAGGGCGAGCTCCAGTGTGGCGGGAAAGCGCTCGGTGATAAGGCGGGAGACTTTGGCCCCCTGGCGCAGACTGAGTCCAAATTCGCCCTGGGCGGCATTCACCAGAAAATGCCAGAACTGCACGAAAAAGGGCTGGTCCAGCCCCAAGTCGGAGCGCAGCTGCGCAATTTGATCGGGCTTGGCGTCTTGCCCCAGCAGGAAAACGACAGGGTCGCCGACATACTGGAACAGCATGAAGGCAATAAATGCCACCACCACCATCACAATGACTGCCTGAATCAGGCGCTGAATAACAAAGGCGAACATCGAATAGTGTGAATTGGGCGGTAAATAAAAAACGGCTTGAACAACCGCCAATCTATCAGAGCAATTGCCATGCCGATACGGGGGTTTCCATGACCCGCCCGATACGTGATGTTAGAGCCTTGATGTCAAAGCCGTGATGCTATTTGGCGCTGGACGTTAAGTCTGTGGCAGGTGCAGGTGGGCTACTTGAAGGAATCAGTTCAACCTTGCCGTACCACGCATTGGCAGTCCCACGGGTGTTGTCAGTATCGGTCATGATGGCAATACCAATCAAGGCGCCGGGCGCCTCGCCAAATGCGAGCTTGAAATCAGCGCGAATATCCCGCTCATAGTCTTGCCAGTGGTTGAGATTTTTGCTGCCTGTTTCAACCGCAAGCTTCTGGATGCGGTCTGTGCGCGAGTTGGGTATGACGCCTTCGCGTTTGCATTGATTGCACCACACATACATCAACGTGGCGTAAGGCATGGGCTCGCCAGTTATAGAGTGAGTCAGTTCGGACAGCATTGCGTTTTTGACGCTCAGACGCGAGCGGTCACCGTCAAATGCGAGCACGATGCGAACAGGCGAGTCAGACAACTCGCGCACGGCCATATCCGCCTTGGCAATGAGCTGCGGGACTTTCCACGAAAATTTAATGTGACCCAACTCATTGGGTGGTACGCGTACTTTTTGCCGAAATAGGCTAACGGATGCCTCTGAATGCACCTGCATGGCGTCGCGGTTGTCCAGCTTGACGGCGCGGTAGGTGTTGGGCTGCTTGCCCGGTAGGGTGAAGTGCTGCCAATTTGAAAACTTGTGAGCAATCTGTGGGGCCGCCTGACCCGACTGACTTGCCAGGCTCACGTCATCAACGGGCGCTGAATTCTGGCCGGTCGCTGACTCGTTTCGCGTCGTGGCGCAGGCACACAGCAAAAGGGCAACCCCAATGGATGCCAGCAGATGCGTGACGCGCTGAAATGGATCGGGCTGAAAAAAGTGGTTCATCAATAAAAAAGCCGCCAGATTGTCACCTGGCGGCCTCGAAGACTCATCAACTGACGCTGGCATCAAGCCAGCAGCCAATTAGAAGGAGTGAGCGATACCGATGTCGAATGCGGTCACGTTACCGTTGTCCAGAGCAGCGTTGGTGCTGGTCAGGTTGTTGTTACGTGTGAACGAAGCGATGTCAGTGTAGACCGACGTACGCTTGGACAGGGCATAGTTCAAGCCCAGGCCAAACTTGGAGTCACGGTCTTGACCAGCGAGGTCGCTGGCGAAGCTGCTGTAACCAACACGAATGGTGGAGGCACCCATGGGGATGGCGGCGCCAATGGTGTAGCCGTTGATGGTTTCGTTAGCGCCCAGAGCGCAGTTGTTACCTACAGCTGCATTGGCACCCAGTGCAGCTGTGCGCTTGGTGTTGGCAGAAGCGCAACCGTTCAGGCCGGCAGCAGGAGCGTTAAATGCGGTACCAGCACGGTCAGCTTGTGAGCCGCCTTTGGACTGGTATGCACCGGCAAAAATCTTGGCAACGCCCATGTTGTAGTTACCGCCGAGAACCGTGTACTGGTCACCAGCACGGTTTTGCTCCCAGCCCAACATTGCAGCCACTGGGCCGTTAATGTAGGTAGCAGCAGCCGACAGGAACGACTTGGAGTAGTTCGTGCCGCCAACGTTGATTGTACGTGGCGAGAAGGTCAGGTGACCCTGGATGCCGCCGAACGAAGGTGAGCTGTAGAACACGCCGTCAGTACGACCTTCGCCGCCTGGGTTGTAGTCAGTAGCGTAACCAGCAACGTAGATCTGGCCAGCCACGGTGGTAACACCCCATGGATCGATCAAACCGCCGTTATATAGCTGAACTGCTGGCAACCAGCGGCCAACTTTCAAAGAGCCGAAACCGCCAGCCAGGCCGACAGTGGACTCACCCTGAAACAGGGGACGGCCATTGGACTCTGGATTGCCGGTGTTGGGTTCGAAGCGCATTTGAGCAGCAAAAGTTGCCTTCAAGCCGCCGCCGAGGTCTTCCACGCCGCTGAAAATGATGCGGTTGTTGTTTTGACGACCAACAGCCCAAGCAGCTGCGTTGGTGGCAGGTGCGCTGGTGTAGTTCAGACCAGCGTCAAGAACGCCAGAAATGGTTACCGAAGATTGAGCGAATGCGCCAGTAGCTGCGAGGGCAGCCAATGCTACGAGAGTTTTTTTCATTACAAATTTCTCCAAGGTTAAACATAGGGCGCCGATTGAGACTTTCGGCTCCCCGGGCCAACCTCCTATTTCAGGAAGTTGGGGCTATTGAACCAGAGGCGCGCCGACTTGGCAAAGAAAATGTCCGTAAAAATCAGCGAACTAAGGGCATTCGTTGTGAGGTCGCAACAAGTCGAGCCACGTCGCCATTTTCAGCAACCGCCGTGAAGTTGTAACCGTG
>JANPAZ010000172.1:0-1704 GCA_031430225.1 Rhodoferax sp. | reverse complement strand
CATGGGTAAGCTCGCTTTGGCCGCCAAAATTACACACGTCCCGTCGATGTACTTGAGCGAGCTCGACGGCCCGCGCAAGGGATCACGGCAGGATGCAATTGACGGCCACATCGAAATTGGCCGCCGTTGCCGTGAGCTGGGTGTGGACACCATTGTGGTGTTTGACACCCACTGGCTGGTGAACGCCAACTACCACATCAACTGCGCGCCGCACTTTCAGGGGCTGTACACCAGCAACGAGTTACCGCATTTCATCAGCAACATGGGCTTTGAGTTTTCCGGCAACCCAGGCTTGGGAAAGTTGCTGGCCAAACACTGCAATGCACTGGGCGTGGAAACCCTGGCGCACGATGCCACCACCCTGAACCCTGAATACGGCACGCTGGTGCCCATGCGCTACATGAACGCCGATCAGCACTTCAAAGTGGTGTCAGTGTCTGCCCTGTGCATGGCCCACTACCTCAACGACAGTGCCCGCCTGGGCTGGGCCATACGTCGCGCGATTGAAGACGAGTACGACGGCACCGTGGCTTTGTTTGCCAGCGGCTCGCTCTCGCACCGTTTTGCACAAAACGGCCTGGCACCTGAATACGCGTTCAAGGTCTGGAGTCCTTTTCTGGAGCGGCTGGACCACGACGTGGTGCGAATGTGGCAACAGGCCGAATGGAAAGACTTCTGCACCATGCTGCCCGAGTACGCGGCCAAAGGTCATGGCGAAGGCTTCATGCACGACACCGCCATGCTGCTGGGCGCCCTGGGCTGGTCTGACTACGACGGTAAAGCTGAAGTGCTTACACCCTACTTTGGGGCCTCGGGCACCGGGCAGATCAACGCAGTCTTTCCGGTCACCCCGCAAAATGGCTCTGCCATCCCCAAACCCCAGGCCTCATCGGTCGAGGGCTACACCAACATCGCCCAGCGCCTATAAACATATGACCCCCACGCTTGTCACTTCGTGTACTGCGCTGCCCCCCATGGGGGCCGCAGGTGCCTTGGGGCGTCCCGCCGTCACCTGACCTTATTTCACATGCCCCACCTCGTCATCCTCTACACCCCGAACCTCGACCCCGAGGCCAACATGTCGGCGCTGTGCCGCGACCTGGCCGACACCATGCTGGCCGTGCGCGATGAAGACGGCAAGCAGGTTTTTCCTACGGGCGGGACCCGCGTGCTGGCCTACCCCGCAGCGCACTACGCGATAGGGGACGGCGGCGCAGCCGGTATCGCAGCGGGCAAGGGCGGCGACTATGCCTTTGTCTATCTGAACCTGCGCATGGCGTCCGGCCGATCCGACGCTACTAAAAAGAGAGCGGGAGATGCCGTATTGGCGAGGGCCAAAGCACACTTTGACACATTAATGCAGCACAGACTGATTGGCGTGACCGTTAACGTGGACGAGAGCCCCGGCCAGGTCTATGACGGCAAGCACAGCAATCTCCACCCCCTTTTCAACAAAGCCTGAACATGCCCTTTAAACCCGACCTCGTTGCCCAGCTTGCCGCCGAACTGCACCAGTCAGAGAAGTCCCGCGTGCAGGTGGAGCATTTTTCAAAACGCTTCCCTGGCATGACGATTGAAGACGGTTACGCCATTTCCCGGGCGTGGGTTGCCACAAAGATTGCCGAGGGTCGGGTTGTGAAAGGTCACAAGATCGGCCTGACGTCGCGTGCCATGCAGCAAGCCAGCCAGATTGACGAGCCCGAC
>JANPAZ010000171.1:0-7705 GCA_031430225.1 Rhodoferax sp. | reverse complement strand
CGCAAGTATTTCTGGCCACTTTCACCACCATGGCACAGGCTTGGCCCGCCTTCTACCTTTAGATGGGACAGCACATCCGAGACTTCAAGTGGGGTGAAGTCAGTATTATTTTCAGAAAAAGTCTGGGCAATGGCTTCGTTTTCCTGGGGCAGCACGCTGCAAGTGGCATAAACCAGCCGGCCGCCAGACTTGAGTAGACGGCTCGCACTTTGCAAAATGGCAGCCTGTTTGGCCGCCATTTCATCCACCGATTGAAGCGACTGGCGCCATTTCAGGTCAGGGTTGCGCCGCAGAGTGCCCAAACCAGAACAGGGCGCATCCACCAGCACCCGGTCAATCTTGCCAGACAGCCGCTTGACGCGGTCATCCCGCTCATGGGCGATGGCCGCCGGATGCAGGTTGGACAAGCCGCTGCGTTTCAGACGCGGCTTGAGGGCATCCAGCCGATGGGCGGACGTGACAAACGCATACAAACGCCCGGTGCTGCGCATGGCGGCGCCCAACGCCAGTGTCTTGCCCCCCGCGCCGGCGCAAAAGTCCACCACCATCTCACCGCGTTTGGCGTCCACCAACATCGCCAGCAGCTGCGAGCCCTCGTCCTGCACCTCAAAGTCGCCCCGGGTGAACGACTCCAGTTTATTTAAAGCAGGTTTTCCAGCAATTCTTAGACCCCAGGGTGAAAAGGGTGTGGGTACAGCCTTGATGCCGGATTTGGCCAGTTCTTTTTGTACGTCGGCGCGTTTGGCTTTGAGTGCATTCACCCGCAGATCAAGACCTGCACCTGCATTGAGACTTTCTACCAGTGGCCAGAACTCGTCTTTCAACTGTTCCTTGAGCGGCTGCACCAGCCACTCGGGCAGGTTGTGACGATGGCGCTCCATCAGGTCGGCTACGTTGACTTTGTCACACTGTTCCAGCCAGTTTTTCTCTTGATCACTCAAAGCGCTGAGCAGGAAGTCGCGCGGCCCGTAAAAACCAAGAATTGCGAGGCGACGCTCTTTCGAGCCACTGCCGCTGGGCGCGAAATGGTCAAACAGCAGTTTTTTGCGCAACACGGTGTAAACCGTCTCGGCCATCGTGGCACGCTCGCGCGGCCCCAGGCCCCGGTTGTCGCGGAAAAAACGCGAGACGATGGCGTCCGCGGGATGGTCAAATTTGAGGGTGAGCCTGACGAGTTCGGCGCAGGCGTCAAGCAGGGCTTTAGGATGCATAGCCTTGCATTGTCCCACGCGTACCTTTTGCGGCACTGATTGCGAACTCAAGCAGGCACACTGGCTTCAATCAAGCCCCCTCAACTTTTACGAGCTGCACCATGTCTGATGAATCCCTCCCCCCATTGATCACAACGACACCCGGACGCTATCGCCACTACAAAGGTAATTTGTACGACGTCGTGGGTACAGTGCGGCACAGTGAAACACTGGAGCCGATGACGCTGTACCGCGCCCTCTATGGCGAACAGGGCCTGTGGGTACGCCCCGCAGCCATGTTTGGGGAAGACGTGGTCATTGAAGGCGTCAAAATGCCCCGATTCACCAAGGTTAATGATGATCCAGGCCATTAGCCCACATAGATATTGAATAGTTAGCTATATTTTTAATAGTAACTCGCGAATCGCACGCGGATAGATGATGTGTTCCTGCGTGAGCACCCTGGCTGCCAAATGGTCAGCCGTGTCACCTGCCAGCACGGGCACCGCCGCTTGCGCCAGGATCGGTCCGTGGTCCAACTCGGCAGTCACATGGTGCACAGTTGTGCCAGCCACTTTGCAACCAGCGTCAATGGCGCGCTGATGGGTGTGCAGCCCGGGAAATGCGGGCAACAAAGACGGATGAATATTGAGCAGTCGTCCTTCGTAGCGCTGTACAAAACCTGGCGTGAGGATTCGCATGAAGCCCGCCAGCACAACCAGGGCCGGGCGACCATCCGGATCATGGGCGTCGATCGCATCGGCCAACGCCGCATCAAAGGCCTCGCGCGATTCAAACGATTTGTGGTCCAGCACCTGCGCCGACAGCCCGTGCTCACGGGCAAACAACAAGCCCCTGGCATCGGCCCGATTGCTGATGACCCCGGCAATCCGCGCACCTCGGTCTTTGCCCCCCATCGCATCCCAATGCTCCCGCTGTGCGGTCTTTACGATGGCCTGCATGTTGGAGCCCGTGCCAGAGATCAAAATAACGATGTTTTTCATGACTGGATTATCCCCGTGCACAACGACACCGCTCTCACTCTGCCTCCGTCCGCCTCCAAGGGCGCTGTGGTTCTGACCTCATTCGAAGCCCGCGTGCTCGGCACATTGATGGAAAAAGCCCGCACCGTGCCCGACAGCTATCCGCTCACACTGAATTCCCTGATGCTGGGCTGCAACCAGAAGTCAAGCCGCGAGCCCGCCATGAACATGACTGAGGCGCAAGTGGCCGAGGCGCTCGACAACCTTAAATCCCTTAACCTGGTGCGCGAATCCAGTGGCAGCCGTGTCACGCGGTTTGAACACAACTTCCAGCGCGGCGTGGGTGTGCCTGAACAGTCGGCGGTTTTGCTGGGACTCCTGATGCTGCGCGGCCCGCAGACGGCTGGCGAGTTGCGCCTGAACACCGAGCGCTGGTACAAGTTTGCCGACATCTCATCAGTCGATGGATTTCTGGAAGAGCTTCAGGAACGTTCTTCCGAGAAAGGTGGTCCACTGGTCATGAAGCTGCCCAAGGCACCCGGCGCACGCGAGCAGCGGTGGGCGCATCTGCTCAGCGGGCCAGTAGACGCGTCGGTGCTGGCTGGCGGGGATACAGCTTCTACCAGCACCAGCACGGCCATAGAAATGGAAAATCGCGTCGTGATGCTCGAAAACGAGGTAGCGCAGCTTCGCCAAACAGTGCAAAGATTGTGTACGGAGTTGGGCATGGCGCCCATCACGTCGTAAGCCCCTATGTCGCCATCTGGACAGAAATAAACGAACGACCGTGCTAAAAACTCGGTTGCCTATTTAGACGCATTTTGAGCCTCTTTTAAGTTGCTTTTTTGGAGACATTTTATGGATTTGGCTTTTACACCTGAAGAACAGAAGTTTCGCGAAGATACCCGTGCGTGGGTAGCAGAAAACTTGCCCAAAAGCATTTCCCACAAGGTCCACAACGCCCTGCACCTGACCCGCGAAGACCAGCAGAACTGGGCGAAAACCCTCGGCAAAAAGGGCTGGCTCGGCTATGGCTGGCCCAAGCAGTTTGGTGGCCCGGGCTGGAACGCCGTTCAAAAACATTTGTTTGAAGAAGAATGCGCCATGGCGGGTGCGCCGCGCATTGTGCCGTTTGGTCCGGTGATGGTGGCCCCGGTGATCATGGCGTTTGGCAATGCCGAGCAACAACAACGTTTTCTGCCCGGCATCGCAAGCGGCGACGTGTGGTGGAGCCAGGGCTACAGCGAGCCCGGTTCAGGCTCTGACCTCGCCTCGGTCAAAACCAAGGCAGAACGCCAGGGTGACAAATACATCGTGAACGGCCAGAAGACCTGGACCACACTAGGCCAGTACGGCGAGTGGATTTTTTGCCTCGTGCGCACCAGTAACGAGGGCAAGCCACAAACCGGCATCAGCTTTTTGCTGATCGATATGAAATCTCCTGGCGTGTCGGTGCGTCCCATCCGCTTGCTGGACGGCAGCGTTGAGGTCAACGAAGTCTGGTTTGACAATGTGGAGGTGCCCGCAGAGAACCTCATTGGCGAAGAAAACAAGGGCTGGACTTATGCCAAGCACCTGCTAAGCCACGAGCGTACCAACATTGCCGATGTGAACCGCACCAAGCGCGAGCTGGAGCGCCTCAAGCGCATCGCCAAAGCTGAAGGCATTTACAACGACACCCGCTTCCGTGACGAAATCGCCAAACTGGATGTGGATGTGGTGGCGCTGGAGATGATGGTGCTGCGTGTATTGTCTGCTGAAAAATCCGGCAAGAATTCGCTGGACGTGGCGGGCTTGCTCAAGATTCGCGGTAGCGAAATCCAGCAGCGTTATAGCGAGCTGATGATGCTCGCCGCAGGCCCCTATTCCCTGCCCCTGATCCATGAGGCCATGGAAGCGGGCTGGCAGGGCAACTCGGTGGGTGCTGCCTATTGCGCGCCACTCGCATCCACCTACTTCAATATGCGCAAAACCACGATTTACGGCGGCAGCAATGAAGTGCAACGAAATATCGTTGCCCAAACAGTTCTGAGCTAGCCCGCTCAGAACGGCAACGATTTTCGGTTTACGAACAACACCACTCCCCCGAGCCCCCTCCGTGAGGGAGCTCCATCAAGAGCTACGCTGAATATTGGAGATAAAGATGAATTTCGATTTCACAGACGACCAGGAACAACTCCGCGACGCGGTACGCAAATGGGTTGACAAGGGTTACAACTTTGAGCGGCGAGTTTCCATCGAAAAGTCCGGTGGATTCTCGCGCGAGGCCTATGGAGAAATAGCCGAGTTGGGGCTGGGTGGCCTCTACATCCCCGAAGACGACGGCGGTTTGGGCATGGGCCCGGTCGAAGGCATGGTGGTCATGGAAGAGCTGGGGCGTGGCATCGTGCTGGAGCCCTTCGCCCAGACCCTGATTGCAGGCGGCGTGCTGGCGGGCTATGCGCCTGACACCGTCAAATCAGCGTGGCTTCCAAAAATCGCCAGTGGCGAGGCGCTGGTGGCGCTGGCCTACCAGGAGCGCGCAGCGCGCTACAAGCTCGATATTTGTGCTGCAAAAGCGGTGCAGGCCCTCGGTGAATGGGCACTGACAGCTACAAAAAGTGTAGTGCCGGCGGGTGACAAAGCCGACGCGTTCATCGTACCGGCCATGGTCGACGGAACAATGGCGCTGTTCCTGGTGGATCGCACGGCAACCGGTGTGAGCACAAGTGGCTACGGCACGCAGGATGGTGGTCGCGCGGCCGAGATCGAGCTTAAAGATGCGCCTGCCAGTCTGATCACCCTGGAGGGTCTGGCAGCACTGGAGCACGCCATTGACATCGGCATTGCGGCCACCTGTGCCGAGGCTGTAGGCGTCATGGATAAAACCATGGCCATCACCGCCGAATACATGAACACGCGCAAGCAGTTTGGTGTGACGATTGGCAGCTTTCAGGCGTTACGCCATCGCGCGGCCGACATGAAAATGCAGTTGGAGCTGGCCCGCTCAATGAGCTATTACGCCGCCCTCAAACTCAATGCGCCCGCCCCCGAAAGACGTGCCGCCATGGCCCGTGCCAAGTACCAGTTGGGCAACTCCATGCGTTTTGTGGGCCAGCAGGCCATCCAGCTTCATGGTGGCATTGGCGTGACCGACGAGTACATCGTCAGCCACTACTTCAAGCGTCTCACACAGATGGAAATGACCTTTGGCGACACCTTGCACCACCTGGGTGAGGTGTCGGATCGCATGCAGGACACGGCTGGGGTCTTCGCCTAAAGGTTTGGGCTCACCCCCAGGCTGCGCGCACTGCCCCGGGATCGGTCCAGAGGACCGATAACGCAAGTCGCTTCGCCACCCCCCTTGCAGGGGGCGACACCACCGGCCCGGCTAAGCCGGTTCCGCGGTGTCCCTGGAAAAACCGGTAGATCGCCGCGTGTAGCCGCGTGTACTTAGACCAGCAGCCTTGACGACTTGGGTACGTGCGCCATCAAAAACTCCATCTGGTCCGCCAGGATGCGGCGGTTGCGCAGAATGAAGTCTTCCCACAGGCTGGGCACATACGGCGCGTACAAAAGTGGCATGTTGGCCTGCTCGGGCGTGCGGTGACTTTTGCGGTGGTTGCACGGGCGGCAAGAGGTGACCACGTTCATCCACACGTCAATACCGTTTTGTGCAAACGGGATGATGTGCTCGCGCGTCAGGTCTTCTTCATGGAAATGGTCACCGCAGTAGGCGCAGATGTTGCGGTCGCGAATGAACAGTTTGCTGTTGGTCAGGCTGGGGCGCAGGTTGAAGGGGTTGATATTGGGCACACCCTTGGTGCCAATGATGCTGTTGACAGTGATGATGGACTGTTCACCCGTGACGGCATTGTGGCCGCCATGAAACACAGCCACTTCACCACCGGACTCCCAACGCACCTCGTTCGACGCGTAGTGAATTACCGCCTGTTCAAGCGTAATCCACGATTGGGGCAACCCCTGGGCTGACAGCTTCAAGACCTTCAAAACACGCCTCCTGGTACAAAAATGAACCACCGACACGAACGAAAACAGTCTTCTGGCATGCCTGCAAACGAATCTGCCCTGCCACTGAGACACAATATAACCTGTTTTTGTGACAGTCCGGCTGTGGGGGCTTTGCCAATTGGCCTGGATTGCTATCAAAAAGATATCAATTGAACACAGATCCGCGCGGGTCTGCATGAAGGTCTACAGATGAAAGTATTTCGGGGATTCAATCACCCCGGCATTGCGCCCGCGTGCGCAATGACCATCGGCAATTTTGACGGAGTGCACCGTGGCCACCAGGCGATGCTGGCGTTGCTGCGCGCAGAGGCACAGCAGCGCGGTGTACCAAGCTGCGTGCTGACTTTCGAACCCCATCCGCGCGACTATTTTGCCAAGGTCACCCACCAGCGTGACCTTGCCCCCGCGCGCATCGGCACCTTGCGCGACAAACTGATGGACCTCGCAAATTGCGGGGTTGACCAGACTGTGGTGATGCCGTTCAACGCGGCTTTGGCGTCGCAACCACCTCAGGCTTTTGTTGACGACGTGCTGGTGAACGGCCTGGGTGCGAAATATGTGCTGGTGGGTGACGATTTCCGCTTTGGCGCCAGGCGGGCAGGTGATTACGCCATGCTGGACAAGGCCGGATGCGATCGTCTGGATGGTACGGGCTTCGATGTGGCCCGCATGAACAGCTACGAGGTTTCGTACCCCCACGCTCGGCACACGGTGTACTCACTGCCCCCCGAGGGGGTGTCCGCAGCCTTGGGGCGGCCCGGCGGCGACGGGCACGGCCTTCGCGTATCCAGCTCGGCGGTGCGAGACGCTCTGGCTGAAGGCCGCATGCTGGATGCCGCCCGGTTGCTAGGCCGCCCGTACCGCATTTCGGGCCACGTCGTGCATGGCCGCAAGCTGGGGCGCGAGCTGGGTTTCCGAACGCTCAATCTGCGGTTTTCCCACTGGAAACCTGCCGCCAGCGGCATTTTTGTAGTGCAGGTTCATGGATTGGGCAATAGCTTGGGCATTGGTGACGACGACAAACCCGTTGCAGGTGTTGCCAACCTCGGCATTCGCCCGTCGCTGGACCCGACCGACGTTAACGGCGGGCGCGTGCTGCTGGAGACCCATTGCCTGGACTGGCCCGCGTCACTGAGCGGGCGAGAGGCATACGGTAAAATCGTGCGCGTGGAACTGCTACACAAACTGCACGGCGAACTGAAGTACGACGGTCTGGATGCCCTGAAAAAAGGCATTGCCAAAGACTGCGATGACTCGCGTGCCTGGCTTGACGCACGTGCAGACGCGAGACCAGACGCGCGAATTTGACAGGGCTTGTCAGACGCACCTTGCCCCGCGTCATTCCTTTTGCCCGGCAGGGCTGGACGCCGATGCGTCTCTCTGGCCGCAGATCAGCCCGCATGTTCACCCCTTTTTGATTGCCCGAGTTCGCCATGACTGAAAAAGTTGACTACCGTAGCACCCTGAACCTGCCCGACACACCCTTCCCGATGCGCGGCGACCTGCCCAAGCGCGAGCCCG
>JANPAZ010000170.1:0-1989 GCA_031430225.1 Rhodoferax sp. | reverse complement strand
GCCATTGGCAGTTTCGATCTTGCCCAATGTCATTTTGGCCGCACCGGTAAAGGCACCTTTTTCGTAGCCGAAAAGCTCGCTTTCAATCAGGTTTTCAGGGATGGCGGCGCAATTGATGGCGACAAACCGGCCGGCCCGTCGTGGCGACGATTGGTGCAGACCCCGCGCCAGAACTTCTTTGCCGGTGCCACTTTCACCCAGCAACATCACGGTGGCATTGCTGCTGGCCACTTTCTCGATGGTGCGGCAAATCTTGAGCATCTCCGGGTCACGGGTCATCAAACCCGAGAGTGCATCAGGTTGCTGCATCTCTTGCAGCCGCCGGTTTTCGCGCTGCAACTCAAACAGCCTGAACGCACGTTCAATCGTCAGGTTGAGCAACTCTGGCTCAAACGGTTTGGCAAAAAAATCGTAGGCGCCCAGCGCCACGGCGCGCAAGGCGTTGGCCTGGTCGTTCTGGCCGGTCAAGACGATGACCTTGGTGTCCGGGTCTACCGCCAGGATTTGCTCCAGCAGCTTGAACCCTTCGGACGTCGAGTCGGCGTCCGGTGGCAGCCCCAGATCCATGGTGACAACAGCTGGCGTGTGGCGACGCAATTGCACCAGGGCACTCTCGCGGTCGTGGGCCGTGACGGTTTCGAACTGGTCCAGTGACCACTTGATCTGCTTTTGCAGAGCCAGGTCATCTTCAACGATCAGCAGGGAACGCATTTTTTCGGTCGTCATGGGGTTTCCAGCAGATGGAGATCAGATGCCGTTTGCATTTCAAACAAGGGCAAGCGTATTGTGACCTTCGTTCCGACGTTCAGTTCACTCTCGACCTCAATCTTGCCACCCAGTTCATGAATGTACTGGAAGCTTTCATAGGCGCCGATCCCCATACCGGCCTGCTTGGTAGTCTGAAAAGGCTTGAACAGGCGATCGCGAATGAACTCAGGCGACATGCCGTGGCCGGTGTCGCCCACGTCGATCCGGGCTTGACCACCGTCACGGCGCAGCGAAAGCCAAACCTGGCCTTTCGCGTCGGTGGCGTCAAATGCATTTTGAACGACGTGCCCGATGACCCGCTCAAGCCGCTCCTCCTGGCCCCGTGTGCCAACCTGATCGATAAGATCAACGTCAAGCGTGCGGCCACGGCCTGAGGCCACTGCCTTGATTCGCTCCACAATGCCGCAAAGGTCAACCCCCACAGCAGTGCCGGGGGGCGTGGCCCCTTCGCGCAGTTGCAACATGAGCTGGCGCATACGGTCCAGCGAGTTTTCGACTGTCATCAGCATGTCTTGCTGAAACTCGGGGTTTTGGCTGTGCTTCTGCGCATTTTTCATCATCAGAGACAACTGGGTCACGATGTTTTTCAGGTCGTGGACCACAAAGGCCGACATTCGATTGAATGCGTCAAACTTTCGGACCTCCAGTAAGGCTTCGGTCGCCTGCATTTGCGCCAAAAAGCTGGCCGCCTGACGCCCTGCCGTCTTGAGCAGGTCATTGACTTCCCAATTGATGTCAACGCGTGTTCGCGCACGTGCCAGCACCACAAAGCCAATCATTTCTTCTCCGACGGTCAGGGGAACAATCAGCCAGGCCTGTTCAATCTCCTGCAACCACTCAGGCAGGGTCAATTGACCATACCGCCGGGGAAAAGAACGGTACTCCTCCAGGTTGATGACCCAACCGCTGGTCACCATGAACTGGCACAAGCCTGAGGTGACTTCCTCCCTGGGGAGGGATTGCGCGATATTCCACCGCGCCGTCTGACTGAAGTAGGGCTCACCCCGGTTTTTCATCCACAAGCCGCCACCCGGGCTTTCAAGCAAGTCGGCCAGGCCACGCACCACCTGCTGCCCCATTTCCTGGGGCGAGTTCTGGCCAGACAATGTGTTGGTAAACCGCAGCCATTCTTCGCGGTAGTCATAACGGTAGCGAAAGAAGTGTTTGCCCAGAAAGACCCGCAACTTGGCGCGCACGGTACCCGACAGCGCCAGCACAATC
>JANPAZ010000169.1:0-2834 GCA_031430225.1 Rhodoferax sp. | reverse complement strand
TCCATGATGAATCGGCTTTCCTGGCGAATCAGGCCATAGACATAGGCCGGGTCCAGGTCGATTTGCTTGGCTCGCTGAATCACGGCCTCCTTGAAGGGCATCGGGAACCGTTGCTCCAGGTCTATGACGCTTTTGGTGCGTTCGCTGGTGTTGATGCAGCGGTCCCAGACTTCGCGCTGACAAGCGTAGTCGGCAGAAGCCAGTAACTCCCGGTCTGACATGCCGCCCTTTACATGGAGGTTAGTGGCGTAGTTCCACTCCCTGACCCCTTCAGAGCGAAGGCCCAAACCAATAGCGTAAAGAGCACGATTGAGTGCCGGGTTTTTACGTGCTGTGTCTTTTTCTTCAGCGGTCAACGGCGCAGGTCGCACCGGCACAGTAATGCGCTGGCCCAATTCCTCCAGTGCCAGTTGTTCATAGAATCCGCGCACACCCGCTATAAATTGAAAGGTCGCCAGCGCCTCGGTGCGCTCCGTGTCGGTTTTGGCCAGTTTCAATTGCGCCCGCGCGCGCCAGTAAATCCAAGTGGCGTCCAGGCGGGAGTCGTCGCTCATGGCCTTGGTGGCGGCCAGTACTTCCTTCCAGTTGGCAATGCGCAGCATGGCCCGCACTTTCCAGCCCAAATGCTCGTCTGTCAGGTCAGCATCTCTGGCCTTGGCAAAGTAGTTTGTTGCCTCGTTGGAAAGGCGTTGCGCCGAACCCTTGCCGATGGCTCCCCAAGCCCAGGACCGCTGTTCAGGGCTCAAGTGCACGCTCCAATGGCCGTCAAGCGCTGCCGCAGCGGCGTCAGGGTCGTTAGCGGCCATGCGAATCAGGGCGAGCACCACCCATTCCTTATTGACCTTGCCAATGGCCACGACTCGCTTCGATAGAAAGCGTGCTGCGTTGTCCTGTATCTCATTCACGTGGACTGCCGCATCGGCTACGATGATTTCAGCAGCCATCCGAGCCGCTTTGGGCCGGTTGTTTTCCATGGCCAGACGGGCTTTGCGCCAAACGTCCAAATCAGTCAGTTTGCGTGTTGCATGCAGTTTTGCCGCAATGTAATTGCATCCATCGTCAGCTTCGCGCTGGGCATACCAAAGTGGCCTGACTTGCGCCGACACATCAATGCCGGCCAGCGCGTTTTCAACGGCCAGCGCATAGCACTTCACCTCGCGGTCGTCGGCCATGCGGTAATTCAGGTGCTCGGCCGTAAAACTGGTCCAATCCCGGCGCTGCCCAAGCATCAACAGCCAGTCGTTTCGAAGACGATCTTCCTGGTAGGTCCCCGCATAACGCGTCAAGAAAGCCTGAATTTCGGAAGGCGCTGCGATGTCGAGTCGTGCCCGAAGTTCCCAATACGCAGCCCAGGCTTCCAGGGTATGCCCCGAAGTCTGTGGGAGAAGTGTGCTCAGACGCTTGCGATCAAGCTTTTTGAAGGCCTGATTCATTTCGACGATAGTCTCGTCGGCTTTGGCCTGTGCGTGCGCTGGCACGCTGAGTTGCAGGGACAAGCTCACGACCAGAGCGATAGATGTCAAAATGGCGGGGAACTGCATAGGGGGATTATGGACAACTCGATGGATAAAAAGGCGCTTGCAAAAAAGACCTTGCGCAAAGACCTGATTGAGCAACGCCTGAACCTGCCAGATCGCCTACAGCGGGCCGATTTATTGCAGCGGGTCATGCGGATCTGGCTCGTCGGGCGGCCAGATGCCGTGATTGGCGCGTATTGGCCCATCAAGGGAGAGTTTGACCCCCTGCCTGCGCTTCATCGCTGGAAAGAAGATGGGGAGTTGCTGGACGAGCCCCAGCCGAGACGCATTGGTTTGCCGGTGGTGGACAAGGTCCATAAAACCCTCACGTTTTGGGCCTGGTACCCAGGATGCCCCATGGAAGAGGATGCCTACGGCATTCCCAAGCCAAAAGACACAGAAGTTATCGTGCCGACCCTCCTGTTTGTGCCGTGTGTGGGGTATGGAACCGGGGGCTATCGTTTGGGATACGGCGGTGGTTTTTATGACCGCACGCTGGCCACTTTGCAACCCAAACCTGTCACTGTGGGGCTAGGCTTTACGCAGGGGTTTGTCGACGACTTTGAGCCTGAACCTCATGATGTGCCGCTGGATGCTATCTTGAATGACAACGGGGTGGTGTGGCCCGTGTAACTGTGTCTGGCTCAATAGCCCAGTAACTCAATCCGGATTAACGAGTGTTTCCGGGTCGGCCACTTCACCGCTGGTTTTGCGCGTGGCTTCGGCCTGCAAAAGCAGCCACTCACAAAACGCACGTATTTCAGGCCTGGCACTGCTGCGGGGGCCCACGATGAGCCAGTAGGCCATCGGGCTGTCCATTCGAGTATGCGGCAGCGCTTCTATCAAGTCGCCACTGGCCAGGTTTTCAGAGATCAGTGGCAGGCGGGCCAGCACCACGCCTTGTCCCGCCAGCGCAGCCTGCACCATCTGGTACGCGTAGTTAAAGTAAAGCCAGCGTTTTGGGGTGAGCCGGGTCAGTTTCTGCTCGTCAAACCAGCGCCGCCAGGTTAGCCATTCCAGGTGGGTGCGGTGCGCATCACCGGCTTCTATCAGGGCGAACTGGGCGAGGTCTTCGGGTTTCTTGATGCGTGGATTGCTCTTTAGTAGCCACGGGCTGATGACAGGTGCCAGTTGCTCGCCAAATAAGCGTATGGCGCTGTCCGGCATCGCGGAGGCTGGGCCGTAGCGGATGGCCAGGTCCACGTCGGCGACATCCATGTCCACCGCGTTGTCGGAGGCGTCTATACGGATGTCAATGTCTGCATTGTTGCGCTGAAACACTTCCATGCGCGGGATCAGCCACATGGATGCGAATGA
>JANPAZ010000168.1:0-1785 GCA_031430225.1 Rhodoferax sp. | reverse complement strand
GGCATGGGTGGCTGCAGGTCGGGGTCAACCAGATGTCTCGCCAGCATGATTTTTTAGGTTGCAGAGTTCAAATGCCAAGTCCACCAAGGGACTTGCCACCATCCACAAACAAGGTCTGGCCGGTGATGAAATGCGTTGATGGCGCGCTCAGGAAGGCGACCGCATTCGCAATGTCGTCCGGGCTGGCGGCCTTGCCTGAAGGTTCCAGTTTTTCCCAAGCCGCGAACATTTCGGCCGGAGCCGAGCGCGTCATGGGCGTATCTGTAAAGCCGGGCGCGACCGAGTTCACTGCGATCTGTGCATCGCGCAACTCCATCGCCATGGCGCGGGTCAGTCCGATCACAGCCGCCTTGGATGCGACGTAGTGGGCAAACCGGGTGCCACCCAGTGCGCCGCGCGACGAGATCGTGACGATGCGTCCACCGGCCTTCATGCGCCGTGCGGCTTCCTGGGCGGGAATGAAAGTGCCAATCACATTGACGTCCAGCATCTGGCGAAAGGCATCCTCGGTCAGGTCCAGAAATTTTGCGTCGTTATAGATGCCTGCGGCAGTGACCATGACATCCACGCGGTCAAAGCGGGACAGGGCACTCGAAACAGCACTGCGATCACAAATATCTACGCAAGCACCTTGCACGTTCAAGCCCTGCCCCCGCAAACCTGAGACAGCGGCATCGAGCCTTGCCGCAGAACGGTCCAAAGCAATCACGCGAAAGCCGTCGCGAGCCAAGCGGGCGGCGATCGCAAGCCCGATGCCTTGCGCCGCCCCAGTCACAAAGGCCACTTGCTGGGCGTTGGAATCGGTCAATTCGCCGCTCCGGTTGTTCAGTCGGCCTGAATTCCAGCTTCCTTGATGATTTTGCCGTATCGGGTGTAGTTGTCCTGCACGGCCCTGGAAATGGCGGCCGGTTCGCCGCCCACAGGGACCAGCGCCAGGGCGGTCATACGCGTCTGCACATCGGGCATTCTGATGATTTCATTGAAGTGGGCATTCAGCGTTCGAACTACATCAGGCGACATACCCTTGGGCCCTACAAAGCCCTGCCAGGCGCCCACGTCAGCGTCTTTAATGCCCGCCTCCGACAGTGTGGGCACATTGGGTTGCAATGGTGAGCGCTGCGCGTCAGCCACACCAATATTGAACAGCTTGCCCGAGGCCAGATGCTGCGAGACCGGACCCAGTGTGGTGTACATCATGGGCAGGTGCCCGCCCAGCAAATCCACAATCGCTGGGCCACTGCCCCGATAGGCAATGGGCGAAATCTTGACACCAGCGGATTTATTGACCATCTCGCCCAGGATATGCATGGGCGACCCATTGCCCGGACTGGCGTAAGAAACGATCTTGCCGCCCTTGGCTGCGGCCACCAGGCCCTTGAGGTCGGTCACGCCGCTTTGCGCCGTGGTCACTACAAACAGGGACTGGGTGCCCGCAAGAAAGATAGGGGTGAAATCGTTCAATGGGTCATAGACAGCGCCCGAACCTGGCTTGAGCACCAGGGGGGCTGTGGCCATGGTGTTGGGCGTGAAAAGCAGTGTGTAGCCATCAGGATTGGCCTTGGCCACATACGAGTTGCCGATAGTGCCGCTGGCACCAGTCTTGTTCTCCACGACGACGGACTGACCGACACGTGCTGCCAATTTTTCGGCAAACAGGCGGCCCAGGGCGTCGGTGTCTCCACCCGGAGGAAAAGACACGACCACGTTGATCTGTTTGCTGGGATAGGCCTGTGCTGCAGCGCCACCCGCGAAGGCGAAGCTGGCAAGGGCGGCAACGGCGAGGAT
>JANPAZ010000167.1:0-4483 GCA_031430225.1 Rhodoferax sp. | reverse complement strand
ATGGTTAGCTATAAATTCAGGAGCAACTTCGCATCCGAAGGCTTCCACCAATATGTCGCCAGGGGGGATAGCGCCGCTTTGAAAAGCAGACGACCATTCTTTGACCTCAACGCCCGTAACGCCGTCGGGGGCCATCCATTGCAACGCGCTGGCGTCGTCAACCCACAGCCTAACTTGCTGTCCTCGCGAAGCCAGGTCGGCGCTCAGGCGCCAGCAGACGCCAATGTCGCCAAAGTTGTCGATGACTTTGCAAAAAATATCCCAAAGCATGGGTGGGTTCCGGTTTTCGTTTCGTGTCGTGCGGTGAGGTGACGAATTGTCCACAATACGGGCCTATGCCCACTTCGCCCTCTTTGCCCGCTTCCCCCGATTCGCCAGTTTCCTGTTTGCCAGGTACTGACGAACCGGCCACGGCATCTGCGCACCCCGAACAACTACTTCTTGAGGTGGCCGGTCTGCCGCCATTGCCGGGTGTGTATCGATATTTCGATGCCGACGGCATGGTTCTTTATGTGGGCAAGGCCATCAACCTCAAAAAGCGGGTGTCGAGCTATTTCCAGAAGAACCACGGCGGCACCCGCATTGGCCACATGGTCAGCAAGATTGTGCGGATGGAGACAACCGTGGTGCGCTCGGAGGCCGAGGCGCTGCTGTTGGAAAACAACCTCATCAAGACGCTCAACCCCAAGTACAACATCTTGTTTCGCGACGATAAGAGCTATCCGTATTTGAAGATATCGGGGCTGCCCTCAGGCAAGGCGGCTGTTGACGCCAAAGCGCCTGCCCTGTACCCACGTGTCTCGTATTACCGGGGCGCGGTCGAAAAAAAACACCATTACTTCGGGCCGTACCCCAGCGCCTGGGCCGTGAAAGAAGCCATTTTGCTGATGCAAAAGGTGTTCCGCCTGCGCACCTGCGAAGACCCGGTGTTCAGCAACCGTACTCGGCCCTGTTTGCTGTACCAGATCAAGCGCTGCTCCGCACCTTGTGTGGGGCATATCTCGGCCGACGACTATGCACAGGACATTGCCAACGGCGAGAAATTTCTGCACGGCGATTCGAAAGAAGTGATGAAGGCGCTGGAAGCCCGCATGATGGCGCACGCCGACAGGCTGGAGTTTGAGCAGGCGGCGCAGGTGCGAGATCAGGTCGCCTCACTCTCGAATGTGCTGCACCAGCAGTCGGTGGACAACGTGGCAGACCGCGACGTGGATGTACTGGCCGTGAAAGTGCAGGGCGGGCGCGCCTGTGTCAACCTGGCCATGGTGCGTGGTGGCCGCCACCTGGGCGACCGGCCGTACTTTCCGGTGCATGTGGAAGAAGCGTCCATTCTCTATAACGAAATTGACAGTGATGAACCTGTGCCAATTGCCAAACCCGTTGAGGTGTTGGTACTGGAGGCTTTCGTTGCGCAGCATTACATCGACGTGGCGGTGCCGCCGTCGCTGGTAACCAGCCACCCTGTCAGCAAGGCGCTGGTGGCAGCGCTCTCGGTGCAGACCGGCGTTAAGGTCAGCGCGGTGCACCAGCCGCGAGAGCAGCGCCGTATCTGGCTGGAAATGGCACAGACCAATGCGAATCTCCAACTGGCCCGCCTGCTGTCGGAGGAAGGCTCGCAGCAGGCGCGCACACGCGCGCTGGCCGATGCGTTGGACATGGCCCCCGATGCGCTGGAAGAGCTTCGCGTGGAGTGTTTTGACATCTCTCACACGGCGGGCGAATCTACCCAGGGTTCTTGCGTGGTGTTTCACCATCACAAAATGCAAAACGCCGAGTACCGCCGCTACAACATAGACGGCATTACCCCGGGAGACGACTACGCCGCCATGCGCCAGGTGCTGATGCGCCGCTACGGCAAATTGTCTGAAGCCCTGAATGAAGCGAAGACCACCGGGCAGGTGTCGGCAGGAACCGGCAGGCTGCCCGACCTGGTACTGGTAGATGGCGGCAAGGGACAGGTGTCGCAGGCGCGTGAGGTGTTTGAGTTGCTGGGGCTGGACTTGGCCCTGATTGTGGGCGTGGAAAAAGGCGAGGGCCGCAAGGTGGGGCTGGAAGAGCTGGTGTTTGCCGATGGTCGTGAAAAGGTTTACCTGGGCAAGGATTCCGCCGCGTTGATGCTGGTTGCCCAGATACGTGATGAAGCGCATCGCTTTGCCATTACCGGCATGCGCGCCGCTCGGGCCAAGGTGCGCGTGGGAGGCGGCAAGCTGGAAGAAATCCCTGGCATTGGCCCCAAGCGGCGCGCCAAACTGTTGCAGCGATTTGGGGGTGTGCGCGGTGTTGCACTGGCGGGCGCGGAGGACATCGCCACGGTGGACGGCATCTCGCGCGAGCTGGCTGAAGAGATCTATCGCGCCTTGCACTGAGTCAAGTCAAGGCGGCGTGCACCGTTTGGGGGCAAGGTCATGCCACAATTGCGCCATGTTCTTAACCATACCCACCATCATGACCTGGACGCGCATCGTCGCGATTCCGCTGATCGTGGGGGTGTTCTACTTGCCACTTGAACCCGCTACGCGCAATCTGGTGGCAACCGTGATGTTCGTGGTTTTCGCCTGGACGGATTGGCTTGACGGCTTTCTTGCGCGCCGGCTGAACCAGACCTCGTCGTTCGGGGCCTTCCTGGATCCTGTGGCCGACAAGTTTCTGGTGTGTGCCTGTGTGCTGGTGCTGGTGCACTTGCAGCGTGCCGACGTGTTTGTGGCGCTCATCATCATTGGCCGCGAAATCGCCATTTCGGCGCTGCGTGAGTGGATGGCGCAAATTGGTGCGTCCAAAAGCGTGGCAGTGCACATGATTGGCAAACTCAAGACAGTTTTCCAGATGGTCGCCATACCGTTTTTGCTGTTTGACGGCATGCTGTTTGGCATGATCAATACGCATGTATGGGGCACGTGGCTGATCTGGGTGGCCGCCGTATTGACAGTCTGGTCCATGGTGTATTACCTGCAAAAGGCCCTGCCTGAAATCCGGGCACGGGTGAAGTGATGCTGAAGTGACTCTGCAGTGAAATCGGACGGCGACAACGCCTGGATCAAGGCGATGCCGGTGGTGTTTGTGCTGATCTGGAGCACGGGGTTTATCGTTGCGCGTTTCGGCATGCCGTTGTCGCCACCCATGAAGTTTCTGGCGGTGCGTTACGCACTGTCGATCTTGTGTTTTCTTCCCTGGATATTTTTCGCCAAAGTGGCCTGGCCGAAAGAGCGGGTGCAGTGGCAGCACCTGGCGGTGACCGGCATTTTGATGCACGCCTGCTACCTGGGTGGCGTATGGGCTGCCGTCAAGGCGGGCATGGGTTCAGGGCTGTCAGCGTTGATCGTTGGCCTTCAGCCTGTGCTTACGGCGTTCTGGTTGTCGGCAATCGGCACGCGCGTGACACGGGTCCAATGGGTGGGGTTGTTATTGGGTTTTGCCGGCCTGGTGATGGTGGTATCGCGCAAGTTCGGCGCAGGTGGCGAAGCCAACTGGGTCAACCTGTCGTTTGCCGTCGCCGCCCTGTTTGGCATCACCATCGGCACGCTGTACCAGAAGCGGTTTGTCGCCCCCTGCGATGTACGCACGGCCAATGTCATTCAGCTCGCTGCGGCGTTGCTGGTGACCTTGCCATTGACACTGCTTGAATCGGAAGCGATGCAGTGGCAGGCGGACCTGTACGGTGCCATGGCGTGGTCTGTTCTGGCGTTGACGCTGGGTGGCAGTTCGCTGTTGTACCTGTTGATCCAGCGCGGCGCGGCGGCATCGGTGACCAGTCTCATGTACCTGGTGCCTCCGGTGACTGCACTGATCGCCTGGCTGCTCTTTTCTGAAGCCATCTCGGTCATCACCATTGCGGGCACCTTGTTGACCGCGTTTGGCGTCAGCCTGGTGGTGCGTGCTCCCCGGCCGCCGGACTGACCTTCCAGGGCTCTTCGCGAAAGCGCTCCACCAGGAAATCGATCAACAGGCGGATTCTCCGGGGCGTCTGGGCACGGTACGGTGCCAGCCAATGAATGTCGGCGTCGTGCATCGCATGGTCTGGCAGCACCCTCAACAGTTGGCCCGAGTGAATGTGCGGTGCAATGTCCCACAGGCTGCGCAACATAATGCCGTGACCTGCCAGGCACCAGTCGCGCACAAGTTCCCCTGAGTTGCTTGAAAGTGGGCCTTGTACCCGGATCGGAGCAGCGTTTTTTTCTTTGCCCCGGTGCAGGCGCCACAGGTCGAACCGCTGGTCGTTCTCGCGCACCACCAGGCAAGCATGTTGTTCCAGTTCTCCTGGCGATTTGGGCATGCCGTGCCGCTTCAAATACGACGGTGCTGCGACCAAAACGCGCTGGTTTCGGGCCAACCGGCGCGACACCCACTCTGATGCACGCCTGCCGTGAACCGACCACAGCCACACGGCGCCGTCAAAACCCTGCGTGGCCAGGTCGGGTAACTGTTCGGTGAGTTGCAGCTGCATTTCTAGCCCGGGATGCAAGGCGCGAAATTCAGCCAGTGCGGG
>JANPAZ010000166.1:0-3584 GCA_031430225.1 Rhodoferax sp. | reverse complement strand
GTTCACCTTGCCCCGGCTGGCTGTAGCTGGGCTGGCGGTGGCGTTATTGGGCTTTCCTTGGTACGCCCCCCTATTTTATTGAGGAGCCATTGTGAAAAACCTCATACTTTTATCCATGCTTGTCGCCAGCACTGCTCCTGTAATGGCGGCGCAGAAAACCGTGACGCTGGCTGTTTCCGGTATGACTTGCGCGGCATGTCCAATTACCGTCAAGAAGGCGTTGACTCAAGTCAACGGTGTAACCCGGGCAGATGTCAATTTTGGAAAAAAGCAGGTTTTGGTCAACTTTGACGATGACAAAACGAACGTGCAGCAACTAACCCAAGCGACAACGCAGGCTGGATTTCCCTCAACACTCAGAGAAAACAACCCATGAGTCCCAACATTGCCGCTGGCACAGTCGTTCTGGAGTCAACACTGACGTGCCCTGAATGCGGCCATGCGAAAACTGAAACAATGCCAACCGATGCCTGTCAGTGGTTTTATGAATGCGAGCAATGCCATGCCATGCTCAATCCAAAACCCGGTGACTGTGGCGTGTACTGCTCCTATGGGTCCCAGCCCT
Source organism: Rhodoferax sp. (assembly GCA_031430225.1). GTDB lineage: Bacteria > Pseudomonadota > Gammaproteobacteria > Burkholderiales > Burkholderiaceae_C > JANYCG01. Next base: position 3,019 of record JANPAZ010000166.1, on the reverse strand, counting down.
GCCCACCCATTCAGGTGAGCGGCAAACAGTCGGGGTGCTGCGTTTGATTGAGCCATATTTCGCGGAACTTCTGCTGGGCTAAACTGTCAACTCCACTATGCGCCACCTGCTCCTCATTTTCCTGATTGCTGTACTTCCGGTGCGCGGTTGGGCGGCTGACGTGATGTCGGTGGCCATGGCCTCCCACGAGTTGAATGCTATAAAGAACATAGCTAATAACGTAAGTAATACGTGGGATATTGGCCAGTTTGGCGCTGAAATGAAAGCCAGCATGCCCATCGACTGCCCCATGCTGGCATCCAGCCAGTCGACTACCGATGACACCGCCTCGCCGGTTTTCAAAGGCTGCACCACCTGCCAGCTTTGCATGGCACTGGTCACGGGCTACTCCATGATGCTTGCCCGTGCTGTGCACTTGCCTCAGGCTGCGCAGGGTATGGCCTGCACCAGCTTCTCCAGCGCCGAGCGCGCGCCAGGGTTTAGGCCACCCATTTCCTGACCTCCACGCCCGTGGTTCGTCTGCAACGCCAAGATGTTGCGGACGGGGTCGCCGATTTTTCGGTGCTTTTCTGTCAGGAAATTTATGTTTACTTCACGCCTCAAGGTGGGTCGCTGCGGCCCCGTCACGTTATGCCGTTTGTTGCTCGCGCTAGGGCTGCCCTTGCCCGCACTGGCCCAGTCCCCACTGACACTTGACCAAGCCCTGCAGCTATCTCAGCAGCACTCGCGGCAAATGGCAGCACAAGACGCGCTGGCCCAATCCGCCCGGCAGATGGCGGTTGCAGCCGGCCAGTTGCCCGACCTCACGCTCAAACTCGGCATCAACAATCTGCCAGTCACCGGGTCAGATCAGTTCAATCTGACCAATGACTTCATGACCATGCAAACGGTGGGCGTGATGCGAGAGCTGACGCGTGCTGACAAGCGCCAAGCCCGCAGCGCCCGCTTTGAGCGAGAGGCCGAGGCGGCCGATGCAAACCGCGTGATGGCACAAACCAACCTGCAACGTGACACCGCCACCGCCTGGCTGGATCGCCACTACCTGGAGCGCATGCGCAACTTGCTGGGTATACAACGTACGGAGGTCGCGCTGCAGGTGGAGGCCGCAGAAGCCGCCTACCGGGGCGGGCGCGGCACACAGGCCGATGTGTTTGCGGCCCGCTCGGTCGTAGCGTTGATGGACGAGCGCATTCAGCAGGCGCAATCACACGTGTTGGCGGCAAAGACACGACTGGTGCGCTGGGTCGGCCCCGAGGGCAATATGGCCCTGGCACCGCCGCCCGATCTAAGCACCCTCCCACTGGACACAAACAACCTGGAGGCCAAACTGCAAGCCCACCCGCACGCTGTGGTCATGGCCCGCCAGGAGGCGGTTGCACGTGCCGAAGCCGATATGGCGCAAAGCGAAAAAAAGGCCGACTGGACGATGGAGTTGATGTTCAACCAGCGCGGCCCAGCCTATTCCAACATGGTGTCCATCAACTTTTCACTGCCATTGCAACTCAACCAAGACAAACGACAAGACCGTGAACTGGGGGCCAAGCTGGCGCTGATCGAGCAAATGCGGGCCCAACGCGAAGAGGCCAACCGGGACCGCGCGGCGCAAGTCCGTGGCTGGCTGCAGCAGTGGCAGAGCAACCGCGAGCGGCTTCTGGCGTATGACCGTGTGCTGCTGCCTCTGAGCCAGCAGCGCACTCAGGCAGCACTGGCCACCTACCGGGGCAACATCAGCAGCGGCTCGTTGGGCGCGGTACTGGAATCGCGCCGCATGGAGATCGACACCCGCATTGACCAGTTGCGCCTTGAGATGGAAACAGCAGGCCTGTGGGCACAACTGAATCACCTGATGGTGGGCAACCATGAGGCCGCGGTCGCAACAACACCGACTGCAGTCCTGGAGAAATAGCATGAAACGTACACTCAAAATCACAGGAATCGTCTTTGCCACCATTGCCGTGATTGGCGCGGGCGGCTACGCGCTTTATGCGCTGGGCATGAAACAGGGCATGGATATGAGTACGGGCATGGCCGCAACCGCTGAGGCTGTGCCTCAGACCATCGCCCAAGGCGAAGAAGCCACACGCCGCCACATCACCGCAGGTATCAAGGCCGGTGACATAGACCCGGTCACCGGTAAAAAAATTATTTACTACCACGACCCCATGGTGCCGGGTAACAAGTTCGACAAGCCCGCCAAGTCGCCTTTCATGGACATGATGCTGGTGCCCGTGTATGCAGATGGCGACAGTGATGGCAGCAAAGTGACCGTGAGCCCGCGCATCCAGCAAAACCTGGGGATCCGCACCGCCGAAGTCACTGAGGGCGTTTTGTCACCGCAGGTCTCCGCCGTGGGCAATATCGCTTTCAACGAACGCGACCAGGTTTTTGTGCAGGCCCGTGCCACGGGCTATATCGAACGCTTGCTGGTACGCGCCACGCTGGACCGTGTGAGTCAGGGCCAGGCCCTGGCCGAACTCTACGTGCCCGACTGGATTGCCGCGCAAGAAGAGTTCTTGTCCGTGAAACGCATGCAGGGCCCCGACCTGGCCTCGCTGGTGGATGCCGCCCGCCAGCGCATGCGCCAAGTGGGCATGAGCGAAGAGCAAGTTCGACTGGTGGAGAGCAGTGGCAAAACCCAAGCCCGCATCACCCTCACCGCACCGATTGGTGGCGTGGTGGCGGAACTGATGGCACGTGAGGGTATGACGGTGATGCCCGGTGCGACGTTGTTCCGCATCAACGGCCTTGGCAGCGTATGGGCCAACGCCGAAGTGCCTGAGAGCCAGGCGGCCTTGATTCGCCCCGGAACCAAGGTGCAGGCCAACAGTGCCGCCGCACCGGGCACGGCCTTGCGCGGCACAGTGCAGGCACTTCTGCCGGAAGTGAATGCGGCCACCCGCACGCTCACGGCGCGTGTGGAACTGGCCAACCCCGGCAACCTGCTGGTGCCCGGCATGTTCGTCACCCTGCAGTTCATGGACATGCGGGCGGCCAAGTCCTTGTTGATTCCGACTGAAGC
>JANPAZ010000165.1:0-1521 GCA_031430225.1 Rhodoferax sp. | reverse complement strand
CCGCGCACCCAGATATGTTGGTCACCATGCCAGGCCCAATAGCCTGGCGCCCATATGTAGCCGGGTGCGACGGTGGGAATCGCTTCATACAGCGGCGCTGGCGGTGCGATTGTGATGTTGATGCGGACCTGGGCGTGCGCTGAGCCAGCCACAAGAAAGATGCCCAGAAGAGCGGGGAGCAATGTCTTGCGCATGAAGCTTGGGCTTTTCATGATCTGTTCCTTGAGAGTAGTGCGTTCATCGTTGCACGCGATGGCTTTAAACACTGTGCGGTAGCGAACTAACAATGCAATTGATAAATCCACAGCGCTACCAGACACAGGTCGGCGTGGCATTCAGCGCAGCGGCATTAAGGAGGAGTCCGCAGGACGGGGGACAGTCGCGGAGTCTGAGTGCCGCGTCGACCTGTGTCCGCCACCGACGCACAAAATCTCCCAAGTGAAAAACTGCCACTAAGCGCGCCAGCGCACCGAATACCGCAAAGCATGCGAATAGTCTCAACGTCAGTCGCTTCGCGTGAAAGCATTGCGACCCATCAACAGCTCGGGCTTGATCTGCCTCGGCTGATTCACATGGCCGGACACTGATCAAGCCCGGACAAACTGCTCATCATCGGGTGTTCAGCTTGCCTAGAGTTACTCAAGGAAACATCATGAAAAATTCGACACTTGTCAAACTGACTATCGCAGCAACCGCAGCCATTACATTGGCGGGTTGTATCTCATTCCCTGCAGGCCCTGCGGGTCCGACCGGTGCCACGGGCGAAACGGGTGCCTCGGGCTACACCGGAGCCACCGGACGCACAGGTGCCACCGGCAGCACTGGCGCCACGGGTTACACCGGCGCCACGGGTAACACCGGCAGCACGGGTGCAACCGGCTACACCGGTGCCACGGGCAACACTGGGGCCACGGGTAGCACGGGCGCCCGAGGCGGTACAACCGGCGACACCATCGTGGTGGTGCCAGTTCGTTAAGCATGGGTGTAAACCTGACACGGCACATGGGACGCGGCCTTAAATGGGCGGCAGCCATCGTGCTGGGTTCTGCCATGCTTGTGGCAGGATTCATTGCCCTGTTTGGCTGGAACTGGCTGCGGGCTCCCATAGAACGTTTTGCGTTGGAGAAGACGGGGCGTGTTCTTGCCCTGCAAGGTGATCTCACATTGGCGTTCGCGTGGCCACTGCCCAGGTTCCATGCGGCGGGCGTCACGTTTGCGAACCCTGACTGGGCAACGCAGCGGCAGATGGTCTCAGCCCGCAGCGTGGAGGTCACGCTCGACTTGATGCAGTTGCTGAATCAGCGCATTGTGTTTCCCCAGGTACGACTTGAAAACCCGGTGATTTTCCTGGAGCGCGGTACGCAAGGCCGAAAGAGCTGGCTGCTGGACCTGAACCAGCAAGACGAGAACGCGCGCGTCCAGATCGGCCTGCTGACACTCGACCAGGGCACCTTGGGTTATGACGACCCAGCCAGTAAAACCAGTATTCGCTCAGACCTGTCGACCACGACCACGACCACG
>JANPAZ010000164.1:0-1774 GCA_031430225.1 Rhodoferax sp. | reverse complement strand
ATTGCGCTCCTGCGGCACCCAGCCGATGCCAGCGGTCGCACGCTCATGCGATGGCATTTTGTGCAGAACAGCACCTCCCAGCATGATGGTGCCCGCATGCTGGCGCGTCGCACCTGCCAACGTGTTGATCAGCGTGGTTTTGCCGGTGCCGTTTCGACCCAAAAGCGCCAGCGTCTGGCCTTCAGCCAGCGACAGCGACACGTCGTGCAACACCACGGCTTCGCCATACCCTGCGCTCAAATCCTTCACTGTAAGCAACTCAAGCATGGGCTGCTCCCTCATTGATTTCGTCGCTGATTTCGTCACCGTGGCCCAGGTACACGGCCTTCACCTGCGGGTCGTTCGCGATCTGGTCGGGGTCGCCCTCGGTCAGCACCGTGCCGTTGACAAGCACCGTCATGCGTTTGGCAAAGCTGAAGACCAGGTCCATATCATGTTCAATCAAAAGAACCGACACATCGGCGGGCAGTGCGGCCACGGTTTGCAACAGCTCCTCGCGCTCACCGGCCGGCACGCCAGCTACCGGCTCGTCAAGCAACAGCACCCGCGGCTCGCAGGCCAGCGCAATGGCAATCTCCAACAGACGGCGCTTGCCGTAGGCCAGCACCTGCGTCTTCTGGTTCATGACTGCGGTCAGGTGAAACTGCTCCAGCAACTGCGCGCAGCGCTCGGTCACGCCTTTGTTGGCACCCAGCGCCTGCCACCACTTGCCGCCCAGGCCCCGGTGCTGGGAAACGGTCAGCGCCAGCGTCTCCAGCGGCGTGAGGGTGTCAAACAGCTGGTTGATCTGGAAGGTGCGCACCATGCCGCGTTTCACACGCTGATGGGGTGCCAGGTCTGTGATGTCCTGGCCTTCGAGCACGATGCGCCCCTCAGAGGGTTCCAGCACACCGGTCAGAAGATTGATCAGCGTGGTCTTGCCCGCGCCGTTGGGCCCGATCAGCGCATGGCGCGCGCCCTTGCGCAGGTTCAGCGTGACGTTATTGGTTGCGGTGATGCCGCCAAAGCGCTTGTTGAGGCCTTGTGCAGACAGCACAACTTCGGGTTGTGCACCCACGTTTGACAAGTTGACGCTCACCGGAGTACCTTCGTGCGGCGCACTGCGGTGCGAGCTTGCTGGGGGGCGGCCCGGCGCGGCGCTCATGCCTTGCCTCCGTCGCGCTGCTGGCCACGCTTGAACCAGGTCCAGGGGCGGATCAGACGGTCACGCCCCACCAGCACCAGCACCACGAGGAACAGGCCAATCCAGAATGTCCAGTATTGCGGGGTAATGTTGGAGAGCACGTCGTGCATCAGCTTGAAGGCCACCGCACCCGCCACGCCGCCTTACAGCCAGCCCGTGCCACCGATCACCAGCATGAGCATCACGTCGGCCGAGCGGTCAAACGCAAAGACGTCGAGCGAGGCGAAGCCTGTCGTTTGGGCCGCCAGCCCGCCCGCCACGCCCGCCACGGATGCAGCCACGGTGTAGATCACGGCCAGGCGCGAATGAACCGGTACACCGATGGCCATGGCGCGCAGACGGTTGTCGCGGATGGCCTTGAGCGTGCCGCCAAACGGAGAATTCACCAGCCGACGCGCCAGTACAAAAAACACCAGCAAGGCCGTGACCGAATAAAACGCGGACGTTTTCCCCGCCAGATCAAACTCGAACCTGCCCAACAGCGGGCCCATCACCACGCCTTGCAGGCCGTCGGCACCGCCCGTGAGCCAGTCGAGCTTGTTGGCCAGCTCCATCAGGATCAGGCCCACGCCCAGCGTGACCATCAGGCGT
>JANPAZ010000163.1:0-3830 GCA_031430225.1 Rhodoferax sp. | reverse complement strand
CACATGCAGCATCAGCGCAACCGGCCTCTTCAGCGCGGGCAGCACCGTGGCCAGTGTCACCGTGCGCGGCACCACCACGGCCAGCCCAAGCCAGAGCGCCACCTTTCAACTGACGATTGCAAGCGAGGTCATTCTGACGCTGACCGCACCGGCGGCAGCCACGTTGACCGCCGCCGACATGCTGACATTCAACACCAGCATTTCACCCGAAGGCATCAATCGCGACGTGACCTGGACCACCGGGCCGGGCAGCAGTGCTGGCAGTGTGATCGCCGTGGATTACTTCCGTGGCTACCTGCCGCCTGCAACACCCGGCACCTACAGCATCAACGCGGTCAGCGTGGCCGATCCATCCAAGACCGGAACCATCCCGGTCGTGGTCACGACGGCCCCGGCAACAGCGCTGACCGCACCGGCCACGGCGCCGTCCACCATGCGCTATGGCCATGCGGCTGCAGTGTTGCCGGATGGTCGTGTGCTCCTGGTGGCGGGCCATCCCGACCGCCAGAGCTACAACCCGCTGCTGAGCACGGACGTGTTCAATCCGGCCAGCGGCGGCTTCAGCATTGGCCCCGTCCTGACCGTGCAACGCATAAACCCTGAGGCCATTGCGCTGGACGCGGATCGCGTGCTGGTCACCGGTGGCGAGCAAGACTATCAAACGGCACGCAGCAGTGCCGAAGTGCTGAACCTGGCGACCGGCACCACCACGGCCATCGCCAATACGATGAGCGCGCTGCGCATTCACCACCGCATGGTGAAGCTTGGCAGCGGACCCAACAACGGCAAAGTGCTGGTGATGGGTGGCTTCAATGGCCCCGTACCCTATGGCGTGCCCAGCTGGCTGGCCACGGCTTCGGTTGATCTTTTTGACCCTGCGAGCAACACTTTCAGCACCTCTGCCAGCAGCATGAAGACAGCCCGTGGTTTGTTCACCGCCACCGTTCTGGCCGATGGCCGGGTGCTCATCGTCGGCGGGTTTCAGCCGTCTCCGGGCGCGGGTGCCCTGGCTTCAGCGGAAATCTACGACCCGGTAACCGGCGTATTCAGCTTCACAGGGTCTATGACCGTCGCCCGCCTGGGGCACACCGCCAGCCGCCTGCCCGACGGCAGAGTGTTGATCGTCGGGGGAGATCGCGAAGCCACCATCAACTCCACAGCTGAAATCTTCGACCCCGCCAGCGGGACGTTCAGTACTGTCGCGTCGCCCCTGGCGGTGACGCGCATTCACCATGCAGCGGCGTCATTGGCAGACGGGCGGGTGCTGATCTTCGGCGGCGAAAGCGGTGAGTCAATCGTGCGTGGCACGGTCGAGGTATTCAACCCCGCCACGCTCAGCTTCTCGCTTTACGCCCGCATGGCCATCCCGCGCGCGCGGGCAACAGCGACCGCTGTCACCGCTGGCGTTCATGCCGGCAAGGTATTGGTGTTTGGCGGAGGCGCCGTGAATACGCCGGGCAAGGCAGCGGAGCTGGCACCCTGACCTTAGTGGTGGTGCCCGTGCGCGCCGTGCACGTGGCGGTGCTCAATCTCTTCGGGGATAGCGGGGCGCACCTCGGTGACCTTCACGGTAAACCGCAGTTCCTTGCCAGCCCAGGGGTGGTTGCCATCCAGGTGCACGGTGTCACCCTTGATCTTCATCACGGTAAAGACCATCTCGCTGCCATTTTCTGAGCGACCCTTGAGCTGGCCGCCCACCTTCACGCCAGCGGGGAAGTCGCGCTTGGCAATGGTTTGCACCAGCGTTTCGTCGCGCAGGCCAAAGGCGTCTTCGGGCTTGAGTTGCAGCGTGGTCTGGTAGCCAGTGTTCTGGCCCTCCAGCGCAGCCTCGATCTTGGGCAGCGTGTTGTCGTAGCCGCCGTGCAGATAGGCCATGGGTTCCTTGACTTCTTCAATGAGGCGGCCAAGCGTGTCAGACACCTTGTAGTGAAGGGTGACGACGGTGTTCTTTTCGATTTTCATGATGGGTGCGGCCAGCGGGCAGGTTGAAACTTTGGGATTGTGAACGCGCTGATTTTCGCCTGACTCGGTCCAGACTAAATATGCTATTTAATATATAGCAAACTATTCACTGGATAAAAGGGCTAATTGCCAATTTGACTCGCTAACGTCGCCCACTAACGCGAATACTGGACTGCAAGTGCTTCTGCTACCCGCGCAATCAGGTCGTAAGGCATGGGCTGGTCAAGCGGAAAGCGCAGGTTGCCTTTCTCGTTGACGTAGGGGCGAAGTTCGCCACGCAGCGCTTCGTCGGAAGTAAGTGGCGGATAGACCCCGATGTGCTTCTTGAAAGCGGCCACATACAGGAAGATGCGCCCGCGCCTGAAGGCTGGCATTTTGTAGCCCATGGTCTCCTGCGCGTCGGGTACTGCCTGACGCACAATGCGCCGGATTCTTTGCAAGATGGGCCGCACGTTCGCGTCTGTGGCGATGACGTAGGCGTCTACTTCGGTTGACCCAGGCCGGGGTTGCGACTTCATCATAAAGTTCATTCTCAAGGGGTCACCATTCGGCCTCAAAAAAAACGGTCAGCCGCCACTTCGAAGTACGGCAACCAGAAGGTCTTGCCCGCGAGTACAGAGTGATACAAGGCATCTCCCGAACTAGCCCGGAATGTCCGGTTCGACCAGTGCAGCAAGCTGGTCAAGTGAGTCTTGCCAGCCCAGGTAGCACATTTCCACGGGAATGACTGCCGGTATCCCTTCCTGCGTGACGTGCATCTCAGTGCCGCACAGCACAGATTTGAAGGTGACTGTGGTCTTCATCTCGCCGGGCAGATTGTGGTCGTCGAATTGCGCGGTGTAGGCAATTTTCTCGGCAGGCACCAGCTCCAGATACTTACCCCCAAAGCTGTTGCCTCCGCCATTGCCGAAGTTGGTGAACGCCATTTTGTAGCTGCCGCCGACTCGTGCATCCATGTGGGAGACCTTGCAGGTGAAGCCGTGTGGTGGCAGCCATTTGGCCATGGCACCCGGGTCCAGAAACGCACGGTAGACGCGCTCTGGCGGCGCGCGCAGCACGCGATGCAGCCTGACAGTGTTGGTGGACATGATCTGTTTTCCTTTTGGTTCAAGTTGCCTAAACGCTCTGGTTTTACGTCCCAGTACCGGCATTTTGTCAATCGCGAAGTGCTGGTGCAAGCGCTGTTGCAATCGGTGTGCGCAGGGGCTACTGCTCAGCCTGCCCATTGGTCATAAAGGAACACGGGTACGCGCTCGCCCCACAGGTCAATCTCGGCCACCGTACCTTGGTGAGGCTGGTTGGCAGCCGTGCCGCGCACATAGCCCAGGGCCACGCAGGCGCCGGCCTTGGGGCTCCAGCCGACAGATGAAAGCTCACCCACGGTCTCGCCGTTGAGGATCATCGACTCACCGCCCCAGGCATAGGCATTGGCAGACTGCAAGACAACGGTCACGAGCTTCTTGCGTAGCGGCTTGCCGTGTGCCGCCAGCAGTGCGGCGCGGCCTATGAAGTCGGCGGCCTTGTCGAGCTTGACGGCAAACATCATGCCTGCTTCAAATGGGGTTTCGTCCGGGCCAATCTCGGCACCCCAGGCGCGGCGGCCCATCTCGATGCGCAGGGCGTCCAGCGCGTAGTAGCCGCAGTCACGCAAGCCCAAATCCTTGCCTGCCTCCTGAAGCACCAAGTACACGTGGCGGGTCATCTCCACAGGCACATACAGCTCAAAACCGGGGCCACCCACGTAGCTCATGCGCGCCGCGCGTACCTTGGCAAAACCAAGGTCGATCAGCTTCGTCCATGAAAATTTCAGTGCCTCAGCCGACAAGTTATCGGGGCTGACACGCGCCATCAGCTCGCGGGCTTTGGGC
>JANPAZ010000162.1:0-1716 GCA_031430225.1 Rhodoferax sp. | reverse complement strand
GCTGATTTGATTTTGAAAGTTGTCTTCATGATGTCTCCTGTTGTGAGTGAGGGTGAGTGAAAGTGTGTGTTGGTGTTGTCTGGTTCGGCATAAATCTGTCCTGGTTCGCCCTAGTCCGCCTTGACCCGGCCGGACTGGATGACTGGCTTCCAGCGTGCGATTTCGCGCACGATAAGCTGGCCATAAGCCTCAGGCGTTGTCGGCGTGGCAATGGCACCTTCATTTGTCAGGCGAGTTTTGAGTTCGGTTGAGTTCAGCGACTGGTTGATCTGCGCATTGAGCCTGGTAATGATCTCGCGCGGCGTGCCCGCAGGGGCCACCACGCCGTACCACTGGTCGGCTTCAAAATCTTTGTAACCGCTGTCGGCCACCGGAGGCAAGTCTGGCAGGGCCTCAAGCCGTGTGGGGCTGGACACTGCCAGCGCCCGCAACTGGCCCGATTTGACAAATGGCAGCACGGCGGGCGCACCCGTGAACAGCACCTGAATTTGCCCGCCCACCAGGTCGGTGACCGCAGGGGCAGTGCCCTTATAGGGTATGTGCAGCAGCGAGGTGCCCGTTTGCAGCTTGAAGTACTCGGTGGCCAGGTTGGCCGCGCTGCCGTTGCCGCCCGAGCCGTAGTTGAGCTGCCCGGGGCGCGACTTGGCCAGCGCCACCAGCTCCTTCACATTGGTGGCCTTGACGGATGGGTGCACCACCAGCACGTTGGGCACGCGCGCTACCCAGGCCACGGGGGCAAAGCTCTTGACAGGGTCATAGGGCAGGGCGGGGTAGAGCGATGGGTTCACGGCCAGCGTACCAATGTGGCCCATCAGCAGGGTGTAACCGTCTGCGGCTGATTTGGCGACCTTGTCCGCGCCAATCGAGCCACCCGCACCAGGCACGTTTTCGATCACCACGGGCTGGCCCCAGGCCTTGGTCAACTCAATGCCAATGGCGCGCGCCAATATGTCTGTGGAACCTCCGGGTGTGAACGGCACCACCATACGGATCGGCTTGCTCGGATAGACGGAGCCTGGTGCCTGTGCGCCGGCATTTTGTATGCCAAACATGCAAAAATGCCCTATGGCCCACACAGATAGGCACTTTATTGCTATATTTTTCATAGTAGTCCGAGCTGGAATTCCTGGTGATCTAAACGGGGCTGGGGGCAGTATCGGAGTGAGTTGGCGAACCTGCAACTGCGAGGCGGCACTAGGAGTTATGTGTAATTGCAATAGCAGTCGCCACAACCGCCGTCACCAAAGCGAGCGCCTTCTTGTGCGTTTCTGTCGTTGGCCTGCGCGACGACCAGACGAGTTCAAGGCGGCTCTGGATGCGCGGCGAATGAATGTTTCGCACCAAAAACGGGTCGGTGTTGTCGAAATTGCTCAACGTATAGCGGGGCAGCACGGCATGGCCCAGGCCTTCCTTGACGAGGTTGAGGATGGCATTGAGGCCATCCACCTCCAGTGTAATGTTGGGCCTGCGCCCAATGCCCATCATCTCGCCTTCAATCAGGATTCGAAACGCATTGGGGCGGCTGGGCAAAATCAGCTGCATATCGGCCACGTCCAGCAGCGAAATCTTGCCGGCCTTTGGGTTGACCAGGCTCTTGGCATTGGGCTTGCCCGCGGACTTGACCCTGTGATGGGGATTGGGGGAGATCAGAACAAGCTCTTCCTCGTGCAGCACCGCCATTTCAAGGTCGGGCGACTTGTCAGGGTTGTAGAGTAC
>JANPAZ010000161.1:0-2738 GCA_031430225.1 Rhodoferax sp. | reverse complement strand
CAACGCCCAAAATTCTGAACACGAGTTTCATGCCCGCACTATACGTGCGCATGGGCGTTTGCGCACCCCAGATTGGCGCTAGATTGGCGTTACGCCATGATGAGGCGCAAGTGGGTGATTTCAGACGGCACGCCAAAGCGCGTGGACACGCCTTGTAGTACATCTCTGTTAGCGCCAGGTTCATCGGCTTATCGGATCGGCTGCCCCGCAGGTTCAATGCCCAGGGGAATTACAGACAGGATGTTGCACCCTCCGTATAAATACGCACACGAATAAGCGCTCATACGGATAGCCCGCCACGTCGGTCCTGACTTACATTGCAAGAATGCACTCACCCTCTTATTGCAGAAGCTTGACACGCCGCACACTGCTTGGCGTCGCAACCACCGGCGCCATTCTGGCCTCACTGCCAGGATTGGCGCAACGGCCAGTCCGCCGGCTGCGTATGCTGCTGAACACCAGTTTTTCCAGCCCGCAGGCTTGGCTGTGGCTTGCTCAGGCCAAAGGCTACCTGGCTGCCGAAGGCATCGAACTGCAACTCACGCCGGGTGGTGGTGCTTACACCGCCGCGCCGCGCATGGCCTCAGGTGACTATGATTTGGCTTATGGTGATGTGAATGCCTTGATCGAGGTCAGTGCCCGAAATCCCGAGACTGTGCCGCGAGGCATCTACATGATGTTCAATGCGTCGCCTTCCTGTGTCCTGGTTGCAGCTGATGGGCCCATCCAGCATCCAAGACAGCTGCTCGGCCGGCGCATCATCGGACATGACTCGGATGTTGCCTTGCGCACTTTCGGCGCACTGTGCCGCCACCAAGGCATGAACCCCGCAGACGTACGCGTCAGCAGTGCCTGGGCTGGTATGGCTGGCATGGCAGAAGAGGTCATCGCAGGGCGTTCTGCTGGCGCGTTTGGTTATGTCAGCACCTTCACGGGTGCGCTGGTCGCGGCTGACCCCAGCCTGATGCGCCGCGTGCGCTTCTTGCGGTATGCCCAGTATGTGCCCGCTCTCTACGGCAGTGTTGTGATGGCCTCGCCGCGCTTGCTGCAGAGCGAGCCAGCCGTTGCGACTGCTGTGCTGCGGGCCATGCACCGCGGTGTGCTCGATATGCTTGCTGATCCTGAGGCGGGGCTAGAGGCCACGTTACAAGCTTCCCCTGGCTTACACCGCGCGTCTGAGCGCGCACGCTTGAAAGCCACACTCGACCTGGAAATGAGTCCTGCGCTACCCGCCGAGACGCGGCAAACGCACATCGGTGATGTGGACACTGCCCGCTTGACGCGCAGCATTGCCCTCATGGTACAAAGCGCCGGACTGCCCCGAACACCCACACCTTCTGAGGTTTTCACCTCGGACTATTTGCCACCCGACAGACTGCGCGCAAGATCGTAAGTGAGCCGCACTTTCCTATGAACACCAATTCAAGCAACGCCTCTTTTTCCGCTGTGCCTGCGGTACGCCGCCGGGCAGTAACCGCCCTGCTTGCTGCTGGAGGCTTGTCCTTATTTCCCTCAGCGGATGCGCAAACGCCAGCGCCACGTAAATCCTTTCGTTTGCTTCTGAACACCAGCATGTCGGGGCCAGTCGCCTTCTTTGCGCTGGCGCAAGATCGCCACTATTTTCGCGATGCGGGTTTGGAGGTGCAATTGTCCGGGGGTCCCGGTGCAGCGGCGATGGTCCCCATGGTGCGCGAAGGTGCTTACGACATCGGATACGGTGACATCAGCGCCCTCATCGAGCGCATTGCCCGAAGCCCCGAGGGTAGCGGGCCTGTTGCCATATTCACTACCTTCAATGTGGTGCCCTTTACCATCGCCGTGGATGCACGCGGTCCGATTCGGCGGCCTTCTGATCTCGTCGGCAAGCGCATCGTGGGGCACGCCAGCGATGCCGCGCTGGTCACCTTTGACCTATATGCCGACGCGGCCGGCATCGATGCCCGTCGTGTGCAGGTAGATGGCTCCATGGGCGGCATGGGTCAAGCCGCCCATGACATGTTGCAAGGTCGCGGCGGTGATGGGGTGTTTGGCTTTGTCAACACCTTGATCGCCTCTGCCACACCCTATGGCGTTGAGCCAAGTGCGCTGCGCTTTCTGAATTGGTCAGACGTATTGCCAGAGATGTATGGCAATACCTTGTTCGTTACACGTGAAACCTACCAGCGTGATCAACCGGTTCTTGCCGCCCTGGTACGCGCCGTCAATCAAGCGCTGGCAAACACGGTGAGCGACCCGAAACTCGCCATCGATGCGCTTCTACGCCATGCGCCCGGTAGCGATGCCGCCATCAATTTTCGCCGCTTGCAAGGCACCTTATCAATTGAAATGGCGCATCCAGAGGGCAAGCGCATCGGCATAGGCGATATGGACGACCAACGCCTACAACGCCTGATCGAACGCTTGGTGCGCGTCAAGCGCCTACCGCGAACACCCAGCGTCACTGAAGTTTTTGATCGCCGCTTTCTGCCGCCGCTGGAAATGCGAGTTCGCAGCCTCGCCCGATAAAACGAGACAAGTGTGCCTGGGTAGGGTGTCAATTCTGGATTGAAATCAACAACCAGTGTCATCGGCCCGCCCCGAGGGCAAGTCCAACTGAATTCACTCCCCCTCATGCACCCGCAGAAAGCTGGCAAACCGTGGCTTGCCCGATGGCGTGACGTCACGGTACGAGTAAGTCACCGTGCTCCCAATGGCGGGCGGGCTCTGGCGCTGGGCGTCTGTGAAACCCGTGCCCAGCT